>NZ_JBEXGR010000009.1:0-223789 GCF_040607415.1 Micromonospora sp. NPDC005291
GACGCCCGGCAGGCCCACGGCGTATGGGGCTGACGAAGACGCCCTCCTGCTCGTAGAAACGGAGCGTGTGCACGCTCAGGCCGGCGCTCGCGCCGGCGGCGCTGCGCCACTCCTACGTGCGGAAAGCTTCAGTAGTCGATGTTGATGGCGGCGATCTGGCGGGTGCCGTTGGAGACGATGGCGGGGCCGGCAAAGCGGGAGCTGGAGTAGGTCAGCGCCACCTTGTGCGGAGGACTGTTGAACCAGGTCTCGATCATCTGCTCGGGTGAGGAGTTGCCCGAGGATGCGAACAGGACCTCGTGGCCGCAGTGCGTCATGGTGCCCGCGTCCAGGTTCTGCTTCACGCAGACTTCCGCGGCGCGTTGCTCCGTCGTGCGCATCTTGACCTCGGGCAGCCCGAGCGCGCGGCGCCGCTCGTTGAGCAGCACCAGCAGACGTTGTTCCGCGGCGGACACGCCGGTCGACGCGCTGGCAGGCTTGGTCGGCGACTTGGTCGGTGATCTGGTCGGCGTCGGCGATCTGGTCGGCGTCGCTGACCTGGTGGGGGTGGAGGTCGCGCGCGAGGTGGTCGGGGACGCGTCTAGTGCCGTCGGGGACGGCGACGCGACCGCGGGTGCGGTGGTCTCGGCGGCGGATTCGGTGATCGCGGTTGAGGGCTGGGCGCCTGTCGCGCTCGCCGGCTGCTGCCTCGGCCCGTCCGTGTAACCGGCGAGGACCATCCCTCCCCCTCCGACCAGGGCGACGGCCGCGAAGGCGCCGACCAGGGTCTTGGGCAGGGACAGGGCCACGACGCGTGCCTGCTGCAACACCCCGGCGGTCTTCGCGCGCGCGCCTGCCGACGCAACGCCCTGCGACGCGCTGGAGACGGTGTACGCCTTCTGCGTGACGTCCGAGGCGAGGCCGGCCGGGAGCGGCGTGAGCGCCAGGCCGACCAGCAGCCGCTCGGCCGGAACCAGATCCCCCGTGGCGTCTGGGCAGTGCGCGCAGGCCCGAATGTGCCGCGCCAACCGCTTGCGCCACACCGGCGCCGGTTGAGCGTCCCAGTCGGAGGCCGTTTCGATCAGGCCGGCGCAGCCGGGCCGGGCGGCGAGGGCTCGCACCACCAGCCGGGCGGTGTCCAACTGCGCCTTCATCCGGGCCACGCGGACGGTCACGTGGTGTGGGTCCAGCTGCAGGGCATCGACCAGGTCGGCGCGGGAGAGGTGACCCGCCTCGACCAACCACCACAGGGACAGCAGGTGGCGGTGGTCGTCGTCCAGCCAACGCGTGGCCAGGACGACCTCCCGGCGCTGATCGGACAGGCGAAGCTGGGTCAGGGTCAGATCCTCGAAGTCGGACCCCGGGACGACCAGGTTGTCGATGTCCTCTGGCGGCGCCGGCGTGGTGTGTCGGTGCTGTTTGTGGGCCCGGACCTCGTTCATGGTGACGGCCACCAGCCACGACCGGAAAAGCTGCGGATCGCGTACGCCCGCCACCCCTCGCACGACGCTCAACATCGTGTCCTGCACCACGTCGTCGACATCCGCCGATCGGTTCAGTGCCCGGCCCACGACGTTGTACACCAGTGGCAGATAGTGCGAGACCAACTCGTCCATCGCCGCCTGGTCGCCGCGGCGTGCCGCGTCCACCACCGTCGACATGTCGGTCCTGTTCGGGTACGCGTGATACGTCACGCTCACAACCTCGCCTTCACGGGACATCCTCGTACAACGTGGAGAGTGGTTGACACCCGTTCAGGTCACACAAACTGACACCGAGAGGTCCTGGCACCGATCGGTGTGTTGCCAACCGGTGGGGTGGGCGCGAAGATCACCATGTGGCAGTAAGCAGGATCGTCCCGGACCTCAAGAGCATGTCACTAGAGGCTGCCAAAGCCTTTTACACGCAGGTCCTGGGGCTGCGGGTGCGGAGATCGTGCACGAGCTGACCGAAGAACCATGGGGTGTGCGGCGATTCTTCGTCAGGGATCCCGACGGACACGTGATCAATGTCCTCGCGCACGAATGAGGATGACCCACGGGCTCACCTGTTGCTGTTGAGGCGGACGATGGCGCCGTTGAGCGCGGTGGCGAAGAGCGTCCACGCGGCGTACGGGGCCAGCGCGACGCCCGCGACACGATCGGCACGCGACGCGCGGCGGAGCAGCACGAAGTTGGAGGCGTTGAGCGCGGCGATTTCGACCAGCGCCGCGGTGGGCCTGCGGGCCTTGAAGAACAGCGCGCTCCAACCGAAGTTGAGGGCCAGGTTGAGCGCGTAGGCGCGGGTGAACGCGGCGCGGTCGGCGTCGCTGGCGCGGTCGAGCACGCGGGCGCCGGCCACCGCGATCAGCGCGTACAGCGGCGTCCACGCCAGCGGGAACGCCACGGGCGGGGGCTGCCAGGTCGGCTTGCGCAGCCGCTGGTACCAGCGATTGGAGGTGTCGTTCACCGCCGTCCCGGCGGCGGCCGTCACGGTGACCGCCGCCGCGGTCTTGACCAGGGTTGGTAGTCGCATGGGTATTCAGCTACCCGGCCTGCGACGGATCAACCGCGCCCGGTCACCGGGCGGCAGACCGAGAGGGACAGGCTGTCGGAGTATTCGGTTAGCCTCTGCGCCATGCCGTTGATCACAGTCGTCGATGAAGCGACCGGAGCGCCGAGCGGGCCCGAGTGGACCATGGAGGTCTTCGAGGAGACAGTACGCCTCGACGAGCTGATCCGGCGGCGGACATTCCTGGAGGTCGCCGAGTCCGGCGCGCAGGTCGATCCGGAGGAGCGGACCCGGGCGGCCGACAAGAAGATCAAGGACCCGGTGATCCTGCGCCAGCTGTGAGGCACTCGGCCTCGCCCTGCGACGAAGCGGTTGCTTCGTCGTTCACCTGTCCGTCCAGGCGGCACCGGTAGCGATGGCCTGCCGCCACGGGCGAATGGCCTTGGGCGGCATGCCGACGGCGAGGGCGCCGACCAGACGGTCGCCGCTGCGGTACGCGGCCACGAAACGTCGCTGTGCGAGGTCGCCGTCGACGACGGCGACCTCGTCGTTACCACGCAGGTGGCCGTAGGCGTGGATCTTCATGTCGTACTGATCGGACCAGAAGTACGGCACCGGCGCGAACGGCTTACGCGCATGGGGAAACAGCAGGTTCCGGGCGGCTGCCATGCCCTGTTCGGCGGCGTTGGTGCGGTGCTCGACGCGCATCGACTTGTCGAACAGCGGGTTGTGCCAGCGGGCGACGTCGCCGGCGCCGTAGACGTCCGGCGCGGCCGCGCTGTACTGGTCGCAGACCAGTCCGTCGGCGATCTCCAGGCCGCTGCCGTCGAGCCACTCGGTGTTGGGCTGCGACCCGATCGCGACCAGGACCTCGTCGGCTTCGACCAGCTCTCCCGTCGTCAGCAGCACACCGGTGTCGGCGACAGCCGAGACCGCGACGCCGGTGCGCAGGTCGACGCCGTGGTCGCGGTGCGCTTGCGAGAGGACCCGCCCGATCTGCTCGCCGACGGCATGGGCGAGCGGCACCGGCGCCGGTTCGAGCAGGACGACGTCGCAGCCGAGGCCGCGGGCCACGGCTGCGCATTCCGCGCCGAGGAACCCGGCGCCGACGACGGCCAGGCGGGTGCCGGGCCGCAAGCTCCTTCGCAGCGTGAGCGCGTCAGCGAGGGTACGCAGGACGTGCGCGCCCCTGCCCGGAAGCCGCCGCGGTCGTACCCCCGTGGCGATGATCAGCCCCTCGTAGGGAATTACGGTGCCGTCGGCCATCCGCACGATGCGGTCCGCTCGGTCCAGGCCGGTCGCCCGGGCACCGAGCCGCAGGTCCAGGCGCAGTGCGCTCAGTTGCTCCAGGGTTCGCAGGGCCAACCGGTCGGCGTCCCAGTCGGAGGTAAGGATCTGCTTGGACAGCGGCGGACGGTCGTACGGTGGATCGATCTCCTCTCCGATCAGGGTGAGGATGCCGTCGTAGCCCTCGCGGCGCAGGGTTTCGGCGGCGGCGAGGCCGGCCGCCGAGGCACCCACCACGACAAGGTGCTTCACCGCTCCACCAGGCGGATCGCGGCTGCCGGGCAGACTGCGGCGGCCTCGCGCGCCTCGTCGTGATGTTCCGGGCCGGGCTCGGCGTCGAGCACGATCGCGACCCCGTCGTCGTCACGCTGGTCGAAGACGCCGGGGGCGACCATCGCGCACTGCCCGGCCGCGACGCACTTCGGTTCGTCGAACTCCACGCGCAACGTCATCTCGGTTCCTCTCACCAGGTGACAGGCAGGGACGTGAGGCCGTAGGCGACGCCTTCCATGGCGAACTCGACCTCCTCGAACGGCACCGCCAGGGCCAGGGTCGGAACCCGCTTGTAGAGGGTGCCGTAGACGACCTGCAACTCCACCCGGGCGAGCGACTGACCCAGGCACTGGTGGGCGCCGTAGCCGAACGCGTGGTGCTGGCGGGCGGGCCGCCGCAGGTCCAGCCGCTCCGGGTCGGGAAACTCCTCGGCGTCCCAGTTCGCGCCGGACAGGTCGAAGATGACGCCGTCACCGGCCTGGATGACGCTGCCGTGCAGCTCGATGTCCTCGCTGGCGATCCGCCGGATCCCGGTGTGCACGATCGTCAGGTAGCGCAGCAGCTCCTCGACCGCGTTGGCCACGAACTTCGGGTCGTCGTTCTCCCGCAGGAGGGCCAACTGGTCCGGGTTCCGCAACAGCGCGAGGGTGCCCAGGGAGATCATGCTCGCGCTGGTCTCGTGGCCGGCGATGAGGATGGCCATGGCCATGGTGATGGCTTCCGGAGGGGTCATCTCGCCGGCCTTGACCCGACCCGCCATCTCGGACAGCACGTCGTCGCCGGGCTCGGACAGCCTCTGCCGGAACAGGTCGCCGATGTATCCGCCCAGCGCCTGGGCGGCTTCCTGAGCCTCCGTCGGCGTCGACTCATGGCTGACCAGCTTGTGGCTGGTGGTCTGGAAGAGCTCATGATCCTTGTACGGTGCGCCGAGGATCTCCGTGATGACCAACGTGGGTACCGGCAGAGCGATCGCCTGAACCAGGTCGGTCGGGTTCGGACCGGCGAGCATCTCGTCGATGAGGGAGTCGAGGACCTCCTGGATCCGCGGTCGCAGTGCCTCCACCCGCTTGACCATGAAGGGAGCGTTGACGGTGCGGCGCAGACGGGTGTGCTCGGGCGGGTCCGTGTTCGTGATCAGCGCGGGGTGGTGCGGGGCGCCCGCCGCACGGCTGCGGGTCATGTGCGGGTAACCCTGGCGCTTCTCGTCGATGCTGAGCCGCGGGTCGTTCAGCAGAGCGCGCTGGTCGGCGTGCCGGGTGATGAACCACGGTGTGCTGCCGTCCCAGATCCGTACCTTCCCGACCGGGTTCTCCCGGGTCATCGTGCGAACGGTGGCGGCGGGGGCGAAGGGGCACGCCGAGTCACGCGCCATCGGGTACTCGGGCAGGGTGGTTTCCGACATGGGTCTCCTCGGATCATGGCGCGAAGACTGATGACCCATGCAAACAAAGGGTGCTGACCGGACCCGGACACGAACCTGACAGATCCCTGACGTGACTCAGGTCACTGCGCTGAGCCGAGCCAGTACCCGAACCCCCGGTGGGTGTGGATCAGACGGGGCCGCGTCTCGTCCACCTTCTGCCGCAGTCGGGACACCAGCCGCTCGATGGCGTTGTCTCCACGGGCCTCGCTCCACACCTGCCAGGCCATCTGCTCCTTCGACAGCACCCGGCCGGCATTGAGCAACAGGTGTCGCAGGAGCCGGTACTCCGCCGGGGTCACGTCGAGCACACGATCACCCCGCCACGCTCGGCAGGCGACCTCGTCGAGCAGCAGATCCCCGTGCCGCAACACGGTCCCCGATCCCGTGTTGGTCCTGTCGCGCAGCAGTACCTGAACGCGGGCCAACAACTCCGGGCTCCGGCACGGCTTGGTGATGTAGTCCTGGATCTCGGTGCCGAGCGCGGGCACCAGAGCCCCCAGAGACTCGCATGCGGCCAGGCACAGGACCGGGGGACGGTCGATGAGGATCGGACGATCACGGGCGAGGGCTTGAAGATCGGGGATCTCCACGTCGACCACGATCAGATCGACGTGATGCTCCCCGAGCAGTCGCAGCGCGGCGGCGCCTGTCGCGGCGGAGGTGACCAGGTAGCCCGCGAAGCTCAGCTGAGCCGTGAGCGAACCACGCAGATCCGGGTCCGGGGCCACCACGAGCAGGCGGAAGTCGTACGGAGACCTCGCTGTCGGGACGACGCGCATGCTGCGGACCCCACCCTTCAGGGACGCCGTCCCTCGCCGGGCCGGCTCGCGGACACATCGGAGCGACCCGACTCCCACAGCATCCCCGTCAGCGCTCACGGCCGTCTATGTGCGCCGGTCGCCCGACGCGTCCGTGGCGTCGCTCGGCGCCTCAAGGAATGCTCAAATTCGGATCACGCCACCCAGTGCGGCCGCAGAACGCACATACGCTCACCGCACTCAGCTCGCTGACGACCCCCGATCCCTTCCGCAACGGCAACCATCGTCGTACCCCCCAGGCAGAGCGCACACGAGTTTAGTACGGCTGTCCTCAATGGAGGCACGACCGTGCGGGGTCCGGTCAGCACCTCAATTGAACGTCGCAAGTAGAAGGAGGGGAATATGCGACGCAGACAACGGCGCATCGCACTTCTCGCGCTGCCCGCCCTGGTGGCGGGCGTCCTCGTGACGACCGGGCCCGCTGGCGCGGATCCCACGGGGTCGACAGCCGCGGCCGGTTCCGGGCGGTCCCAGCTCGAAAATCAGGAGCAGGCACGCCTCGTACCCATCAAGCTGGCCGGCGCAGACATGCTGGACAAGGTGGTCGCCGCCGGCTTCGACATCGAGCACGGCCTGAAGCGCGTGCCGACCGGCATCGAAGGCGAGGCGGTCGTCACCGCTGAGCAGGTCGCCGAACTGAAGGCGATGGGCGTCGAGGTCCTCGGCGACGACGTGGCCTTCGAGTGGAGCGACGAGGCCGACGGCGGCATCCAGGGCGCTGCCGCGCGGACGGTCCAGCCGGCGAGCCACGAGGCGACGGTACGCATCGCCCGCGCCGACTGGTTCACCACCAAGGGCCAGGGCTTCCTCTACGTCGAGGCCCGCACCACCGAGGGGCAGCAGGCAGACCCGATCGTCGAGATGCAGCTCGAGAACGACTCGGGCAAGCGCACGTCGTTCGGCTTCGCGCGGACGATGAGCCGGTTCGTGGACTCCGGGCAGTACATGTTCCACCGGAACCTGTTCAAGCTCGACGCTCGTCCGAACCAGATCCGGGTCACGAGCTCGACCGGTGGTGTCACCACCGGCGTCGTCTCCGACTGGCTTGAGGACGCTCCGCCGCCGTTGACGGAGAATCGGGGCTACAAGTCGGACTTCGTGGACGGCTACCGGCACCCGCAGCAGCTCTACAGCCGCGCCAAGGAGATCGCCCGCCAGTACCCCGACATCGCCGAGATCGTCTACCTGCCCAACCAGACGAACGGCTACCAGCGCAAGGCGCAGGCCACGATCGGCGGTACGGGGCAGGCGGCGGTCGTCGTCAGCTCGGCGGCGTGGGGTCACGAGGGTGGCAACGACGTCACGGTCGAGTTCGTGGACCGGCCGGGTGCGGACCTCCCGCTCGCGGCCGAGGTCGCGGGCAAGGCGGTCCGCGTCCTCCTCGCGAAGGATGCCTCCGGTGCGTTGGCGAGTACGGCCACCGAGGTGGCGGACGCACTGCGGACCCAGTCCCAGGGCCTCATCGACCGGTCACATCCGTACCGCACCAACGCGGGCACCGGCATTGTCGCGCCGACGGCCGGCCCGGTCGCGCTGACCGACTCCCTCGACCAGAAACGCGTCGGCGCACCCGAGGGTGAGGTGCCGCGAGGCCCCGTCACGATCCCCGTCCTGCGGATCGGCAAGCACCGTGACGGCAAGAAGCCCGGTGTGCTGATCCAGGCACAGGACCACGCCCGCGAGTGGGTGCCGGCGACGACCAGCCTGGAGTCGGCCGAGCGGCTGGTGCACAACTACCGGTCCGACCGGGAGACGAAGAACATCGTCGACAACACCGACGTCTTCTTCATCCTCTCCAACAACCCCGACGGGGCGAACTACAGCTTCTACAACTTCGCCTCGCAGCGTAAGAACATGACGAACCACTGCCCGGACGCGACCGCCGATCCGGCGCAGCGGAACTCCTGGGGCGTCGACCTGAACCGGAACTACCGGGTCGGGTCGGGCCACGACGGCTACGCGGGCGGGTCGACCAACTGCGTCAGCGGCACCTATCAGGGGCCAGAGGAGCTGTCCGAGCCCGAGTCGAAGAACATCATCTGGCTGGTCGAGAAGTATTCGAACATCAAGTTCATGATGTCGGTGCACTCCAACGGCGGTCAGCTGTTCTGGCAGCCCGGCGCTTACATCGCGGACGGGCGGATCACCACGCCGCGCCCGCCGCTGGGTGACGAGGCGTTCTACTGGCAGTCGGCTTCCAGGATCCTGGGGCAGGTCAAGGCGCACCGGGAAACCGTCGTCACTCCGGAGAACGTGGGCGGCTCGTCGGACGTCCTCTACTCGTCCGCGGGCAACGTGCGGGAGGACCTGTACTACACCTACGGGATCTACGCCTTTGGCTGGGAGGTCGGCGGCTCCGTCTACAACCCGGCCACCGGCAACTGGCAGGGCGGCTCGTTCCAGCCTGTGTGGGAGGGCGACCCCAACCTCGTCAGCGGCCACGCCGAGACGATGGAGTACGCCAACGGGATCACGGAGATGTTCCGGGTCGCGGCGGACTGGGGCAAGGACAAGAAGGACCCGACGTCCAAGCTCGTCCCCGGTAACGGGAAATACCGTGGGCCCGTCGATGTGCGCTTCGAGACGAACGAACCGGCCACCATCTACTACACGACGGACGGCAGCCGGCCCACGCTCCAGTCGCCCCGCTACGCGGCCACCGAGTTCCGTGAGCCGGGGCAGGTGTTCCACGTGACCGAGACGACGACGTTCAACTGGTTCTCGGTGGACAGCGCCGGCAACATCGAGAAGAACTACGACCCGACGAAGAACGACAAGCGCAACAACTACCGCACCGCGACGATCAAGATCGACAAGAGGTAGCGCTCATCCCACGATCATTGCCTCGTCAGTGGGTCCACCCCACTGGCGAGGCAATGATCATGCGGACTCCCCGCCCTACGGTGAGGTCACAATCCCCGCCGCGACAGGTCAACTGGTTGCCCGCTTCGGGAGCAGCAGTTCCTCGTGATCGAGTTCGCGCTCCAGGACGCGGAGTTCCTCGTCGGGCAGCCGGCCGGAGTCCCGCCAGCGCACGAGTTCCTCGCGCTGCGCGTCGATGGCGGTCCGCCGGACACGAAGCGCCGTCTCGTACTGCGGCGAGGTGGGTATCTCGGACGACCCGCTCTGCTCCAGCAGGTCGAGCCGACCGCGGTAGCGCGCCAATCGGGCCAGCAACTGCGTACGGGTGGTGTTGACGGCCACCGCGCTGTCCGGTTCGTCGGCGGCGACTTCGTCGAGGCGGGCCAGAGCGGCCTCGACCGCCGCCGAGCGGGCCTCGTTGCGTACGCGGGCCTGGTCGGTCTCGTTGGCGCGCAGGCCCAGCATCCGTACGAGCGGCGCGAACGTCAGACCCTGCCCGACGAGCGTCACCAGGACGACCACGAAGGTGCAGAACAGCAGGAGGTCGCGGTCGGGGAAAGGTGCGCCGCTGTTGGTGGTCAACGGCAAGGTGAAGATCGCGGCCAGGCTGATGACACCACGCGTGCCGGACCAGCTCAACGCCACCACTTCGCGAGGGCTGAGTCGACGGGCGTTGCGATCGGAGCGTGCGACCTGCCGGGCGGTACCTGCCTCGTCGGGGTCGTCCTGCTCGGAGATGCCACCCAGCCGGGTGTGCAGCGACCGGGGGAGGGACTGGGTCAACACCAGCCACGCGGGGCGCAGGAGCAGCACCACGCCGACGGATATCGCGACGGCGATGACGATGGTCGACGTGTCGTAATGGCGCAGGCCCTTGACGACCTCGGGAAGCTGCTGGCCGATCAGCAGGAAGACGAAACCTTCGAGGAGGAAGTCGACCAGCCGCCACACCGCGCTGGTCTGCAGGCGGGCCGCCCCGGAGCCGAGCTGGGGCGTCTGGTGGCCGACGATCAGCCCGGCGATCACCACGGCGAGCACCCCGGAGACGTGCAGCTCCTCGCCCAGCAGGTAGGCCACGAACGGTGTCGCGAGCGAGATGGCGTTGGACAGCAGCGGGTCCGTGGTGAGCGGTCGGGCCAGACGAACCACCCAGGCGACGGCCGCTCCCACGGCGATCCCGCCGACCGCCGCCAGCAGGAACTTCCCAACGGCCCCCGGGAAGGAGAACTCACCGCCCACGGCTGCGGCCACCGCGACGCTGAGCATCGTCAGCGCGGTCGCGTCGTTCAGCAGCCCCTCGCCCTGAATGATCGTGACCATCTTTGGCGGGAGGTTGACCCGGCGCCCCACCGCCAGGGCGGCCACCGGGTCGGGCGGTGCGATGGCGGCGCCGACCGCGATCCCGGCGGCCAGTGTCGCCCCGGCGACGAACAGGTGGAACCCGATTCCGACGAGCACCCCGGTGAGGAGCACCAGCAGCACGGACAGGCTGACCACGATGCGCAGGTTCCGGCGGATGTCCAGCAGTGAGGAGTCCAGTGCGGCGCTGTAGAGCAACGGCGGCAGCACGATCATGAGCACGAGGTCGGGATCAAGGCCGATGTTGGGGCCGGGGAGCAGCGCGTACGCGATGCCGATGAGCGGCAGAAGCGCCGCCGCCGGCAGGCCGGTGCGGGCCGCCACCCACCGCACGGCGACGATGACCGCGACGGCGGCGAGCACGAACAACAGCATTGAGTGTGTGCTCACCTGGTGGCTTCCCCCTGGAGCGGCGCGAGGCGCGAGATTCTTCGGTCGACTGCCGGCTCGCGGCCGAGGCACCGGTCGCATCCCATCGGTGGCACCCGTCGACGCCGTTGACGCCTGGCAGCGCAGTCCGCAGCAGTACGAGCGTACCCGTTTGATCAACGTGGCCGCTCGTCGGCGGCCAGCGGCGGCCTGGGCGGTGCCGCCACCGTCCCGGACCGGGAGGGCCCGGCGCGACCGCAGTGACACGCGCCGCCTCTGAACCCCGCGGTCCCGTCCTGCCGGACGACCACTATTGCCCTCCATAGGCGCGCGTCTATAGTTGCGCGCATCACAACATTCATGGTCGTGGTATCACGGCCGGGTCGTCGAAGCGCTTCGACGATCCGTCGTTCAGGCCCGTCAGCCGGGTGTCGAGCCTGGCCGCGCCGGTCTCGGCGCCCGCTGGGCGTCGGGTCGTACGACATGAGGAGAACCGCATGCGGAACTGGCGCCTACGGCGCGGAATCACCGCGCTCGCGCTCGCCCTGCTGGCCCTACCGGCCGTCCCCGGCACGGCGCTCGCCGAACCCACCTACCCGTTCCGAGATCCGCACCTGCCCGTGAATGCCCGGGTCGACGATCTGCTCGGGCGGCTCACGCAGGACGAGAAGATCTCGTGGCTGCACCAGTACCAGCCGGCCATCCCCCGGCTGGACATCGGCCTGTTCAAGACCGGCACCGAGGCGCTGCACGGGGTGGCCTGGTCGACCGACATCGACAACAACGGCGCGGTGGTGAAGGCCAGCGGTACGTCCTTCCCACAGCCGGTGGGCATGGCGAGCACCTGGAACACCGACCTGATCCGGCAGGTCGGTTCAGCCGTCGGCGACGAGGCACGCGGCTACCACGCGCAGAACCCCCGGGTCTGGGGTCTCAACCTCTGGGCACCGGTCGTCAACCTGCTGCGCGACCCTCGGTGGGGCCGCAACGAGGAGGGCTACTCCGAGGACCCGCTGCTGACCGCCGCGATATCCACCGCGTACGGCTCGGGGATGACCGGCGGGGACCCCGATCACCTGAAGAGCGCCCCGACCCTCAAGCACTACCTGGCCTACAACAACGAGGTCCGTCGCGACGTGACCTCGTCGAACGTGCCCCCTCGGGTGCTCAACGAGTACGACCGGGCCGCGTTCAGGCCGGCCATCGCCGCTGACGCGGCGACCGGGGTGATGGCCTCGTACAACCTGGTCAACGGCCGCCCCGCCACGGTCGACCCGGACCTGGCGACGGTGGTGCGCGGCTGGACCGACCAGCCGCTGATGAACGTCACGGACGCCTGGGCCCCGAACAACCTCATCGGCTCCCAGGGGTACTACGCCACCCTTCCGGAGGGGAACGCCGCGATCGTCAAGGCCGGCCTGAACAGCTTCATCACCGACGACACCAACGCGCAGCCGACCGTCACCGCCATCAAGCAGGCGCTGACCGCCGGTCTGCTCACCGAGCGGGACATCGACGCCCGGATCCGAGAGATCCTGAACGTCCGGTTCCGACTGGGTGAGTTCGACCCGGGCGGCGGCCGGCACGGTGGCATCACGCCGGACGTCATCAACAGCCCCGAACACCAGCGGCTGGCCCGGCAGGCCGCCGGCGAGGCGATGGTGCTGCTGAAGAACAACCGCCAGGCACTGCCGCTGGACCCGGCCCGGACCCGCAAGGTGGCCGTGCTCGGCCCGCTGGCCGACACCCTCTACTCCGACTGGTACGGCGGCGACCTGCCGTATCAGGTGACCGCGCTCGACGGCATCCGCGAGCGGCTGGGCGGTTCCGCCAGCGTCAGTGGGCTCGACGGTGCGGACCGGATCGCCCTGAAGGACCCGGTGACCGGCCGGTACGTCACGGCCACCGGCACCACCGACGCCGACCCGGTCGCCACCACCGGCACCACCGCCTCGCTCGCCGCCCAGTTCGACGTCGTGGACTGGGGCCAGGAGGTGGTGACGTTGCGCAACGCCGCCAACGGCCGCTACCTCGGCTACAACTGGGGACCGTTCGTCACCCGCGACGAGCAGCCGAACGGTTGGTACGTGCAGCAGCAGTTCAAGGTGGAGCCGCAGGCTGACGGAACCGTGGTGCTGCGCTACGTCGGCTACGAGACCAAGGAGAGCTGGTTCGGCGCCGACACGTACGTCACGGTCGGCGACGATGGTGCCCTCAAGCTCGGCGCCTCCACCCCGGCTGCCGCGACCCACTTCGAGCGCGAGGTCGTCAGCAGCGGGATCGACCGGGCCGTCGCGGCGGCCAAGGTGGCTGACACCGCCGTGCTGGTCGTCGGCAGCAACCCGTTCATCAACGGACGCGAGGCGCATGACCGGACCTCCACGGTGCTGAGCGCCGGCCAGGAGGCGCTGGTCAAGGCCGTGGTCAAGGCCAACCCGCGCACGGTGCTGGTGCTCCAGAGCAGCTACCCGGTCACCATCGGATGGGAACAGGAGCACGTCCCGGCCATCGTCTGGACCACCCACGCGGGCGCCGAGACCGGGCACGCCGTCGCCGACGTCCTGTTCGGCGACCGCAACCCATCCGGCCGGCTCACCCAGACCTGGTACCGCTCGGACGGGCAACTGCCGCCGGACCTGCTGGAGTACGACATCATCTCGTCCGGGCAGACCTACCTGTACAGCACCGCGAAGCCGCTCTACCCGTTCGGCTACGGGCTGTCGTACACCCGGTTCCGGTATGGCCAGCCCCGCACCGCCGCCCAGTCGGTCGCGGCCGACGGCACCATAACGGTCAGCGTCGACGTGACCAACGTCGGCAGCCGGGCCGGGTCCGAGGTGGCCCAGCTCTACACCCACCAGCGCACCTCCCGGGACAAGACGCCGATCCGCCAGCTCAAGGCGTTCCAGCGGGTGGAACTGGCACCCGGGCAGACCCGGACCATGACGCTGCGACTGCCCGCCGCCGACCTGGCGCACTGGGACGTCACCCGCAGCCGGTGGGTGGTCGAGTCGTCCGTCTACGACCTGATGATCGGCGCGTCCGCCGAGGACGTCCGGGCCCGGGCCGCGGTTCGGGTGCGCGGTGAGAAGATCCCGGCCCGTGACCTGTCCCGGCCCACCCGGGCGGAGAACTTCGACCGGTACGCGGGGGTCCGACTGGTCGACGAGACGAAGGCCCACGGTACGGCCGTCGGTGCCACCGCGACGGGCCAGTGGATCTCCTTCGCCGGCTCCGCGCTGCGCCCTGGCGCCCACAGCTTCACCGCGAAGGTCGCCAAGGCCGGCGCGAGCGCCGGCACGATCCAGATCCGGTTGGGCTCGCCCACCGGCCGGCTGCTGGGCACGGCCACCGTGCCCGGCACCGGCGACGAGTACCGGTACGTCAGCATCAGCTCTGAGTTGGCCCGGACCGCTGGCACCCACGACGTGTACCTGGTGTTCGATTCCGCGCTGCGGCTGGCCGACTTCTCCATCAGTTGACCGGAGCCCGGGCCGGGTCGATCGTCGACCCGGCCCGGTGGGAACGCGGGCCGGACGGAGGGTTTCTGGCGTCGCCGGCCTCCTACCGCGGTGGCGAGACGTACAGCCCGGTCCTGCACCCCATCTCACCCGGCTCCAGCCAGATGGCGTCGTACCCGGGTGACTCGATGGCTCCGCCGGGGGTCCGGACCAGGAGGAGGCAGTCCCGCTCGGCGGGGACGCCCACCGCGGCGACGAGGGCACCCTCGTGGGTGACCGTGTCGACCTTGATGTGCTTCTCGGGAAACGCTGCGCGCACCGCGCCCGCGAGGGTGTCGGGTGTGGCGGTTCGCAGCGCCGTGCTGAGCCGGTCGCGCGCGTCGTCGGGCAGGGCGGGAATCGGCGCGGCGCTGGGCGCCGGAGGACTGGCCACCGATGGGCAGTCGATCTCCTCATAGGACGTGTAGCGATAGAGTTCCAGCAGGTAGCGGTAGCATCGCGTGGCCTGGCCGGCAGAGTTGCCGAGGTCGCCGAAGGACGTCCCGGAGTCCTCTGCCACCGTCACCGCGAACCGGACGTCGATGGTGGCCCGCTCGCTTCCGGCGGTTCGACCCGACCAGGCCAGCGGCTCACGTCGGACGGTTGAGCTGCTGCCCTCCGCCTCGGAGATCTCGGTCGCGGCGATCTGCTCGGCGTCCCGGACCCGGTTGCGATGACCGAGGTCGTCATCAAGGCGCTCCGCCTCGCTCGCCGCGATGTCCCTCGCCATCGAGTCGCCGTCGCGGTACTCGGCGCACCCGCTCAGCATCAGGCAGGCCACGACCACCGTCAGCGCGCTGATCCGGCGAAGAAGGTCCATGACGTCGAGCATGCCGGCCGGCGTGAGCAGGAGGATGAGTGCTCGTACTCATCTGCTGCCGCCTGTGGCAGCATCGACGGTGCTGGGCAGGCCCGGCCGGGTGCTGGGGCAGATCGTTCTACAGGAGTACGCATGGCACTGGGACCCGTGCTGGTGGTTGGTCTCGATCCCATGCGGATCCCAGGCTGGGATCCCGAGCCAGTCGTGGCGGCGATAGCACGGGGTCAGGCCCGCTTCGAGGATCACGGTATTGAGGCCGACCTGTGCCTGGTGGCGCCCGACGACAACGCCGAGGGGACGATCGTCGAGGCGCTGACCCAGAAGAGTTACGCCTGCGTGGTGGTCGGCGGCGGTATCCGCAAGCACGAGCCGTTGCTCCAGCTCTTCGAGCGGGTGGTCAACCTTGTCCGGCAGCATGCTCCGGGCGCGGCGATCGCCTTCAACAGCAGTCCGGAGGACACTGCCGACGCCGCACTGCGGTGGCTGCCGCGCAGCAGGTTAGATCACCCAGGCTTCGGGTAGCCGACGCCCCGACCACAGGGCTGAATACCGGGCCGGGCGCAGGCGGTGGGCGGCCACCGACAACGATGGCCGCCGCGCGACGCGTCATCGCGGTGGGGTCACGCCTCCGACGGCGCCTCGGCCTGCTCGTCCCCGCTCGTGGGCTTCTCCACCTCGTCCGCCGCCTTCGGGGGCGCCGCCACCGTCCAGGAGAACTCGATCTCGACGGACAGCTCGGTCTCGCTCTCGCGCTCGATCTCCAGCTCACACCGGACGGTGTCGGCGACGGTCACCGCGCCCCCGGCGCCGTAGAAGATCCGCCCATCAGACTCCAGCTGGTGCGCGAGTTGGCGCAGCCAGGCTGCCAGGTCGGCGCGCGACACGGTACGGGCGTCCTCGTAGATATCCATGCCGGCCATGCTGTCACTCCATAGAGGATGGTGGGGAAGGCGGGTAGAACGGCGTTGAGCCGAGCACGTGATATGGATCTTGCGAGCCGCGGCCTGTCGCCACAATCCGGCGCTGCCCGCCGGATAGGTTCGTCTCCGGTGGGTAAGCGGCGCGGGTGCCCGCGAAGCAGGAGCCGGCAGCCGAAGAGGACCCGGCACCGTACGGGGAGTCTCGGGCTGGCCGAACGTCGATCGACCTGCACCCTCGGGTGCAGCACGCGATACGCGCCCGCGTCTGGCGGTTACGTCTTTACGGGCTGCTCGCCGTGCAGGCCGGCATCGCGGCGGCGCTCGCCTGGTTCGTGGTCTACCACTTCCTGGGCAATTCGTCCCCAGTTGTCGCACCTACCACCGCGGTCGGCATCGTGGCTGCCGCGATGGGTTCACGACTGCGGCGCACCGTGGAGTTGCTGGCCGGGGTGATCCTCGGGCTTGCCGCGGGTGACACGCTCATGCCGTTCTTCGGCATCGGGGCCTGGCAGACCGGCGTGGTCGTCGTGCTGGCGATCATCGTCGCCGTCCTGCTCAAGGGCGGTGGTTCCCTGCTCACCCAGGCCGGCGGTACCGCGGTGCTCATCGCCACCCTGGAGCCGCCTGTGCGTGACCTGTCCATCCCCCGCTTCGTCGACGCCGCGGTCGGCGGGTTGATCGGTCTGGCGGTCGGTCTGCTGTTGGTGCCCATCCACCCGCAGCGGACAGTGCGGCGGCTGGCCGAACCCGTCCTCGATCCGGCTGTCGCGGCCCTGCACGGCCTGGCCGCGGCTCTGCGCCGTCGAGATCTTGGCGGGGCCGAGCGGAGTCTGGGCCGGTTGCGAGCCCTCGGCTCCCGGGTGGCCGCGCTGAACGAAGGGCTCGACGCTTCCCAGGAGGTGGTGCGACTGGCGCCGCTGCGCTGGCGTGAACGCACGTCCCTGGCCTTCTACACCAGGGCCGTCCGACATATGGAGCGCAGCCTGTACAGCTGGCGTGCCCTCGCGAGGCGACTCACAAGAGCCCTCAAGGACGACGAGCCGATACCGGAGGAGTTTCCCGCGGCCGTCGACCTGCTGGCCGCCAGCATGCGGACGCTGAGATGCGCGATCCGCGCCCATGCTGAGCCGCGCGAGGCGCGCCAGCAGATCCTGACGGCCGTCGAGCTGGTCGGAAGGGCGCAGGGGGAGGCCGTGTCGGATCCCACCCGCCCGCACACCCATCGGTTGGGCTACTCGGGCATGATCGCCGCAGGTGAGCTCCGCACGGCCGCCCACGACCTGCTCATCGCCACCGGGTTGGACGCGGACAGAGCGGCAGCACTGGTGCGGCAGTCGGTGGATCCGGACCGTCAGGACTGAGCGGCGAGGTCTTCCCTGAACAGGCCGGTCGGCGGTGCGTGGTGGCCTTCCTTGACGGCCGAGTAGTCCCGGGCCTCGGCCACGCGGCCAGCCTCGTCGAAGCGCAGCAGGGTGCAGCCGGAGATGGTCAGGGGCTGCTCCTTCACGTGGATCACCGCCCAGTACTCCGCTGCTGCCGCATCGCCGTCGACCTGCGGCTCGGCGAACCACACCTGAGCGGGGCGGGTTTCCTCGGCGAAGGACTCCTCCAGATAGACCCGGAGACCGGAACGCCCCCGGTACGGCCGAAACATCGAGGCCCAGTGGTCGCCGCTCTCGCTCTGTAGGCCGATGATCGCCTCGATGTCCTTGACCGGCCAGGCGTCGGTCCAGGTCCTGGCCCACCGTCGGGCCGCCTCTCCGGTGTCCACGCACGCCTCCTCTGCCAACCGGCACCTCCGGTCATCGCCAGTGGTACCACTGACCCCTGACATCCCAAGGCAGGGCGCTGTCTACTCCTGAACCGCCTCCCCGACGGCGAGGTCGAGCATCACGAGGTGCACCGGGTCAGCCACCACCTCGATGCCGATGATCCGATCGGTGACGATGAAGCTGAGCGCGAGGCGACCGCCGTTGCCCAGTTCCACGACCGCGCCCGGCAACCCGTCGACGTACGCCGGCACGGCGCCCTCCGCGCGGCCGTTGAAGAAGCCGGCGATGGCGGCCGAGCCGCGCGTCTCGGCGGCGGAGCCCAGGCCGGCGGCCACCGGGTCGGCGCGCATGATGACGTGCGGGTCGAGCAGGCTGACCAGATCGTCGAACCTGCCCTCGCGGGAGGCAGCGAGGAACGCCTCGACCACCCGTCGCTGACGCGCTGGGTCAACCTCCCGGGGGGTCCCGTCCTGGTGCACCCTGCGTCGGGCACGGCTGGCGATCTGGCGGACGGCGGCAGGGGTACGGTCCACCACGGCGGCGATCTCCTCGAACGAGACCGCGAACATGTCGTGTAGCACGTACACGAACCGCTCGGTCGGCGCGAGGGTGTCGAGGACGACCAGGAGCGCTCGGTCGAGCGACTCAGCCAGCAGGGCCTCCCGTTCCGGGTCCACCGGGGCGCGGTCCGTCGGGTCGGGTTCCGGGCCGGCGCCGTCCCACGGCTGCTCGGGTCGGGCGGTCCGGGTGCGGAGCCGGTCCAGGCAGACCCGGCAGCCTAACAGGACGGAACGACGAACATGATCATCGAACCGCGCATCCAGAACCCCGCCAACCTGCTGCCGGACGCCGTGAAGGCGATCAACCTGCTCTACAAGGCCGCGAATTCGGCCGGGGTGCCGGGCAGCACGCTGGAGTTGGTGCACCTGCGGGCCAGCCAGATCAACGGATGCAGCGCCTGCGTCGACTCGGGCGCCCGGAGTGCCCGCCAGGCCGGCGAGACGGAGGAGCGGTTGTTCGCGGTGGCCGTCTGGCGGGAGACCCCGTACTTCACCGAGGCGGAGCGGGCCGCGCTCGCGCTCGCGGAGGCCGCCACCAGGCTCGCCGATCGGGCGGACGCCGTGCCCGACGACGTCTGGGCGGAGGCGGCTCGGCACTTCGGCGAGAAGGAACTCGCCGCGATCGTGCTCTGGGTGGCCACCACAAACTTTTTCAATCGGATCAACGCCACCACCCGCCAGCCGGCGCCCCAGACGTGGGGCTGATCCAGTGACCCCCTCTGCCGTCGACTCTGAATTGACGGCAGAGGGTGTCAGCGGGCGTGCTCACGCGACGCGAGGACGTCGAGGTAGTGCGGGTTGGTCATGATGCCCAGCACGTTGCCGAACGGGTCGACCACGGCGGCGGTTACGAACCCCTCGTCCCCGTGTGGGGTGATCGGCTGGTACTCGGTGGCGCCCATCTCCAGCAGCCGTGCCACGGTGGCGTCGAGGTCGTCGACGTGCCAGTGCATGACGGCGCCACCGGGGCCGGTCGCCGCGCCGGGTGGCGCGTACCTGCGGTCGATGATGCCCAGTTCTGCCTGGTAGTCGCCGACGCGGAACTCGGTGTACGCCGGGCGTCCGTCGGGGCCGGACCGCAGGAAGTACGCCTCCTGGCCCAGGAACCGTGCGTACCACTCGGTGGCCGCTGCCACGTCGCTCGCCCAGATGTTGAGCGTGGCGAATCCTCGCAGGCTCATCGGTGTCCTCTCGTCGATGTCGTCAGGGGCCACGCTATCGACGATTGCGGAAGGTTTCGTTCCTCAATGACTCTACCGCTACGACCCGAACGCCTCGCCGGACGGCCTCGCCGGCACCGAGGGCACCTTCAACATGTGCACGTTCTGGTACGTCCAGGCGCTGGCCCAGGCCGGTCGGCTCGACGACGCGCGGCTGACCTTCGAGAAGATGCTCACCTACAGCAGCCCTCTTGGCCTCTACTCCGAGGAGATCGCTCCGACCGGTCAGCAGATCGGCAACTTCCCGCAGGCGTTCAGCCATCTCTCGCTGATCAGCACGGCGGCCCACCTCGACGACCTGGTCGACGAGCAGCACTGACCGCTCGCGTCAGAACAGCGTCAGAGGCTCGACCGGTATCGGCTCCGGCAGCGCGTCCAGCTCGGGTACGCGTGCCCGTACCTCGTCGTGGAAGCGGCGGGCGAGCACGGGCGCCTCGCCGTTGTCCGGCGTGTGGATGAACATCGTCGGCGAGCGCCCCTCGCGCAGCCAGGTGACGGTGATGTCGATCCAGCGCTGCCACCCCTCGACAGTGCGCGCCGAGTCGTCGCGGCCGAGGTAGCGAACGATCGGCCGGTCGGTCAGCGCGAGCGACCGGAGCGGCACACGCGGTTTCTTGGTCCACGCGTCCCGCTCCGCGTCGCTGGTCGGTGGGCTCGCGAAGAACGCGGTCGTGTCGAAGGGGATCCACTCGGCTGACGCGGCGGAGAGGGTCGCCCCGAGCAGCCGGGTCGCGCGGGCGTCGGTGAAGAACGCGGGATGGCGGACCTCCACCGCGTACCGGTGAGCCTGCGGAAGTTGATTCAGGAAGCGGTTCAGAGCCGGGACGTCGGCGGGTGCGAACGAGCCGGGCAGCTGAATCCAGAGGGCGTGGGCGCGCGGGCCGAGCGGTTCGATCGCGTCCAGGAAGGCACGCAGCGGTTCGCCGACGTCGGTGAGTCGGCGTTCGTGCGTGATGACCTTGGGAAGCTTGAGGACGAACCGGAAATCGGGATCGGTCTGCGCGGCCCACGACGCCACGGTGTCCCGGGCCGGGGTGGCGTAGAACGTCGTGTTTCCCTCCACGGCGTCGCACCAGCTGGCGTAGTGCCGCAGGCGCTCCGCAGGCGGCAGCGGATGCGCCAACAGGCGCCCCTGCCACAGCCTGTGGGTCCACATCGCGCATCCCACGTGAAGACGCATGACCGCCCTTCCCGCGCTTGACCGGAGCCCACCGTATACGCGCGACCGGATCGACGGCACGGCCGACGATCGTCAACTTAGGGTTGACGGAAAAGGGTGCGTCAACTTATGGTTGACGCATGACAGAGCCTATCCAGATGAGCAACACCGTGAAGCTCGACGACCTGATCCAGGCGATCAAGAAGGTGCACACCGACGCGCTCGACCAGCTCACCGACGCGGTCATCGCCGCCGATCACCTCGGCGAGGTCGCCGATCACCTGATCGGGCACTTCGTCGACCAGGCCCGGCGCTCGGGCGCCTCCTGGACCGACATCGGTCGCAGCATGGGGGTCACCAAGCAGGCCGCCCAGAAGCGCTTCGTGCCGAAGCCGACCGACGCGGCGCTCGACCCGAACGACGGCTTCGGCCGATTCACCCCCCGGGCCCGCAACGTGGTGATGGCCTCGCAGGAGGAGGCCCGTGCCAGCGGAAACGCCGAGATCGGCCCCGAGCACCTGGTGCTGGGTCTGCTGGCTGAGCCGGAAGGGCTGGCCGCCAAGGTGATGGCTGGTCGGGGCGCCACTCCCGAGGCCGTGCGGGAAACGGTCGGCGCCGCCCTCCCGCCGTCGGCCGACCAGGTCCCGGACCTCATCCCGTACGACGCGCGCGGCAAGAAGGCGTTGGAGCTGACCTTCCGGGAGGCGCTGCGCCTCGGGCACAACTACATCGGCACCGAGCACATCCTGCTTGCCCTGTTGGAGCAGGAGGACGGCGCGGGCGTGCTCACCAATCTCGGCCTGGAGAAGGCGGCGGTCGAGGCCGACCTGTCCGTCGCCCTCGCCGCCGCGGTCGCGCCGAAGTGACCTTTCACGGTCAGGGGGTCGGGAAGCCGTAACGCAGGGCGTGCTCCGGATCGGCCGGGTCGATCTGGCGCACGCCCGCGTCGGCGAGGTGCTTGTTGACATCGTCGAGCTGCTCGCGCACCAGTCGGGCCTCCTCCTCCGTGACCCGACCCCGGTGCGGCTTGCCGGCGTGTTCCAACGTGCCGTAGTCGATCTTCTCGGCGCTCTTGCGGGCCTTGGGCGGGCGAACCCGCTCGGCCGTCTTCAACAGCCGCGCCATCGGCACGTCGGTGGCCATCGCGTCGAACTCGCTGGCGGTCAGCACCACCCGGCGGGGCTCGCCGCCGCCGTGCCGATCGTGGATCTCCACCACCGCCACGTCCAGGGCGGCGTCGTCGATGTTCTCCACCTCGCCCGGGGTCGCGTCCAACTGCACGGGCCCGGCAACCAGGTCCGGGTGCTCCAGCACGACGATGCGGACCACCTCGTCGTCCTGCTGCAGAACCGTGCCGGTGAAGTCGGAGACGTGAATCGTCTTCTTGCCCATGCGCGGAGCTTCTCCTGTCGTAGGCCGGGATGCCGGACCACAAGAAATTACCCGACAGGTGTGCGAAAGCTGCCGCTGGACCTCCTCCGGTGTGTCGCTGCCCGGACGACCTCAGAGACTGCCCTTCGGGGCCACCCACTCGGTGGGTTGGCCGGTGGCGGCGGTGATCCGGTCTTCCGTCAGCAGCGTCTCGAAATTCGACGACAGAGCGGTGCGTCAGTGGGTGTTCATCTGGTGTCGACCGGAGCTGGCGGGAGGCAGCTTGTTCAGCCGGGCCCACGGCAGGACGTCGGCGCCGGCCCCGCGCGGGATCCGGTAGCGGGGCTGGGGAGGGATGCCCTCGGCGGGCTCCCCTGCCCGCCAGAGTCGCTCGGGATCCTGGTGGTAGCGGTCGTTCGGCTGAATCGGCATGGCCCTACCGTCCCAAACAAAGGTGTCCAGGTATGGAAATAGATATGACGGTCGATCAGTGCACCTGGTTCCTGAACCCCTGGCCCGCTCCGGGCCCTGAGGGATCGTCCGCCCGGTCGGGCCGCTCCGGCGTACGGTGATCAACGACGGCCGGGTGACGGGGGAGGTGCACATGCTCGATCGGCGACTCCAACTGCACCTGGCCACGTGGCTCGGCCAGTGGCCGGCGGGGCCGGGGTTGCACGTGGTCGCCTCGCACCGGCGGGCCAAACCGGCCTGGGACGGCAGGCTCCGCCCCGCGCTCGCCGTGGACACCGGGCAGAGTTCCGTGCTCTCCGTGGCGCCGGACCGGGTGGCGGCGATCCGCGCGCTGGCCCGACGCTCGCCGGATCGGCTGCTCGCCGCGCTGCCGGAGGCCGTCGGGCTGCCCGACTGGTGCGTCCACGACGGCCCCTTCCGGTGGAGCGTGGCACCCGCGCCGCTGCCCGAGGTGGGGGAGTGGACCGAACCGACGTCTCCCGGGCTGCCGCCCTGGCTACGGCTCTTCGACCGGCCCGTGTTGGTGGTCCGTGACCCGGACGGCACCTACCTGGCCGGTGTGGGGATCAAACGGCACGACGCGTACGGGCAGGAGTTGGCCGTCGGCACCGCGCCGGCCGCCGAGGGGCGTGGCCTTGCCCGCCGACTGGTGGCGCAGGCGGCGCGGCGAGTGCTCGACGAGGGAGCGGTGCCCACCTATCTGCACGAGCGGGACAACCAAGCCTCGGCCCGGGTCGCCGACGCGGCCGGTTTCCCGGACCGGGGTTGGCGCGCCTACGGGGTCTATCCGCGCTGAGTCGGTCACCGAACCGGTAATGGGCGCGGACCGTGGATCCCGGGCCGGATCCACGGTCCGCAACCTCCCCCCAGGCCCCGGTTTCGGGTGTACCGGCCGCGCTCTGTGCGGGCCGGTACGTGTCGATCACGCTACGTATCGAAGAGGTTCGGGGCAAGGTTTGAGCTGTCGGTTCGGAGTGTCGAAAAGTGGACTTGACCTGCTGCTTCGCCGGTTGAGGGTGCCGGCCGGTCAGTGACGTAGCGTGCGAATCAGATCGAGCACCTGTCGGGTCACGGGGCGGAGGACCCGGAGCCGGGACAGCGCCACGAGCCGGTCGATCAGTGGCACGACCCCGTCGATCAACTGGCGGGTCTTGGTCTGGCCCGGCGATCGGTCGTGCACCCAGTAGAGGACCACGCCCATGTAGGCGAGCCAGAGCAGCTCGGGTAGCTGTGGGCGCAGCTCGGCGTCGACCTTCGCGGTCGAGCCCGTCAGCACCTCGGCGAAGAGCTCGATGGCCGCCTGTCGGGGGCCGGAGGACTCCGCGGAGAAGGGGCTCAGCGGGGAGGTGGGCTCGGCCGCCGTCTTGAAGAAGGTTGCCGCGAATCCGTGCGACGGCGTCAACACGTCGATCCCCGCGTGCAGCAGTCCGGCCAACCGGGGACCGAACGCCTCCTCCCGATCGAGCACGGGCTGCGCGGCGGCTCGGTGCTCGACCTGGGACTGGGCGTAGAACTCCTGGATCAGGTGGTCCTTGGAACCGAAGTAGTAGTAGGCGTTGCCGACCGCCACGCCGGCCTCCTGCGCGATAGCCCGCATGGTGGTCTGGGCGTAACCGCGCTCACGGAACAGCCGCATCGCGGTGTCCCGGATCAGCTGCCGGGTCTGCTCACCTCGGGCGGTGGCAGGGTCACCCGCAGCGGTCGTCGGCGCAGGCTGCTCGGTCATCGGGGCCACCGTATCCCGCCAGTTCGTCTGTCGGCTCGGCGCGCGGGTCGCGGACCCGCTCCCGTATCGCCGCGGCGGCGGCCACCGTCTGCCGGGCGAGCGGCAGCAGGTGCGGTCGGGCCAGCCGCTCGGCCATGGACCGATGGTCGGCCAGCGCCCAGAGGCAGGCGAACCAGGCGCCGTCGCCCGCGTACACCTCGCCGGTGTCGGCGATCACGGTGAGGTCGCGCAGCGTCGCGTCGTGGTCCAGGGCGGGGAAGCGCCGCCGGGCCTCGGCGGACCCGGCCGGCACGAACTCCAGGGGTACGAGCTGGGCGCGGGACGCCAACCATCGGCGGGCGGCGCGGCAGAGCGGGCAGGCCGCGTCGAACAGGACGGTGAACCCCCGGATCCCACCGCCGGAGTGAGCGGTGGGATCCGGCAGCCGGCCGATGCCATCGGACGGTGGCACGGTCATCGGGTCGGTGGGTTGATCGGCGGGCCAGCGCTCGGCTGCGGGCCGGCCGGGTGCGGGCCGGCCGGCTGTGGTCCGACCGGGTACGCGCCGACCAGCTGCGATCCGTGTGGGGTGGACGGCATGGGGAGTCGGCCGATCGGGGCGATGGGCGGGTGGGTGGCGAGCTGGCGGAGTCGGTTTCGGCGGTAGCGGCCCAGTGCGAAGACGTTGAAGAAGTGCAGTGCGCCGAGCACCAGGAGCACGAAACCGATCTTGAGGGACAGCTCCTCCATTGCCTGGCTGGTGGATCGCACCGGGTCGGGGTGCTTCATCGCCACCGTGACGTAGCCGAAATTGAGCAGGTAGAAGCCGACCACCAGGAGGCTGTTGACCGCTCGGGCGAGCCGTTCCTCGGCGAACACCTCCTCGAGAAAGACCTGCCCGTTGCGTGACAGTGCCCGCGCCACCCAGATGGTCAGGCCGATGCTGACCGCGAGGTAGATCACGTACATCCAGACCTTGAGGTCCATGCGGATGCCCTTCTTGAACGTGTTCAACTACCGACGGCATCAGCGTAGAACAGGTTTTGAACATGTTCAAGAGTGCGCCACGGGGTGACCGTGGACGCGGCTCAGCCGACCAGACCGAGCGCCTCGGCAGCCGCCCGACCGTTGGCGTGGCTCGCGCCGTACGTGGTCACGAAGGCGCGTACGCCCGCTGGGCGCCACTGTGCCGGCCAGCCCATCTCCACCACGGTCACCGGATGCTGGGCGGCCAGGCCGGCGATCAGTTCCGGGCCGCCGGGCAGCCGGTGCAGGTGCCGCCCGACCAGCACGATGGGACGGTCACCAGCCAACCCGCGCAGCGCCGCCGGGTCGGTCTCGGCGGCGATCACGCGGATCTCCTGCACCCCGTCCAGGTGTGGACCGAGGCCCCACGGCACCCGCCCCTCGGCGATCGTCGACTCGATGTGCAGCTGCACCACCAGTGGTCGGTCCAGGCCGGTGAGCACCCCGTCCACCCGGACCGCTCGGCGCGCTGCCGCGTACCCCAGCTCGGTGTCGCCGGTGGCCGGCGACCCGGCGGCGGTCCGGGTCCAGGCGGCGAGCTCGGCGGCGCGGCCGGCTGCCTCCTCGACCCGCGCGGTCGTCAACCGGCCGTCGGCGAAGGCGTCGACGATCTCGGCGGCCACCCGCTCGACCAGCTCGGCGTCGACCTTCGCACCGATGCAGAGCAGGTCTGCGCCGGCGGCCAGGGCGCGGACCGCGGCGGGCCCGACCCCTCCGGCAGCCACGGCGGCGCCCTTCATCTCCAGCGCGTCGGTGATGACGGCGCCGGTGAAGCCGTACTCGGTGCGGAGCAGGTCGACCAGGACGGCCCGGCTGAAGGTGGCCGGGTCGGCGCCGGTCAACGCCGGCACCCGGATGTGTGCGGTCATCACGGCGCGTGCCCCGGCGGCGACGACCGCCGCGAACGGCGGTAGGTCCCGCTGGCGCAGCAGGCCCAGCGGAGCGTCCACGGTGGGCAGCTCGTGGTGGGAGTCGGTGACGGTGGCGCCGTGCCCGGGGAAGTGCTTGGCGCAGGCGGCCACACCGGCGGCCTGCAACCCGGAAACGGCGGCGGCCGCGTGGGCGGCCACCCGCACCGGGTCCGCGCCGAAGGACCTCGTGCCGATCACCGGGTTGTCGTCGGCGGTGTTGACGTCCACCGTCGGGGCGAGGTTGACGGTGATGCCGAGCGCGGCCAGCTCGGCGCCGATCGCCTGGTAGACCCGCCGGGTGAGTGCCACGTCGCCGATCGCGCCGAGGGCGGCGTTGCCGGGGTACGGGCTGCCGGTGGCGTGCGCCAGCCGGGTCACGTCGCCACCCTCCTCGTCGATGGCGATCAGCACATCGGACCGGCCGGCGCGCAGCGCGGCGGTGCTCGCCGCCACCTGGGCGGGGTCATGCACGTTGGTGCCGAACAGGGTGTGCCCGGCCAGCCCGTCGGCCAGCAGGTCGACCGCCCAGCCCGGCGGGACCGGTCCCGGGTACGCGGCGAGAAGCGTGCCCAGCGCCAGCCGGCGCAATTCTGGATCCAGCCCCACGTGATCTTCCCCCTTCGGTGCCCCGCGGGTACGAAACGTCGTACCGGTGGTGGTCTGCGCCCTGCCGAGTCGGCCGAGCGCTCCACCTCAGGGTGGCCGTTACGCTACGGCTACCCGTTCGCAGGTCGGTTTACAGTTAGCAAAGTTTACTAAAACTAGAGGACGTGTCATGAGTGCGACCCGGCTGCCCGGCACCCCCCGCCTGTTGCGGGCGCTCAACGACCGTGCCGCGCTGGAACTGCTCCTCGAACGCGGCCCTCTGACCCGGGCCCGGCTCGGCGAGCTGACCGGGCTGTCGAAGGTCACCGCCTCGCAACTGGTCGAGCGGTTGGAGGAGCGCGGGCTGGTTACGCGGGTCGGCGAGCAGGCCGGCGGGCGGGGGCCGAACGCCCAGCTCTACGCCGTCCGCCCGAGCAGCGCACACGTGGTCGGCGTGGACGTCGGGCCGGACCGGGTGGTCGCCGTGTGTGCCGACATCACCGGCGCGATCATCGGCCGCGTGGAGCAGTCGACCCGGGACACCGACGACCCGGTGGGCGTGGTGCACAACGCCGTGGTGCAGGCCGCGAGCAGCGCCCAGGCGCAGCTGAGCAGCGTACGGCGGATCGTGCTCGGCACGCCGGGCCTGGTCGATCCCGGGACCGGCGACATCACGTTCGCCTTCAACCTGCCGCGCTGGCACAGCGGCCTGCTCGCCGCGTTGCGGGACGACCTGCACACCCCGGTGGTCTTCGAGAACGACGTCAACCTGGCCGCGGTGGCCGAGGCGCAGTCCGGCGCCGCACAGGGGCTGGCGGATTTCGTGCTGGTCTGGGTGGGTGCCGGCCTCGGCCTGGCAATCATGCTGGGTGGGCGGCTGCACCGCGGCAGCAGCGGTGCGGCCGGTGAGATCGGCTACCTGCCGGTGCCCGGGGCACCCATCCCGCGCGACGTCTCCCGCCGCGCCAAACCGCCCTTCCAGCAGCTGATCGGCCTGGACTCGGTGCGCGCGGTGGCCCGCGAGCACGGCTACCCGGACGCCGACGCCGCCAAGGCGGTCCGCGCGGCGGTCGCGGCCGGCGCCGACGGCGGCCCGATGCTCGACGAGTTGGCCCGTCGGCTCGCGCTGGGCGTGGCCAGCACCTGCGTGGTGCTCGACCCGCCGTTGGTCGTGCTCGCCGGCGAGGTGGGCCAGGCCGGTGGTGCGGCGCTCGCCGACCGGGTGCAACAGGAGGTCGCGGCGATCACCCTGGTCCGGCCTCGGGTGGTGCCGACCGGGCTGACCGAGGAGCCGATCCTGCACGGCGCGCTGCGCACCGCACTGGACGCCGTGCGCGACGAGGTGTTCGGCTCCACCGTCGGCTGAGCCCGCTGCGGCCGCCATGTGAAGGAATATTTCACCGCATGTCGGCGAGTTGCAAGCTCTTGCCGTACTCCCTCCGGTCCACCGGGCAGCCCGCAGCTGGGCGGGCGGCCCGGTGGAGCGCGACTCAGATCAGGTCGCGGCGGCGGAACACGGCGAACGCCGCCGCCGTCAGCCCGCCCGTGATCACGAGCAGCACCAGCAGTGCCGGCCCCCAGGTCAGGCTGTAGAAGCCCTCGCAGTAGCCGTTGCCGAAGTTGCCGGCACAGGCCTGCGGGTCGAAGAACCGCGCCTCACCGGTGAGCCACGCGCCGATGTGGCTGGAGAGCATCAGTTGGTCCGGCCGGCGGGCATCGACGATCTCCAGGACCAGGCGGCCGCCCAACTCCCACACCACCGCGTACGCGGCTGCCGCCCCCAGCGCCGCCGACGTGTGTCGACCCAGTGTGGCGATCGCGAAACCGAGCGCGGAAGCCAGCAACACCAGCACCAGGCCACGGCCGTGCACCGCGCCGAGTGACCGCCAGAAGTCACCATTCAACCGGCCAGGCAACCCGGCGGTCTGCCCGATCACCCAGAACGTGGCGAGGTAGGCCGCCGACGCCAGCAGGGCCAGGACCAGCACCGTGCCGAGCAGGGTGCCCAACTTGGCCGCGAGCACCGTCAACCGGCGCGGTCGCCAGAGCAGCAGGTTCACCACGCCGCCGGAGTTCAGGTCAGCACCGATGTAGGAGGCGCCGACCAGGAACCCGAACAGCACCAGGAACGCGATGAGGAAGTAGAGCAGCGGGAGCGCCTGCTGGGCGAAGCTGAACACCCCCGGCAGGAAGTCGGCAGCGATCGGCAGCCGGTCCTGCCGGATCGGGTCGATCTCCGAGCAGTCGGCGGGGAAATACTGCTCCGTGTCGCTCGGCGGGAGCGTCCCGTCCTTGCGGGCCAGGCACTGCTGGAAGGCGGTCTCCATGCTCCGCCGCGCCTCGGAGGCCTGCGCCCGCGCCGAGCTCAGCTCGTCCGCGTTCGGCTTGTGAGAACCAGCCAGCGTGGTCGCCGCGGTGACGGCGAACGCCAAGGCCAGCAGGACGACCATGAGTTGCACGAAGCGACGCGCGGACAGCCGCTCCAACTCGGCACGAACCAGGTTCACGCGCCCACTCCCCGATCGAGATTGATCACAGCATCGCCCTGATCGGCATCCGGCAGCGCCGAGTCGTCGACCTGCCGGGGCACCGACAGATGCTCGTACGCACCCGTCAGCTCCAGGAAGACGCTCTCCAGATCCGGCCGAAGCGGCGTCAGCTCGCCCACCCACAGCCCCTGCTCGCCGAGCACCCGGCTGACCACCGTCGGGTCGCTCACCCCACTCACCACCAGCGCCTCGCCGTCGACGACCGCCGTCAGCTCGGCCGCGTGCAGCAGCTCCACGGCGCGCTCCGGCTCGGCCACGCGCACCAGGAACTCGTGCCGGTCGTAGCCCGCCAGCACCTCGTCCACCCGGCCGGCCGCCACCCGCCGCCCCTGCGAGATGATCGTGACGTGGTCGCAGATCAGCTGGATCTCGCCCAGGATGTGACTGGACACCAGCACGGTCACCCCGGTCGCCGCCAGCGACCGCATCAGGTCCCGCATCTCGCGGATGCCCGCCGGGTCCAGCCCGTTCGCCGGCTCGTCCAGAATGAGCAACTGCGGGTCCTTCAGCAGCGCGGACGCCACCGCGAGGCGCTGCTTCATGCCCAGCGAGTAACCCTTCACCCGCTCATCGCCCCGGTCGCGCAGACCCACCAGATCCAGCGCCTCGTCCACCCGCGAGACCGGCACCCCACCGGCACGGGCCAACAACCGCAGGGTGCGGTACCCGGTGAAGTTGCCGAAGAACTGCGGGCTCTCCACGATGGCGCCGACCTTGCCCGCCACCCGGGGCAGCAGCTCCGGCGACGGTTCGCCGAGCACGCTCATCCGACCGCTGTCGGCGCGTACCAGCCCCAGCAGGGCGCGCAGGGTCGTGGTCTTGCCGGAGCCGTTGGGGCCCAGGAAACCGTGGATCTGGCCCGCCTCGACCAGCAGGTCGAACCCGTCCACCGCCACGCGTCGGCCGCTGCGCATGCTGTGGTAGGTCTTGCGCAGACCCTCGATCTCGATGACCGCGCTCATCCGCGCGGCTCCGTACCTCGACGGGGCATGGGCCGTCCTCCGGGTGTGGTGATCAACGACACGGCGCTTCACCCTATGGCCGAGGCGCCGCCCATGGGGGGCGCCCCGTCGCTGCGTGGTTGGATGGTCCGGTGACTGGTGACCTGATCCCCGGCGCTGCCGGCGCCGCCCCCGCCGCCGCCCCCGTGGACCCGGATCTGGTGGTCAGCCTCGACAGCGTTGGCGTGCGCCGGTCCGGTAACGCCCTCGTGCAGGACCTGACCTGGCGGGTCGAGCTGGACGAGCGCTGGGTGGTGCTGGGGCCCAACGGGGCCGGCAAGACCACCCTGCTCAACCTCGCCGCCGGCCGTCTGCACCCCACCACCGGTGTCGCGCACGTGCTCGGTGAGCGGATCGGCCGCACCGACGTCAACGAGCTACGCACGCGCATCGGGCTCTCCACGGCCGCGCTCGCCGAGCGGCTTCCCGCCGAGGAGCGGGTCAGCGACGTGGTGGTGACCGCCGCCTGGTCGGTGGTCGGCCGCTGGCGGGAGAGCTACGAGCGCGGCGACGAGGCGCGGGCGCGGGCGCTGCTGAGCCAACTCGGCATCGGTGGCCTCGCCGAGCGCCGCTACGGCACCCTCTCCGAGGGCGAACGCAAGCGGGTGCAGATCGCCCGTGCCCTGATGACCGACCCGGAGCTGCTGCTGCTCGACGAGCCCGCCGCCGGCCTCGATCTGGGCGGTCGGGAGGACCTGGTCGCCCGACTGGCCGAGCTGGCGTACGACCCGGACGCCCCGGCGATGGTGCTGGTCACCCACCACGTGGAGGAGATCCCGCCGGGGTTCACCCACGCGCTGCTGCTGCGGGAGGGCGGGGAGGTCGCCCAGGGTCTGCTCGCCGAGACTCTGACCGGTGACAACCTCTCCAAGACCTTCGGGCTGCCGCTGGTGGTCGAGCGGGTGGGCGATCGCTACACCGCTCGGGCTGCCTGAGCGCCGGACAGGGCGGAGACGACCGTGCCGCAGACCAGGGTTGCCGTGGTGGGCAGCGCCAACATGGACCTGGTCGCGATGGCACCCGCGCTGCCGCGACCGGGCGAGACCATGCTCGGCACCGATTTCGTCATGGTGCCCGGCGGTAAGGGCGCCAACCAGGCCATCGCCGCGGTCCGGGCCGGCGCCTCCTGTGCCTTCCTCGGCGCGATCGGCTCAGATGCCTTCGGCGTCACCCTCAAGGCCCGCATCACCGGGGCCGGGGTGGACACCAGTCAGCTACGCGTGGTCTACGGCACCTCCGGTGTGGCGCTGGTGATGGTCAACGCCCAGGGTGAGAACGCCATCATGGTGACCCCCGGCGCCAACGACGCACTGGTCAGCCTTACCGAGGAGGAGTTGGCCACCGTGCGCGCGGCGGACGTCCTGGTCACCCAACTGGAGATCCCGGTGCAGACGGTGACAGCCGCCGCGGTGGCCGCCCGCGCCGCCGGCACCCGGGTCATCCTGAACGCCGCCCCGGCCCGGGATCTCCCACCCGAGTTGCTGGCCGCCGTGGACGTGCTGGTCGTCAACGAGGGCGAGGCGCAGGCGCTTGCCGGCCGAGGCCGGGAGGAGCCCCGGGCACTGCTCAACCTGACCCCCCGGGCCGTGCTCACCCTCGGCGGTGAGGGCGCCTGGTACGTCGACCGGGAGGGCGCCGAGGTGCACGTTCCCGCCGTCCGGGTCGACGTGATCGACTCCACCGCCGCAGGCGACGCGTTCACCGCCGCGCTGGCAGTCGGCTGGGGCGAGGGGCGCGACCTGGTCGACGCGGTGCGCTGGGCGTCGGCCGCCGGCGCCGCCTGCGTACGCAGGCTCGGCGCCTCGGTGGCGTTACCCCAACGCGCCGAGATCGACGAGCTGTACGCCCGGGGCTGACCCCGCGCTACGCCGACCGGCCCGTCGCCGCGCCGGTCCGGAAGGCCCGGCGGTACGCCGACGGCGAGGTCAACATGACCCGACCGAAATGGTGGCGGTAGGTGACCGGGGCGTCGAAGCCGACCGCGCCGGCGATCTGCTCGACCCCGGCATCGGTCTCCTCCAGCAGCGCCAGACTGGTCCGGACCCGCTGGTCGATCAGCCACCGGATCGGGCTGGTCCCGGTGGCCCGCGCGAAATGCCGCAGGTAGGTGCGGGGCGACATGTGCGCCTGCCCCGCGAGCTGGGCCACGGTCAGCGGCTCGGCGAGGTGCGCGAGCGCCCAGTCGATGCTGCCGGCGATCCGATCGTCGTCCGGGTCGGTGCTCACCGGCGCCTCGACGAACTGGGCCTGCCCACCGTCTCGGTGCGGGGGGATCACCAGCCGGCGGGCGACGGCGTTGGCGATCGCCGCGCCGTGGTCCCGCCGTACCACGTGCACGCAGAGGTCGAGCCCGGCGGCGCTACCGGCGCTGGTGAGCAGGTCGCCGTCGTCGAGGTAGAGCACGTCCGGGTCGACCTCGACCCGCGGGTACCGCCGCGCCAGCAGCTCCGCGTACTGCCAGTGGGTGGTGGCCCGCCGCCCGTCCAGCAACCCGGCGCCCGCCAGCGCGAACGCGCCAGAGCAGATCGACATGATCCGGGCGCCACGCCGGTGCGCTCGAAGCAGGGCGCTCACCAACTCCGATGACGGGTCGGCGGTCACGTCGGGCACGCCGGGAACGATGACCGTCTGCGCCGCCGCCAGCGCCGCGAGGCCGTACGGGGTGTGCAGGCTGGCTCCTCCGACGATCGGCACCGGCCCAGGCCGCTCAGCGCAGACCACCAGGTCGTACCAGTCGACGTTGAGCTCGGGCCGGGGCAGTCCGAACACCTCGGTGACGATGCCGGTCTCGAACACCGACATCCCCGGGTACGCGAGCACGGCGACGCGGTGCCCGGCGGCGGGCCGACGGGCCGTTGGTATCGGGAGTGGGTCGGCGGCCACGGTGTGGGTCGGCATGGCGAGATGTTAGCGCAGTTCGTCGTTTCCGCCACTCGTCTGGCGCGGGGACGACGGCCAGGATCGGTGCATGACCTTCACCTTCGCCGTCCCCGCAGCCGATCCGGCCACCGCCACCGCCCACCTCCTCGCCCGGCTCAGCTTCGAGACCGACGTCAGCGACGTGCACGCCGACCTGTCCGCCCGTACTCCCGGGTTGGTGGTCGTCGACTCCCGGGGGGAGGCCGCCTGGGCGCAGGGACACCTGGCCGGAGCGGTGCACCTGCCCACCGCCGAGATCGCCACCCGGGCTGCCGAGCTGATCCCGGCCGGCTCCGCGGTGGTCACCTACTGCTGGGGGCCGGGCTGCAACGGTGCGACCCGGGCCGCGTTGGCGTTCGCCCGGCTCGGCTACCCGGTCAAGGAGATGCTCGGCGGGTTCGAGTACTGGGTGCGGGAAGGGCTGCCGGTGGTGACCGGGACCGGGCTGACCCGGCGCCCGGTCGACGACCTGACCGCGCCCCGGTCCACGATCACCTGCGACTGCTGACCTGGCGACGGCCAGGTCGTCGCTGGCCGGCGAGGGCTCAGACGGCGGGATCGTCGATGAGCTTCTCGCCGCGCCGGCGCAGCATGCCCAGCCCCGGGATGCCGGCCACGGCGAGCTTGAGGTCGCGGGTGACGTCGAGCAGATCGTGCAGGTCGGGCCCGACCCGGTCGAGGGTGGCCAGGATCGGCATGATGTCCGCCGTCAGGTGCTCCTTGAGCTTGGGCAGCTCGTCGATCAGGTGGATCGCCGCGGTGATCTCCTCCTGACTGAGCTGCTCGACGAACCGCTCGGTCATCGGTGCGGCACGCCGCAGCGCCGGCTCGTACGCCGCCAGCAGCTCGGCCGCCGTGGCGGCCGCCTCCGCCGCGGTGCCCACGGTGACGGCGGCCCGGCTGGCCACCGCGTCGGCCTCGGCGACCACCGTGCCGGCCACCCGGGCGACCTTGTCGGCCTCCTGAACCAGCGCGGCTGCGGCTGTCGCCACCTCGGTGGCGCTGTCGATGGCGGTGGTCGCGGCGGCGCTGATCACCGCCACCTCGCGGACCGCCGTCTCGGCGTCGGTGAGCACCTGGTCGGTCCGGTCCAGGGTCGTCTCGATCCGGTCCACCACCCCGTTGATCCGGGCCAGCAGCGCCTCAACCCCGTCCAGCACCGCGAACGCACGGGCGGGCACGGCGGCGAACGAGGCGGCCGAGCCGAGCGTCTGGTCGAGAGCGGATCGGGTGAGGCCGACCAGGGCGGCCGGTGTGGGGAGGGGAATCGCCATGGGATCAAGTGTGCGCCCGCCGCGCCGCAACCGCCCGACGCCGGAGGCCGGCGTGGTTGGAGCGAGCCTCGGGTGGCGTTCCAGCGGTAGGGTGCCGGCATGTCGGCCCCCTCGCCGCACCGACCGCCGAGCACCCGCACCGCGGTTCTGGTCGCCATGCTGGCGGTGGCCGCCGCCGCGGTCGGCACGCTGGTGCTGGTCCGGGCGGACACCGGCCTCACCGCCCGGCAGGTCACCGTCGGCGGGGTGCCGATGACCGAGGTACGTGCCGGCCCTCCGACGCCCGGGGTACGGCGGCCCGGCGTGGTGATCGCGCACGGCTTCGCCGGCTCGGCTCAGCTGATGCGCCCGATCGCCGACACCGTCGCCCGGCGAGGAGCGGTCGCACTGCTGTTCGACTTCGCCGGACACGGTGCCAATCCGGCCCGGCTGCCCGGCGTGGGCGCGGGCACGTCCGCCGCCACGCTCGCCGCCGACCTGGACACCGCCGTCGGCTACCTACGCTCCCGGCCGGACGTCGATGAGGACGGAATCGTCCTGGTCGGACACTCGATGGGCGCTGGCGCGGTCACCCGGTACGCCGCCGGGCACCCGGAGATAGCCCGTACCGTGGCGATCTCGCTGCCCGATGCCGGCGAGCTGCCGCCGGGACGGCCCGCGGAGCTGCTGCTGATCGTGGGCGGTGCGGAGTTCCCCGCCTTCCGCCGGGCGGCCGACGACGCCGTCCGGCGCGGCGCGGGAACGGGCCGACAACCAGCGGTGGTGGTGCCCGGTGTTGAGCACATCTCGGTGCTCTTCGCGACGCGTACCCATGAGGAGATCGCCGCCTGGCTGCCCGGCGGCGACGGCACCGCCCCGCCGCGACCGACCGCCCGGCTTGCCGGGGCGGCGCTGCTGGTGTTCGCCTTCGGCATCGGCGTGGTTCCGCTGGCGGCCCTGCTCCTGCCGCGCCGGGCGGCCGGCCGCCGACCGACGGGGCCACCCTCTGGCCTGGAATCCGACGCCCCGGCGCCGCCCGGAGGTCTGGTGCCGCCCGGGAGTCGGGTGCCGCTCGGTGGGCTGCTCCTGTTCGCGTTGGCGGTGCTCGCGGCCGGCGTCGGCGCGGCCGTCGCGGTGGTGTTGCCGACCACCCGGCTCCCGCTCGCGGTAGGCGGCTACGTCACCGGCTTCCTGCTGGTCACCGGAGTGCTCCTGGTCGCCGGTCAGCGCTTGCTGCCGAGCGTGTTCGGCACGCCGCAACCGCCGTCCGGCACGGCCGTGGTGGCGGCAGGCTGGACCGCGCCGGGTCGGACTGCCGTCGCGGCGCTGGCCCTGACCGGGTACGCCGTCCTCGCCGTCGCGCTGCCGATCCACCTCGGACTGACCTCGGCGCTGCCGGTCGGTGCCCGCTGGTGGCTGCTTCCGCTGGTGGCGGGCGCCTGCCTGCTGTTCCTGCTGGGCGTCGAGCTGGTTACCGCCGGGCGGGCGGGGCGACATCTGCTGGTCGTCGCGGTCACCGTGCTCGTGCTGACCGCGTCGGCGCTGGTCGGTCTGGCACCCGGGTTCGTGCTGCTGGTGGTGCCGCTGTTCGCGCTGCTGCTCGGCTGGCAGGCCGTCTGGGCGGCCGTGCTACGCCGGTACGCCGGCCCGCGCTGGCTGCCGGCCCTGCTGGGTGCTGCCCTGGTGGGCTGGCCGATCGCCACCACCCTGCCCTTGAGCTGACCGGCCCCGGGTCTACCGGCCGGTGCGGGCGACGCGCAGCGCCCACCAGATCAGCGGCACCTGCATCGGCACCCGGCCGTAGGCGATGGCTCGCTTCGCCGGACGCCGGTGCCGCCAGTCCACCGCCATCTTCACGTTCGCCGGCAGCACGGCGACGAAGAGGGCGGCTGCGGCCCGACCGCCGGCCTGTCGGGTGGCCGGGTTCGCGACCGCCGCCGCGACCGCCAGCTCGGCGACTCCGCTGGCGTACGTCCAGAAGCGGGCCGGGCCGGGCAGCGCGCGCGGCACGATCGGGTCGTAGAGGCCGGGGCGCAGCAGGTGGGTGACGCCGGCCGTGGCGAGCAGCCCGGCCAACGCGGCGGCCTCGCCACGGTGGGTGGTCATCGATGGTCCCCCTGCTGTTCGACGGCGCGCTGCACGGCCCGGTAGATCTGCCCGAACCGTAGCGCGTCCGGGGTGCGCACCAGCAGATCCTCCCGGCCGTGGTGCTGCACCCACAGCTCGTGCACGTGACTGCCGCGCTCGTAGGAGCGATCCAGCCAACTCAGTGGAATCTCCAGGAACGGCGTCAACGCCAGCGCCCCCACCGCGCAGGCGGCGAGGATGATCAGCGCCAGCTGCCAGTTGCCCCGGTCCTGCGCGGACCAGGCCAGCGACAGCACACAGACCACCGCGACCAGCGGCGGCAGCGACAGCAGCAGGACCAGGACACCGCGACCCAGCACCCGGCCACGTACCGCGAGGGTCTTCTGCCCCCGCGCGTGCCAGACGAACGTCACGTCGGACAGGGCGATCACCTGGCCACCCGCCCGGATCGACTCGGAGGTCACCTGCACCGCGTCGTCCCGGTAATAGAGGGTCATCACTAAGCCTAACCACCGGCAGGCAACCCCCGCCTCGCTCGGCGCTCGTCACGCGGGGCTCGACGAAGGCCGGGTCGGGGGCGGCGCGGCGCTGCGACCGGGCACCCTCGCCCCGGGGGCTAGCGGCGGGTGCCGGGGCGGGCCGGTTGACTGTGCTCGACCGCGCGCTGCACCGCCCGGTAGATCTGCCCGAAGCGCAGCGCGTCGCCGGTGTGCAGTAACCGCACCGGCTGGCCGCGCCAGCGCGCCCACATCTCCAGTTGCCGGCTGCCCCGGGCGTACGAGCGGTCGAGGTGCTCGAAGAGGAAGTCGGCGACCGGCCCGACGGCCAACCCGACCAGCACCGACGCGCCGACGATCGCGATCGTCACGGTCGGCGACCGGTGCAGCCAGACGGCCACGCCGATGCCGAGAACTGCCGCGACCAGCGGACCGGCCAGCGCCGCGCCGATCGCACCCCGCCCGACGAGCACCCGCCAGGAGCGGGTGCCACGGCGGTGCCAGATCATGGTGATGTCGGACAGCGCGTAGCTGCGGCCATCGACTCGGACGGTGGTGGAGGTGACCTGCACCGACCTGTCGTCGTAATAGGTGGTCATGGCTGGACTCCCGCCCGCGGGGCTGACACCACACTACTTACCCAAACGAGTCGGGTCGTAAGGTTGGCACGCGACTTCGACGAGGAAGTGAGGGCAGCGTGGGCGAGTTCGTTCGGCTGGAGACCAAGGACGGCATCGGCACCATTCGGCTGGAGCGGCCGCCGATGAACGCGCTCAACACCCAGGTGCAGGAGGAGTTGCGCGCCGCCGCCACGGCGGCCACCGCCGACTCCGAGGTCCGCGCCGTCATCGTGTACGGCGGTGAGAAGGTCTTCGCCGCCGGTGCGGACATCAAGCAGATGGCCGAGATGTCCTACGTGGACATGGCTGATCGGGCCGCCAACCTGTCCAGTGCGCTCGGCGCGATCGCCCGGATCCCCAAGCCGGTGGTCGCCGCGATCACCGGGTACGCCCTGGGTGGCGGTTGCGAGCTGGCGTTGGCCTGCGACTGGCGGGTGGTCGCCGAGGACGCCAAGCTCGGTCAGCCGGAGATCAAGCTGGGCATCATCCCCGGTGCGGGCGGCACGCAGCGGCTGGCCCGTCTGGTCGGCCCGGCCCGTGCCAAGGATCTGATCATGTCCGGGCGGATGGTGGACGCGCAGGAGGCGCTGCGGATCGGCCTGGCCGACCGGGTCGTCCCGGCCGCCGAGGTGTACGACGCGGCCGTCGCGCTGATCACGCCGTACCTGACCGGGCCTGTGCAGGCGTTGCGCGCGGCGAAGCTGGCGGTCGACGGCGGCCTGGACATGGACCTGAACTCCGGTCTGGCCTGGGAGAGTCAGCTCTTCGCGGCGCTGTTCGCCACCGACGACCGGCGTGAGGGCATGGCGGCCTTCGTCGAGAAGCGCAAGCCCGGCTTCACCGGCCGCTGACCTGCTGGTTTCGCGCCCCGACTGCCTCTGACCTCGGCAGCGTCCAACGGCCGGGACCACGGTCGGGGCGGCAGGTGACTCACCGGTAACCTGTGATCCCGGCCACGGACGATGGGAGCGACATGACGGAGCGGATCGAGGGTCACGGCGGCGAGTTGGCGCTCGCGGCACTACGCGCGCACGGCGTACGGGAGATGTTCACACTCTCCGGCGGGCACGTCTTCCCGCTCTACGACGCCGCGCACAAAACCGACTTCCCGATCTACGACGTCAGGCACGAGCAGTCAGCGGTCTTCGCCGCCGAGGCGGTGGCCAAGCTGCAGCGCCGCCCCGGCCTCGCCGTGCTCACCGCTGGGCCCGGTGTCACCAACGGCATCTCCGCCATGACCAGCGCGTTCTTCAACGCCTCCCCGGTGCTGGTGCTCGGGGGCCGCGCCCCCGCGTTCCGCTGGGGATCCGGCAGCCTGCAGGAGATGGACCACCTGCCACTGGTCGCCCCGGTCACCAAGCACGCCGAGACGGTATTCAGCACCGACGACATCCCGCGTGCGGTGGGTGCGGCGCTCACCGCCGCGCTCACCCCGCACCGCGGCCCGGCCTTCCTCGACTTCCCGCTCGAGACGGTCTTCTCGGTCTCCGAGGTCGACCTGCCCGCCGTGACGGGCGTCGACCCGGTCGTGCCGGACCCGGAGGAGGTCGGCCGCGCCGCGATGCTCATCGCCGGGGCGCAGCGCCCGGTCATCATCGCCGGCTCCGACGTGTACGCGGGTGACGCGGTCCCCGCACTGCGTGAGGCGGCCGAGGCGTTGCAGGTGCCGGTCTTCACCAACGGCATGGGCCGCGGTTCACTTCCACCGGAGCACCCGCTCGCGTTCGCCAAGGCCCGCCGGGCCGCGCTCTCCGGCGCCGACGTGGTCGTGGTGGTCGGCACCCCACTGGACTTCCGGCTCAGCTTCGGTGACTTCGGCGACGCCAAGGTGGTGCACATCGTCGACGCGCCCACCCAGCGGGCGACGCACGTGCAGCCGGCCGCCGCCCCGGCCGGTGACCTGCGCCTGATCCTCTCCGCGCTGGCCGACCACTCCGGCGACCGGGCCGACCACACCGACTGGATCGCCGACCTGCGCGTCGCCGAGGACGCGGCGAAGGCTCGGGACGCCGCTGAGATGGCCGCCGAGACCGACCCGATCCGGCCGGCCCGGATCTACGGCGAGCTGCGCCGGGTGCTGGCCCGCGACGCGATCACCATCGGCGACGGCGGTGACTTCGTATCGTACGCCGGGCGGTACCTGGAGCCGGCCCAGCCCGGCACCTGGCTGGACCCGGGCCCGTACGGCTGCCTGGGCACCGGCATGGGCTACGCGATGGGCGCCCGGGTCAGTCACCCGGACCGGCAGATCTGCGTGCTGATGGGCGACGGGGCCGCTGGCTTCTCGTTGATGGACGTCGAGTCACTGGTCCGCCAGAAGCTGCCGGTGGTGATCGTCGTCGGCAACAACGGCATCTGGGGGTTGGAGAAGCACCCGATGCGGGCCATGTACGGCTACGACGTGGCCGCCGACCTGCAGCCGGAGCTGCGCTACGACACGGTGGTCAGCGCGCTCGGCGGTGCGGGGGAGACGGTCGCCAAGGCGGCCGATCTGGGCCCCGCTCTGCAGCGGGCGTTCGACGCCGGAGTGCCGTACCTGGTCAATGTGATCACCGACCCGACCGACGCGTACCCCCGGTCGTCGAACCTGGCCTGAGTCACACCCGCCGCCGCCGTCGCCCCTCAGCGGGGCGGCGGCGGCGCGCTCACACCTCCGGCCGGTCACCCTCGCGCGGCGGCTCACCGTCGTGGCGGCGCAGGTCGTCCTCGCGGCGGCGCAGGTCTTCCTCCCAGCGGCGGAAGAGATCCTGGTCCTGCTGCTTGGCGCGGTCCTGCACGGAGCGCAGGAACTCCGGGTCGTCGTCGGGGGCGATCGGTCGGGGGCGCTGCCGCTCGGCGGAGCCGATGCCGCCCGACCAGCCCTTGCGGGCGCCGGCGCTGGGCTCCCGGCCGACGATGAACCAGGCGATCGAGCCGACCAGCGGGAAGAACAAGATGATCAGCACCCAGGCGATCCGGGGGAGGGCACGGATCTTGCCCTCCTCGGCGGAGAGACAGCTGATCAGCGCGAAGACCGCGAGAACGATCTGCACCAGGAAGAGGAGTACGCCAAGCCGGGCCATGCACCCATCATGGCTCACCGAATCCCGTTACCACAGTCCGCGAAGCACCAGCAGCACTCCCAGTAGCGCGAGCCCCGCGGTGCCCAACGCGACCAGGGGCAGCGTCCGGCCGCCGGTGCGGGCCGGACCGGTGCCGGTGCCCCGGGGCCAGCAGAGCACCAGCAGGGCACCCCACACCAGCACGACGACGCCGGCGATCAGCACCGTGGTCGGGTCTCCGGTCGATGTCATCCGGACGGCGAGAGCGGTCACGACGGTCAACGTGAGCAGGGTGCGCCGCCAGGCCAACCGGGTCCGCTCCGGTTGCAGCCCTGGGTCGCGTCCGGCGCTCACCGCCCGCCGATCGCCCGGACCAGGACGGCCACCACCAGCAGCACCGCCCCGGCACCGACGGCGAGGGCGAGGATGGCGGGAAACCGGGACGCGGGCAGCTCCTGACCGAGCCGGATGGCCCGTTCGGTACGCGCCCAGTGGTCCACCGCGCGGATCGCGACGGCACCGCCGAGCAGCAGCAGTGCGACCGCGATCACCTCCCGCAGATGGCCCATCGGCAGGGGTGGCAGGAACTGTGCGACGGCCAACCCGCCGCCGACCAGCGCCAACCCGGTGCGCAGCCAGGCGAGGAAGGTCCGTTCGTTGGCCAGGGAGAACCGGTAGTCCGGCCGTTCACCGACCGAGCCCAGCTCCGCCGGGTCGAACCATCGCCTGATCGCCGCCCACACGGTGGGAGATTATCCGCTTCCCCTCCCGCTTAGCCTGAGTCGATGACTGATCTCGACGTAATGACGCTGCGTACCGCCTATGACAACCAACTCCGTCCGGAGATCCCCGACCCGGTTCCGGCCGGGGTGACGGTGGAGCGGGACGGGCCGTTGGTCCGGATCACCGGGCTCGATGCCGGCGGGTTCCTCACCTACCGCGACCTCGCCGGGTTGACGGGCGACGAGCTGGACTCGCTGATCATTCGGCAGGTGGAGCTGTTCCGCCAGCGCGGACAGTCGGTGGAGTGGAAGCTCAACGAGCACGACGAACCCGCCGACCTGGCGGACCGCCTGCGCGCCGCCGGCTTCGTCGCGGAGGACCGGGAGACCGTCGTGGTCGGGCCGGTCGCGCCGCTGGCCGCCGCGCTGCCGGTCGTCCCCGAGGGGGTACGCCTGCGTGAGGTGACCTCCCGGGCCGACCTGGAGCGGATCGCCGCCATGGAGGAGGAGGTCTGGCAGGAGGACCGCTCGCATCTCGTCTGGGGGCTGGCCAAGGAGATCGACGCCGACCCGCACTCGATCACCGTGGTGGTGGCCGAGGCGGGCGAGACGGTGGTGAGCGCCGGCTGGGTGCGTTTCCCGGCGAACACCGGCTTCGCCACTCTCTGGGGCGGCTCCACCCTGCCGCAGTGGCGTCGCAAGGGCATCTACCGGGCGCTGGTCACCCATCGGGCGCGGCTGGCCGACCAGCGGGACCGGACGCTGCTGCAGGTCGACGCATCCGAGGACAGCCGGCCGATCCTCCAGCGACTCGGCCTCGTCCCGGTCACCACCACCACCCCGTACGTCTACACTCCGTGATCATGGAGCAGCGGTTGACGGACGAGGAGCGGCTGACCCTCAAGACCGGTGTCTTCGGTGCCGTCTTCCTGGTCTCCAACGCCGACCCGGGGATGCTGGGGGTGATCCGGGAGAGCTTCGCCGCCTCCGGCGCGCTGGCCGACGCCAGCGGGGTGGTCAAGGATGCGCTGACCAGCGGTCCGCTGCCCCGAATGCCCCGGGACTCCCAGTTGGAGATCGAGTCGGTGGTGCTGCCGGCGCTCGGCCGCGCGGTGCGGATCCTGCGGGAGAAGTCACCGGCGGACGTGGACGCGTACCGCGAGGTCGTGTTGACCGCGGCGGACCGGGTGGCCCGGGCGCACGACGGGGTTGCGCCCGCCGAGGCGGCGGCCATCGACCAGATCCGCAGTGCGTTGGCCGAGCCGACCTGACCGGCCGCCTCCCGGTGAGCTGTGTCACTCTGAGGGCCTCGGGAGCGCAACCTACTGGCAGGTAACATTGCGTCGTGGGCAACTGCACAGCAGCCCGCGGTTGACCTGGCGTCGACCAACGCGCGACGCTGCGCCCATACCGGGCGAGCGAATCGCACCACCACACAGGAGGGTCGTCGAAGCGCGATGAATATCGTCGTACTCGTCAAGCAGGTGCCTGATTCGGGCGCGGACCGCAACCTGCGCAATGACGACAACACCGTCGACCGCGGTTCGGCGAACAACGTGATCAATGAGATGGACGAGTACGCCATCGAGGAGGCGCTGAAGATCAAGGAGGCGCACGGTGGCGAGGTCACCATCCTGACCATGGGTCCGGACCGGGCGACCGAGTCGATCCGCAAGGCGCTCTCCATGGGCCCGGACAAGGCCGTGCACGTGGTGGACGACGCCCTGCACGGCTCCTGCGCCGTCGCCACCTCGAAGGTGATCGCCGCCGCGCTCGGTCAGCTGGGTGCCGACCTGGTGATCTGCGGTGCCGAGTCCACCGACGGCCGGGTCCAGGTCCTGCCGCACATGATCGCCGAGCGGCTGGGCGTCGCGGCGCTCACCGGCGCCCGCAAGCTCACCGTCGACGGTGCCACGCTGACCGTCGAGCGGCAGACCGAGGAGGGCTACGAGGTGGTCACCGCCTCCACCCCGGCCGTGGTCTCCGTCTGGGACACCATCAACGAGCCGCGCTACCCCTCCTTCAAGGGCATCATGGCCGCCAAGAAGAAGCCGGTGCAGACGCTCTCCCTGGCCGACCTCGGTGTCGCGCCCGCCGAGGTGGGCTTCGATGGTGCCACCAGCGCCGTCGTCGAGCACACCAAGCGCCCGCCGCGCTCCGGCGGCGCCAAGATCACCGATGAGGGCGAGGGCGGCGTCAAGCTGGTCGAGTTCCTCGCCACCGAAAAGTTCGTGTGAGAGCGGGTCTGAACATGTCTGAGGTTCTCGTCGTCGTCGAAGCCACCAAGGAATTCGGCGTCAAGAAGGTCACCCTGGAGATGCTCACCCTCGCCCGTGAGCTGGGCACCCCGAGCGCGGTGGTGCTCGGCGGCGCTGGCGCCGCGGAGGCGCTGAGCGCCAAGCTGGGCGAGTACGGGGCGGAGAAGATCTACGCCGCCGAGGGTGACGAGATCGACGGCTACCTGGTGGCTCCCAAGGCCACCGTGCTGGCCGAGCTGGTCAAGCGGGTTGCGCCGGCCGCGGTGCTGCTGGCGTCGGCTCAGGAGGGCAAGGAGATCGCCGCCCGGCTCGCCGTCAAGCTCGACAACGGCATCCTGACCGACGTGGTCGGCCTGGCCTCCGACGGCACCGCCACCCAGATCGCCTTCGCCGGCTCCACCATCGTCAAGTCCAAGGTGACCAAGGGCCTGCCGCTGGTCACCGTCCGGCCCAACTCGGTCACCCCGACCGCAGCGGCGGCCACCCCGGCGATCGAGCAGCTCACGGTGTCGGTCACCGACACCGACAAGCTGGCCAAGGTCGTCGAGCGCGTCGCCGAGCAGAAGGGCTCCCGCCCCGAGCTGACCGAGGCCGGCGTGGTCGTCTCCGGCGGTCGCGGCGTCGGCAACGCCGACAACTTCAAGCTGGTCGAGGAGCTCGCCGACCTGCTCGGCGGCGCCGTCGGCGCGTCCCGGGCGGCTGTCGACTCCGGCTTCTACCCGCACCAGTTCCAGGTGGGCCAGACCGGCAAGACGGTCTCCCCGCAGCTCTACGTCGCGCTCGGCATCTCCGGTGCCATCCAGCACCGGGCCGGCATGCAGACCTCGAAGACCATCGTCGCGGTCAACAAGGACGGCGAGGCGCCGATCTTCGAACTGGCCGACTTCGGCGTGGTGGGTGACCTGTTCAAGATCGTCCCGCAGGCAGCCGAGGAGATCCGCAAGCGCAAGTGACCCTGCCGGTACGCCGGCACCGCATGACAAAGGAGTGGCCGCCCAAACGTGGGCGGCCACTCCTTTGCGTAAGAGCTGATCGGCGGGCCGGGGAGCTGAACCGGCCTGCCGATCAGCCCGTCAGGGTGCCCCTCAGCAGGCTGTCGCCCGAGTGGCGGCTGTTGTTGTCGAACTGCTCGGCGGAGACGTCGACCACCGAGTAGCTCTTGAGGTCGGCCGTCGGGGGTAGGGGCAGCAGAGCATCGGGACCGCCACCCAGGGTGCCGACCGAGAACATGTCCATCGTCGTCGGATTGATGAGCCAGACCTCGTAGTACCCCGGAACGCTCGGGAGATTCGCCACATGCAGATGCAGTTGGCCGTCCTGGAGAACCCGCGCGTCACCCTTGGCCGCTGGTGGCGTCGATCCGTACGCCGCCAGCGGCGCGCTGGCCACCACCACCTGCGTCGGGGCGGGTGCCGGGTCGTCCGGGCGTAGCACGGAGACCGTGCCCACCACCCCGACCGCTGCCGCGGCTGCCGCGGTCACCGCAACCGACGCCCAGCGGGACCAGCCACGGCCCCGGCGGGAATGGCGCCCCGGAGCCAGCCGGTTGACCGTCGGCTCGGCCGTCGTCCCGCTGGCCTGCTCAGGCACCTGCTGCCGACGGGTCTCGGTCAGCGACGGCAGGGCCTCCGCAGCGCTGATCTCCGCCGCGATGCCCTGCCAGATGTGCTCCGGCGGGTCGGGTAGGTCACCAAGGTCCTGCGTCTCCGCGCCGAGCCCAGCCACCCGCTGGAGGGTCGCCATCTCCACCTGGCAGCGCGCGCAGGTGTCGAGGTGGGTGCTCTCCCCGTTGTCCGCCTCGCTCTCACCGAGCGCCAGAAAGACCAGCCGGTCGTGGTCCAGGTGCTGCACCGTCCACCTCCCATCTGCGTTTCAAGCTCGCCATGCCGCGCCGGATGTGGCTCTTCACGGTGCCCAACGGCACCCCTGTCACCGTGGCTATCTGCTGGTGTGTCAGGTCGTCGTAGAAGGCCAACTCCAGCATGCGCCGCTGGTCGTCCGGGAGACGGGCCATCTCGTCGGCGATCACGAGCCGGTCCACCACCCGATCCGGGTCGGGGCCGGTCTGTGCCGGCTCGGGCAGCTGCCGGACCGTCTCCACCACCCGGGTCTCCCGCGCCGAGGCCCGCATCCGGTCGATCACCTTGCGCCGACCGATGCCGAGCAACCAGCCGATCAGCGATCCCTTGGCCGGGTCGAAGGTGTCCCGGCCCAGCCAGGCGGCGACGAATGTCGCCTGGGTCACGTCCTCGGCGTCGCTGCGGTTGGCCAGCATGGAGGTGGCCAGGTGGAGCACGGCACGGCCGTACCGGTCATACGCCTCGCGGAGCGCCACGTCGTCGCCCGCGCGGAAGCGGAGGTCGAGGTCGTCCACCGGGGGGTCCGGTTCCTGTCGTAGGGCCGTCATCGAGCGGCTCGCCTTCGATGGGGCATACCCGACTGTAGCTGGCACAGTCTCCGCCCCACTCTCCCGGTCGATGTCATCTCACCAGCTCTTCGTCTCGCGGACCCGATCTGGATGCGGGCGGGGCCGGAAAAGAAATCGCGTCGAGAACGCATCCACCCGTCGCGCAGCCGGCGTAATCCGTTCTGCAAGCCAGCCTGACGAATCAGCACCACCTAGCAGGAGGCAATACATGCAGCTCTCGTACTTCCGTCGGGTCGCCGCGGGCGGCGCCGTCGCCGCGCTGGCCTTCGCCGGCGTCGGGGCGATCACCGCGACCCCCGCGTACGCCGCCACGTCGAAGGTCTCCGTCGTGCACGGCATCCCGGACACCCCGGTCGACGTCTACGTCAACGGCAAGAAGACGCTGGACAACTTCAAGCCCGGCGATGTCGCTGGCCCGCTGAACCTGGAGGAGGGCGATTACGACATCGCGCTCACCAAGCCCGGCGAGCCGATCGGCAGCGCGATCCTCAAGGTCGACAACGCCGCTGTTCCGGGCGGGGCGAACATCAGCATCGCGGCACACCTCGACGCCGAGGGCAAGCCGAAGATCACCCCGTTCGTGAACGACGTCTCGAAGGTCGACGCCGGTAAGGCCCGGCTGATCGTCCGGCACACCGCCGCCGCCCCGGCGGTGGACGTGCGCGCCGGCGGCACCCCGGTCTTCAAGGGTCTCACCAACCCGAACGAGGCCAAGGGCGACGTCGACGCGGGCAACGTGAAGGCGGACGTGGTTCTCGCCGGCACCGACACCGTGGCCATCGGCCCGGCGGACCTCAACCTCAAGGAGGGCACCGCGACGATCGTCTACGCGATCGGCTCCGCCGAGGGCAAGACCCTCGACGTGGTGGCCCAGACCATCACCGGCCTGCACTCCTCCCCGGACGGCGTGCCGAGCGGTGACGGTGGTCAGGCCGGCACGGGCGTGAACACCTGGTGGTACATGCTCACCGGCGCCGGTGTGCTCCTGCTGCTCGGTGGTGGGGTGCGGATGGCAACCGCGCGGACCGGTCGCAAGTGACGGTGCGCAACCGCGGCGCGCTGGCGGCCCTGGCCGCCGGCGTTGCCGTGCTCACCGTCGCCACCCTGGTGGCGTGCGGCTCCCAGCCAGCCGAGGACGTCGGAGCGGAGGAGGCGAGCACCCTAGCCTCCGCCACCGCAACCCCTCCGGCCAGCGGCGGCGACTCGTCGGTCCCGGTGACCGCCGGTGACCTGCCGGCCGACGGGGAGATCGTCCCGCCGGTCCGGCTGGTGATCCCGGGGATCGACGTCACCGCGACTGTCAACGCGGTGGGCATCAACGAGCGGACCAACGAGTTCGAGGTGCCGCCGAGCGTCGACCAGATCGGCTGGTACCGGTACGGTCCCGGCCTGGAGGCCGATGCCGGCTCGGTGGTCATCGCCGGTCACGTGGACAGCGCCAAGCAGGGCAAGGGCGCGTTCTTCCGGCTACGGGAGCTGGACCAGGGCGACACCCTGACCGCGACCGGCAGCGACGGCAAGGCTCGGCAGTTCCGGGTCATCGCCCGGGAGGAGTACATCAAGACCAAGATCCCGTTGGACCGGTACTTCGCCCGGGACGGCAAGCCGCGACTGACCCTGATCACCTGCGGTGGGCCGTTCGACGCCAAGGCCCGTAAGTACCGCGACAACATCGTCGTCACGGCGGTGCCCGCCTGATCGGGTCCACCGGCGTCGTGCCGGGGTGGGAAGAGCCTCTTCCCACCCCGGCCGCGCTGCTCCGCAGACCGGCGGATCGCTGGAGTCCCCTCCGGCATCGGATCCCCGACTTGTCGGCCGTAGGCTGAACGGCGATGGCTTACCTGGATCACGCGGCGACGACTCCGATGCTCGATGAGGCACTGGAGGCGTACGTTGCTACCGCCCGCGAGGTCGGCAACGCGTCCTCCCTCCACGCGTCGGGTCGCCGCGCCCGCCGCCGGGTCGAAGAGTCCCGCGAGCGGGTGGCCGCGGTGCTGGGCGCCCGGCCGTCCGAGGTGATCTTCACCGGTGGCGGCACTGAGAGTGACAACCTCGCGGTCAAGGGCATCTTCTGGGCCCGCCGGGGAGCCGGCCCCGACCGCCGACGGGTGGTCTCCAGTGCCGTCGAGCACCACGCGGTGCTGGACGCAGTCGACTGGCTGGCGGAGCACGAAGGTGCCGAGGTCGGCTGGCTGCCGGTGGACGCGGCCGGTCGGCTCGACCCGGAGGACCTGCGCGCCGAGCTGGCCGCGCACGCCGAGCGGGTGGCCATGGTCACCACGATGTGGGCGAACAACGAGGTGGGCACCGTCCAGCCGGTCGCCGAGCTGGCCGCCGTCGCCGCCGAACACGGCGTGCCGTTCCACACCGACGCCGTCCAGGCGGTCGGTCAGGTGCCCGTCGACTTCGGCGCCAGCGGGGTCGCCGCGCTGACCGTCACCGGGCACAAGTTGGGCGGCCCGACCGGGGTGGGCGCGCTGCTGCTCGCCCGGGACGTTGCGGCCACGCCGCTGCTGCACGGCGGCGGTCAGGAACGCGACGTACGCTCCGGCACCCTGGACACCGCCGGCATCGTCGCCTTCGCGGTCGCCGTCGAGACGGCGGTGAAGGGCCAGCAGGAGTACGCGGCCCGGGTGGCCGCGCTCCGCGACGACCTGATCGAGCGGGTTCGCCGGGCGGTGCCCGAGGTGATCTACAACGGTGACCCGGTGGACCGGTTGCCCGGCAACGCGCACTTCTCCTTTCCGGGCTGCGAGGGTGACGCCCTGCTGCTCCTGCTCGACGCGCAGGGCATCGCCTGCTCGACGGGCTCGGCCTGCTCGGCGGGGGTGGCGCAGCCGTCGCACGTGCTGCTGGCGATGGGTGCCGACGACGACCGCGCCCGCTCCTCGCTGCGCTTCTCACTGGGCCACACAAGCACCCAGGCCGACGTCGACGCCCTGATAGCGGCCCTCCCCGCAGCGGTAGGCCGAGCCCGCCGAGCAGCAGCCCTCCGCACCCCCCGCTAACCCAGAACCCCCCCGCCCCCGCGCCCCCGCCCCCGCCGCCGCCCCCGCCCCCCCCGCCGCCGCCCCCCGCCGCCGATCGCCGTCGATCATGGAGTCGTGGTGCCTGAAAGGTGGCGAATATTGGTTTTTGTCACCCACCACAACTCCATGATCGACGACAGCTGTGGTGGACGAGGTCACTCTGCGGCGGCGGTGAGGGGCGGGGGTGGGTGGGTGGGTGGGTAGGTAGGCTGGCAGTGGGGGAAGGGGAGTGGGCTGGTGAGGGTTCTGGCGGCTATGTCGGGCGGGGTTGACTCGGCCGTGGCGGCGGCGCGGGCGGTGACCGCCGGGCACGACGTGACCGGCGTGCACCTGGCGCTGGCCCGCAATCCACAGACCTATCGGACCGGCGCGCGCGGCTGCTGCACCCTGGAGGATTCCCGGGATGCCCGACGGGCCGCCGACGTGATCGGCATCCCGTTCTACGTCTGGGACATGGCCGACCGGTTCCACGAGGACGTGGTGGACGACTTCGTCGCCGAGTATGCCGCCGGCCGTACGCCGAACCCCTGCCTGCGCTGCAACGAGAAGATCAAGTTCGCGGCGGTGCTGGACCGGGCGGTGGCCCTGGGCTTCGACGCGGTGGTGACGGGCCACCACGCCCGGCTCGGCCCGGACGGGCTGCTGCGGCGCAGCGTCGACGTGGCCAAGGACCAGTCGTACGTGCTGGCCGTGCTCACCCGCGAGCAGCTGGACCGGTCGATCTTCCCGCTGGGCGACTCGACCAAGGCGCAGGTCCGCGTTGAGGCCGCCGAGCGTGGCCTGGCGGTGGCCGACAAGCCGGACTCACACGACATCTGCTTCATCGCCGACGGTGACACCCGCGGCTTCCTGGCCGGCCGGCTCGGCGAGGCGCCCGGCGACGTGGTGGACGCCAGCACCGGCGCGGTGGTCGGCAGTCACAGCGGGGCGTACGCGTACACGGTGGGGCAGCGTCGTGGGCTGCACCTGGACCGGCCCGCCCCGGACGGCCGGCCGCGCTACGTGCTCTCCATCACGCCGAAGACCAACACGGTGACCGTCGGCCCCGCCGAGGCGCTGGAGGTGTCCGAGGTCCGTGCCGCTCGTCCGGTCTGGACCGGCGGCCCAGTTCCGGACTCGCCGGTCGAGTGCGAGGTGCAGCTACGCGCGCACGGCGCCGTGGTGCCGGCGACCGTCGCTCTCGACGGCGACCTGCTGCACGCCGAGCTGCGTCAGCCGGTGCGCGGTGTGGCCGCCGGTCAGGCTGTGGTGGCGTACCGGCCGGACCCGGCCGGCGACGTGGTCCTCGGCTCCGCGACCATCACCGGCTGACCGCGCGGTCGCCGCACTGCCGGCGCGTACGCCGGGATAGCCTTCGGCCGTGACAGATCAGGCGTGGCCCTGGCCGGCCGGCGCGGCAACCGGAATTGGTTCGCTGCCCGGCACCGACATCGCCGAGGCCCAGCGGGTGGTCCTCGGTGAGCTTCCCGAGCTGCCGCACCTGCCCGAGTTGCCGGCGCGCGGCCCCGGCGCCGACCTGATCGGTCGCAGCGCCGGGCTGCTGGTCGAGCTGCCCGTCGAGCTGTACGTCGGGCGGTGGCGGGTCGCCCCGCGCCCGGGGCGCGACCTGCGCCGGGCCCGCGACCTGATGGAGCGCGACCTGGACCAGCTCGCCGAGCAGGCGGAGGAGTACGCCGGGCCGATCAAGGTGCAGGCCGCTGGCCCGCTCACGCTGGCCGCCTCCCTGGAGTTGCCGATCGGTGGCCGCCTGTTGCGCGATCCCGGCGCGGTCCGCGATCTGACCGGCTCCCTCGCCGAGGGGCTGCGCGCGCACGTCGCGGCGGTTGCCCGGCGGCTGCCCCGGGCGTCGGTGCTGCTCCAGCTGGACGAACCGTCCCTGCCGACCGTGCTGGCCGGGCGGGTGCCGACCGAGAGCGGGCTGGGCGCGTACCGGGCGGTCGATCCGGTGGACGCGGCGGCACTGCTGCGCACGGTCGTCGAGGCGGTCGGCGTGCCGACGGTGGTGCACTGCTGCGCCCCGGACGTGCCGCTGGAGCTGATCCGCTCCACCGGCGCGGTCGCGGTCGCCCTCGACCTGGACCTCGTCACCGAGCTGGACCCGCTGGGCGAGGCGATCGACGCCGGCCTCGGGTTGCTGGCCGGGGCCGCGCCGACCGGGCCTCCGTCGGCCGGTGGCGCGCCGACCTCCGCGCAGATCGCCGACCGGGTACGCCAGCTCTGGGACCGTCTCGGCTTTCCCCGCCGGCAGCTCGCCGAGCAGGTGGTGGTCACCCCGGCCTGCGGTCTTGCCGGCGCCACCCCGCAGTACGCGCGGGCGGTGCTCGCCGCCTGCCGGGACGCCGGCCGGCGGTTCGCCGAGGACTGAGGTTTCCTGTCGTACCCGGTGGGCAGGATGACGGTCATGATTGGACAGCTACGTTCAGTGGTGATCGACTGCCCCGATCCACGTGCGCTGGCGGCGTTCTACTCCGAGCTGCTCGGCCTGCCTCTCGTCGAGGGTGACTCCGACGACGACGAATGGGTGGTGCTGGGCGGCCCGCCCGGGCACCAGCCGCGCCTCGCCTTTCAGCGGGCGCTCAACCTGCGGCCGCCGGCCTGGCCGGATCCGGAGCGCCCGCAGCAGTTCCACCTCGACGTGACGGTGGACGACATCGAGACCGCCGAGAGTGCGGCGCTCGCGCTCGGCGCGCGACGGCTGCCCGGTGAGGGCGAGGGTTTCCGGGTCTACGCGGATCCGGCGGGCCACCCGTTCTGCCTCTGCTGGGACTGAGCCTGGCGTGGATCACGGCGGCCGGGCATCATGGCCGCCGTGATCCACAACCCTGCGCTGCGCGCCTCCGGTTCGCTCTTCGGCCTCGCCTACGGTGATGCGCTGGGCAAACCGACCGAGTTCCTGACCGTCGCCGAGATTGAGCGCCGGTACGGCCCGACCGGCCCGCGTGAGCTGTCCGGCGAGCCGGCACTGGTCACCGACGACACCCAGATGGCGCTGGCGGTGGGCTGGGCTCTGCACGAGGCGCCGTCGCTCACCCCGGAGGTGGTGGAGCCGCTGCTGCGGCGGCGCTTCCTGGCCTGGGCGGTCAGCCCCGACAACAACCGTGCCCCGGGGATGACCTGTCTGCGCGCCTGCGCCGAGCTGAGCCGTGGGCTGCGCTGGCAGGAGGCGACCGTGGTCGGGTCGAAGGGGTGCGGGGCCAACATGCGGGTCACCCCGGTCGGGTTGCTCGACGTGGACCTGGACACGCTGGCCGGGCTGGCCCAGTTGCAGGCCGGGTTGACCCACGGCCACCCGACCGGGCTGGCCGCCAGCGAGCTCACCGCGTACGCGGTCTTCGCGCTGCGTACGGGCGCCACGCTGGCTGAGCTTCCCGCGGTCCTCACCGAGCGGGCGCTGGCCCAGCGCCTGTTATATCGGGAGCAGTGGCTGGGTGACCTCTGGCAGCGTGCCGAGGCCCGCACCCCGGAGGCGTTCATCGCCCAGGGCTGGGACGAGTGCCTGGCGGTGTTGGGCCGACTGACGAACGCTCTGCGGCAACCGGACGACGGCGGTGACCCGTGCCGGGCCACCGGGGAGGGCTGGGTGGCCGAGGAGGCGCTGGCCACGGCGCTGCTCTGCGCCGTACGACATGCCGACGACCCGGTCGCGGCACTGGCCCGGGGCGCGACCACCGCCGGCGACTCCGACTCGATCGCCGCCCTGGCGGGCGCGTTCGTGGGCGCGGCCGTCGGAATGGCTGCCTGGCCATCCGGGTGGGCCGACCGCATCGAGTACGCCGACCAGCTCGCCACGCTCGGCGCCGCCTGGGACTGACCCTCCCGGGCCGACCCGCCGTGCCACCGGGCGTGATCGACTCGGTTACCGGTAGGTCGGGGTGTTCATGGCCAGAGGTTGGAGACGAGCGCGGTCAGTGGGTGGGCAGGTGACGCAGGCTGCGGACCTTCTGCCACAGGGTGGCGTCGCAGCGGCCGGCTCGGTCGGCGAAGGCGGCCGACCTGATGTGGATCGGCTCGGTCAGGCTGAGGTAGCTGTCGTGCTCCGCGTCGGGATCCCAGTCCCGGGTGGGAATCCGTACGTGGTCGTCCCGGTCGCTCTTGTCCTGGCTGGTGATCTTGAGGACGTCCGCGCCCCGGGAGTCCGCGCGCAGCACCAGACACGGCCGGACCTTCGACCCGCTGCCGTCGGCGTACGGCACATCGGCCCACCAGATCTCACCCGGCGCCGGCGTGCCCGCCACCCGGTCGGTGTCGCGTGGTCGGGGCTTGGCGGACGGTCGGTCGGCGCCACGCGGCCGTGGCGGGGCGGGGCGACGACCACCGGTGCGGGTGGTGGCACCCCGATCCGATCGGGTGCCCGAGCGTCGGGTGGCCACCCGGTGCCGCCAACTGTTCCACGCCCAGCCGGCGGTCACCGCCAGCAGGATCGCCCCCGCCCAGAGCAGCGCCTCGGGCATCGGTACCTCCGCCTCTCGGTGGCCCACCGGCCGCATCGTCCAGCGATCCTCGCACGCCACAGCCCAGGCCGCCGTTCATGCCACCACCCACACACCGCGCCGGTGAGGGCTTGAGCACTCCGGATCGCGACTAGTGCCGGCGGGGGACGTCGCTCCCGGCGCGGGTGGGCGCCGGATTGTCCCACCGGCCCGATACCGTGCCGGAGTAGCGTGATCAGGGAGGTCGCAGGCGTGTCCGAAGGTGGCGGGGTGTCCGAGGAGCAGATCGGTCAGCAGGTCAGCCCAGCTCAGGAGGCGGCGGCCGGTGCCGAGCCGACGCCGCAGGCGCGGGAGCGGCACGCCACGCTCAGCCTTGAGCTGACCGAGCATCAATACCGTTACTACGTGCTGGACGCGCCGACCGTCGCCGACGCCGAGTTCGACAGGCAGTTGCGCGAGCTGGAGGCACTGGAGGAGGAGTTTCCGGCACTGCGGACGCCGGATTCGCCGACCCAGCGGGTGGGCGGCACGTTCTCCACCGACTTCACCCCGGTCACCCATGCCGAGCGCATGCTCTCGCTCGACAACGCGTTCGCCGACGAGGAGTTGGCGGCCTGGGCCGAGCGGGTCGAGCGGGACGCCGGTGGCCCGGTGCCCTACCTGTGCGAGCTCAAGGTCGACGGGCTGGCGATCAACCTGACCTACGAGAGCGGCCGGCTGGTCCGGGCGGCCACCCGCGGTGACGGCCGCACCGGTGAGGACGTCACCGCCAACGTGCGCAGCATCCGAGACGTCCCCGGCCAGCTCGCCCCGTCCGCCGAATTCCCGGACATCCCCGAGCTGCTGGAGGTCCGGGGCGAGATCTACTTCCCGATCGCCGGGTTCGCCGACCTCAACGCGGGTCTGGTGGAGCAGGGCAAGGCGCCGTTCGCCAACCCGCGCAACGCCGCCGCGGGCAGCCTGCGGCAGAAGGACCCACGGGTCACCGCCTCCCGGCCGCTGCGCCTGGTGGTGCACGGCATCGGTGCCCGCCGTGGGTTCCAGCCCACGGCCCAGTCCGAGTCGTACGCCGCGCTCAGGTCGTGGGGGTTGCCGACCAGCGACCGGTGGCGGGTCGTCCCGGATCTGGCCGGAGTGGCCGAATACATCGCCTACTACGCCGAGCACCGGCACGACGTCGAGCACGAGATCGACGGGGTGGTGGTCAAGGTCGACCCGGTCTCCATCCAGGGCCGGCTCGGGTCGACCAGTCGCGCCCCGCGCTGGGCGATCGCCTTCAAGTACCCGCCGGAGGAGGTCACCACCAAGCTGCTCGACATCGAGGTCGGTGTCGGGCGCACCGGCCGGGTCACCCCGTTCGCGGTGCTGGAGCCGGTGCACGTGGCGGGCTCGACGGTCGCCCAGGCCACGCTGCACAACGCCCGCGAGGTGGAGCGTAAGGGCGTGCTGATCGGCGACACGGTGGTGCTGCGCAAGGCCGGTGACGTGATCCCCGAGGTGCTCGGCCCGGTGGTCGACCTGCGCCCCGCCGACGCCCGTCCGTTCGTGATGCCCACCACGTGCCCGTCCTGCGGCACCCCGCTCGCCCCTGCCAAGGAGAGCGACGTCGACATCCGCTGCCCCAACACCCACAGCTGCCCGGCGCAGCTCCGCGAGCGGGTGTTCCACCTTGCCGGCCGGGGCGCGTTCGACATCGAGGTGCTCGGTTACAAGGGCGCGGGGGCGCTGCTGGACGCGCAGATCATCACCGACGAGGGCGATCTTTTTCAGCTCGACGCCGAGCAGCTGTCCCGGTCCCCGTTCTTCGTCAACAAGGACGGCACCCTGGGCAGCAACGCGGTCAAGTTGCTGGACAATCTGGCGGTCGCCCGGGAGCGCGAGCTGTGGCGGGTGCTGGTGGCACTCTCCATCCGACACGTGGGCCCCACCGCGGCCCGGGCGCTCGCCCGGCACTTCCGTTCGATGGACGCCATCGACGCGGCCACGGAGGAGGAGCTGTCCTCAGTCGACGGGGTCGGGCCGACCATCGCGGCCAGCCTCCGGGAGTGGTTCGCGGTGGACTGGCACCGTGCGGTCGTCCGCAAGTGGGCCGAGGCCGGCGTACGGATGGCAGAGGACGCGATCGACGAGGGGCCGCGCCCCTTGCAGGGGATGACCCTGGTGGTCACCGGCACGCTCGCCGGCTTCTCGCGGGACCAGGCCGCCGAGGCCGTGGAGACCCGGGGCGGCAAGGTCAGCGGGTCGGTCTCCAAGAAGACGAGCTTCGTGGTCGTGGGGGACAACCCCGGGTCCAAGGCCGACAAGGCGGTCAGCCTCAAGGTGCCGGTGCTCGACGAGGCCGGGTTCCGGCTGCTGCTGGACGCGGGTCCGGACGCCGCACGGGAGGTCGCCCAACTGGGTGGTTGACCCAGCTGGCGGCTCGACGCGGCGACTGGCCGCGTATACCAACTTAATTACGACTACGACCGATTCGTGACTGTCATACCGGGAAACCAGGGGCCGAGGGCGTTTCATTGGTTCACGGCGCGCGCACCGGCACGCCGACGGTCGGTCGGGAGGTGTGGTGGAGGTCGCCGACCCGCGCAACTCGCTCCCCCCGGGACGGGTGGCACCGTTCGCCACGTTCGTCGTCGGCATCCTGGTGGTCGCGGCGCTGACTGCCGCCGTTCCACTCGCGACGCTCACCGGCGAGGTGTCCCGGCTGCCGGTGGCGTTCTGGACGATGGCCGCGCTGGCCGTGGTCTGCGACGCCCGCCCGTTCGTCCCGCCGGGGCGCCGGCAGACCTCCGCGGTGTTCCCGTCCACCTGCTTCACCTTCGCGATCCTGCTCGGCTGGGGCCTCGGCCCGGCGGTGGTGGTGCAGGCGGTGGGGGTGCTCGTCTCGGGTTGGCGGATGCGGCACGCGGTGTGGCGGACGGCGTTCAACGTCGGCCAGTACGCGTGCGCCCTCGCCGCCGCGTACGGGGTCATCCAGCTCGGGCCCGGCACCATCTTCTCCGGCGGCCAGCTGCACTGGACCGACGTGGCTGCCGTCGGAGGGGCCACGCTGGCCTGGTTCGTCGTCAACTACGGGCTGGTCAGCTGGGCGGTGCGGCTGCGCTTCGGGGACCGGTGGTGGCCCACCCTCCGTCAGGGCCTCGGCTTCGAGCTGCTCTCCACCGGTTCACTGCTGCTGCTCGCCCCGGTGCTGGTCGCCGCCGCGCGTGTCAGCGCGGCGCTGATCCCGCTGGTGCTGGTGCCGCTCTTCGCCGTCTACCGGATGGCCCGGCTGACCGTCGAACAGCAGCACCTCGCCGCCGCCGACCCGCTGACCGGGCTGCCCAACCGCAAGGCCCTGCTGGCCGAGGTGGCGGAGCAGGTGCACCTGCATGCCGAGCGGACGGCCCGCGGGGAACCCGACGGGCAGTTGGCGCTGCTGCTGATCGACCTGGACCGTTTCAAGAACGTCAACGACGCCCTCGGGCACGCTGTGGGCGACCGGCTGCTGGTCGAGGTCAGCGCCCGGCTCACCGACGTGCAGCCCCGACCGCAGATGATCGCCCGGCTCGGCGGCGACGAGTTCGCCATCGTGATGACCGGGCTGACCGACGTCGCTCAGGCGCGTGAGCTGGCCGACCGGGTGGTCCAGGCGCTGGCCGAGCCGGTGCCACTGGACGGGTTGCCGCTGGACGTGGGCGGGTCGATCGGGATAGCCCTCTTCCCCGAGCACGGCGAGGACTTCGCCACCCTGATGCGCCACGCCGACGTGGCGATGTACGACGCCAAGCACCGCAACGACACGGTGGCCGTCTACGCCCCCGAGTCCGACCACAACTCCGCCGAGCGACTCGGCCTGCTTGCCGACCTGCGCCGGGTGCTGGAGTCCAGCCCGTCGGCCGACGGGCTGTTCGACGCCGAGCCGGTGGGTCAGGGGCACGTCGAGGGAGCGGCTGAGCAGGCCGACGGCAACGGCCGGGACGGCGTGTCGGGTGAGGTGGCCGGCCCGGAGCGGGTGGTCGACGTACCCCTCGCCGCGACAGCGGAGGTGCGCGGCGGTGACGGGGCGGCGCTGCCCACCGGAGACCCGGCCGAGGCCGCGCCACACGCGGAGCCGGTGCCGGCGATCGCCACGGCGCCGCCAACCGGCGGTCGGTGGTGGGGGCGCCGTCGGCGGACCGACGCCGAGCTGGCGCACGCCGATGAGCTGATCAACCGGATCGCCACCGGAGCCGACCCGATCCGGGGCCGCAACGCCCGAGCCACGGTCACCGGCACCCGCCCGGGCCCGGCCCGGGAGCGACGCGCCGGGGCCGGGAACGGTCGGCCGTCGCCGAACGGACGAGCGGTGCCCGCGCTGGGCAACGGCGGCAACGGGCCGCGGCGTGACGTCGGGCCGGGCATCCGGGCGCAACCGCTCGAAGCGACCGGGTGGGCGCACGCCGACGGTGAGCCCGGCGACGCCGGAGAGATCACCATGTATTACCAGCCGCAGATCGCCATCGCGACCGGCGAGGTGGTCGGCGTCGAGGCCCTGCTGCGGTGGCGGCACCCCCGGCGGGGCATGGTCGACCCGGAGGAACTCATCCGGGTCGCCGAGCAGAGCGCGGTGATGCGGCTGCTCACCCGTCGCGTGGTCGACGACGTGGTGGAGCAACTCGCCAAGTGGTCGGCGGCCGGCATCGGCCTGCGCGCGGCGCTCAACGTGAGCGTGCGCGACCTGCACACCGGCGAGATCGCCGACCAGATCGCCGACCGGCTGGCCCGCTACCAGGTGCCGGCCGAGCGGCTGCAACTGGAGATCACCGAAGGCGCCCTGATGGCCGACCCGCGCCGGGTGCTGGCCACCATCTCCCGGCTGCACCGGATCGGGGTGGCCATCGCGCTGGACGACTTCGGCACCGGCTATTCGTCGCTGCAGCACCTGCGCCGGTTGCCGCTGTCGGAGGTGAAGGTGGACCGGTCGTTCGTGCTCGGCATGGCCGAGGACGCCGACGACGCGGCGATCGTCCGGTCGATGATCGATCTTGCCGGCGCGCTGGGGCTGCGGGTGGTCGCCGAGGGCGTGGAGGACGAGCGGACCTGGCGGATGCTGCACGCCGCCGGCTGCGACGCCGCGCAGGGCTGGTTCTACGCCCGACCGATGCCCGCCGAGGAGCTGGTCACCTGGCTGGCCCGGTACCGGCCGGTCCGCCCGACCGGCGGCCCGGAGCCGGACGGCGGCCGTCGTCCCACCCGCTGACCCGCCCGCCGACGCGGCGCACGGGCCGGCGGAGGGGGAGTCGGGGACGCGGCACCGGAGCGGAACAATAGACTCGCTCCGGTCACCGCGCGTCACACTCCACCCGTCGCGCGGCCGGCACACCGCCCGACCAGCAGGACATCAGAAGGGGGCACGGATGGCCGCCATCTCCCGCGAGGAGGTCGCGCACCTGGCGCGCCTGTCGCGGCTCGCCGTCACCGAGGAGGAGCTGGACACCTTCGCCGGCCAGCTCGACGTGATCCTCCAGGCGGTCGCCCAGGTCGGCGAGGTCGCCGCCGCGGACATCCCGCCGACCTCGCACTCGGTGCCGCTGACCAACATCCTGCGGGAGGACGTCGTCACGCCGTGCCTGACCCCGCAGGAGGTGCTGTCGGGCGCACCGGACGCCGAGGACCAGCGGTTCCGCGTACCGCGGATCCTGAGCGAGGATGTGGCCTCATGAGCGAGCGCCAGCGAGCGAATCAGCAGTGCAGCGCGGTGGTGCCTCATGGCGTCACGGAGCGAAGCGGAGTGACGGCATGAGCGATCTGACCAGAATGACCGCGACGGAGATCGCGGCCCTGGTCGCCGGCGGCGAGACCTCCGCCGTCGAGGTGACCCAGGCCCACCTGGACCGGATCGCCGCGGTCGACGACCGGGTGCACGCCTTCCTGCACGTCGACACCGACGGCGCGCTCGCTGCGGCCCGCGCGGTCGACGAGCGCCGGACGGCCGGCGAGGAGTTGGGCCCGCTGGCCGGTGTTCCGGTCGCGGTCAAGGACGTGCTCGCCACGCGGGGCGTACCGACCACCGTGGGGTCGAAGATCCTGGAGGGCTGGCGCCCGCCGTACGACGCGACGATCGTGCAGCGGCTGCGCGAAGCCGGCACGGTGATGCTCGGCAAGACCAACATGGATGAGTTCGCGATGGGCTCCTCCACCGAATACTCGGCGTACGGCGCGACGCACAACCCGTGGGACCTGAGCCGGATCCCGGGTGGCTCGGGTGGTGGCAGCGCGGCCGCGCTGGCCGCGTACGAGGCGCCGTTGGCGATCGGCTCGGACACCGGCGGCTCAATCCGCCAGCCCGGCGCGGTCACCGGCACCGTGGGCGCGAAGCCCACCTACGGCGGCACCTCCCGCTACGGGCTGGTCGCCTTCTCCTCGTCGCTGGACACTCCCGGCCCGTGCGCCCGTAACGTGCTCGATGCGGCCCTGCTGCACCAGGTGATCGGCGGGCACGACCCGCGTGACTCCACCTCGATCCCGCAGCCGGTGCCGGACGTGGTGGCGGCGGCAAAGCTCGGCGCGACCGGCGACCTGACCGGTGTGCGGCTCGGCATCGTGAGTGAGTTCGTCGGCGAGGGTGCCGAGCCGGGAGTGATGGCCGCGTTCCGCGAGTCGGTGGACGCCCTCGCGAAGATGGGTGCGGAGATCGTCGAGGTGTCCTGCCCGACGTTCGCGTACGCGCTGCCGGCGTACTACCTGATCGCGCCGAGCGAGTGCTCCTCCAACCTGGCCCGGTTCGACGGCGTCCGGTTCGGCCTGCGGGTCGGCGACGACGGCAACCGGTCGCTGGAGGAGGTCATGTCGCTGACCCGGGAGGCCGGCTTCGGCCCGGAGGTCAAGCGCCGCATCATGATCGGCACGTACGCGCTGTCGTCGGGTTACTACGACGCGTACTACGGGCAGGCGCAGAAGGTCCGTACGCTGATCACCCGGGACTTCACCGCCGCGTTCGAGCGGGTCGACGCGCTGATCTCGCCGACCACCCCGACCGTGGCGTTCCCGATGGGCGCGCGCACCTCGGACCCGTACCAGATGTACCTGGCCGACCTGTTCACCATCCCGACCAACCTGTACGGCGGGCCGGGCATCTCGGTGCCCTGTGGCCTCTCCGAGGGGCTGCCCGTCGGCCTGCAGGTGATGGCCCCGACGATGGCCGACGACCGGATGTACCGGGTCGCCGCCGCGCTGGAGTCCGCGGTCGGCACGTTTACGCCACCGGCGCTGTAGACCGGATGTCACCGCATCGGCGCCGAGGGACACGTCCCTCGGCGCCGATTGCGCGTCCGGGCAGGTCGGTCATCGGTCAGGGCTGGCTCGGCGGCCCGGCGAGGTAGCGGCGGGCCTCCCGCAGGCCACACCAGCGATACCAGGCGGCACCTCCCCAGAGCAGGAGCAGCAGTACGGCCAGCACGCGGGTGAACGGGTTGACCGGGCTCACCAGGGGCGGCAGTTGGCTGAGGAAGCCCACCGTGAACAGCACCAGCAGCCAGCGTTGACTGACGCGGGACCGAGCCTCCTTGCGAGCCAGCGCGTCCAGACGAGGGTCGTCGGTGGACCCGTCGCGTAACGCCTGCACGATCCGCCGCCTGGTCGTCGGGTCGGCACCGGCCGTCCGGGGCATCCGCCTGATCAGCCGGCGGCCGAAGACGAGGGCGACGACCGCGCCGACCAACGGCGGGATCAGCATCAGCCCGAACGCCGCGAAGAGGCCGGGGCCCCCGGTCCCACCGTCGACCATCGCGGCGGTGCCCATCGCGGCCGCGCCGACCACGACGGCTGCGGCGACAACGTACGTGCTGCGGCGATGCCGCCCCTGCGGCACCTGCTCGTCTGCGAGGATCACCTGCCGGCTCTCTGCTCCTGGCCGTTCCCCCGCATTCGTCATGGTCGCTCCGTACCCCGCCGTCGGCGACGTCACGCGCGCCCGGCGAAACCCGCCCGAGGATTGATCGGGCAACCCCATTAGGCTGGACAGGTTCTGTCCCGGATCGCGCCTGGAGCGTCTCATGACCACGACACTGCCCGCGTACGACGAGGTCGTTGCGCGCTACGAACCGGTGATCGGCCTGGAGACCCACGTCGAGCTGGGCACGAACACCAAGATGTTCTGTGGTTGCCCGACCGACTTCGGTGGCGAGCCGAACACCCGGGTCTGCCCGGTGTGCCTGGGCCTGCCCGGCTCGCTTCCGGTGGCCAACAAGGCCGCCATCGAGGCGATCATCCGGATCGGCCTGGCACTGAACTGCTCGATCGCCGAGTGGTGCCGGTTCGCCCGGAAGAACTACTTCTACCCGGACATGCCGAAGAACTTCCAGATCAGCCAGTACGACGAGCCGATCTGCGTCGACGGTTACCTGGACGTCGAGGTCAACGGCGAGACGGTGCGGATCGAGATCGAGCGGGTGCACCTCGAGGAGGACACCGGCAAGACGCTGCACGTCGGCGGTGCCACCGGTCGCATCCAGGGCGCGACCGAGTCGCTGGTCGACTACAACCGGGCCGGCATTCCGCTGGTCGAGATCGTCACCAAGCCCATTCCGGGCACCGGTGCGCTGGCGCCCGACGTGGCCAAGGCGTACGTCACCGAGCTGCGGGACGTGATCCGCACCCTCGGCGTCTCGGACGTGCGGATGGAGGAGGGTTCACTGCGCTGCGACGTGAACACCTCGCTCAACCTGCCGGGGCAGGAGTGGGGCACCCGCACCGAGACCAAGAACGTCAACTCGCTGCGCTCGGTGGAGCGGGCGGTCCGCTCGGAGATGCTGCGGCAGGCGTCGGTGCTGGACGCGGGTGGCCGGATCATCCAGGAGACCCGGCACTTCCACGAGGACAGCGGTGACACGACCTCGGGCCGCTCGAAGGAGACCGCCACCGACTACCGGTACTTCCCCGAGCCGGACCTGGTGCCGATCGCCCCGGACCCGGCCTGGGTCGCCGAGCTGAAGGCCGCCCTGCCAGAGCTGCCCCGGGTGCACCGGCGTCGGCTCCAGCAGCAGTGGGGGCTCTCCGACCTGGACATGCAGTCGGTGCTGAACGCCGGCGCGGTCGAGCTGATCGAGGCCACCGTGGCGGCCGGCACCACCCCGGCGGCGGCCCGCAAGTGGTGGCTCGGTGAGTTGTCCCGCCGGGCCAACGAGAGCGGCGTGGAGCTGGCCGATATCGGCGCCACCCCCGCCCAGGTCGCCGAGTTGCAGGGCCTGGTCGACGCAGGCAAGCTCAACGACAAGATGGCCCGCACGGTGCTGGAGGGCGTGGTCGACGGTGAGGGCTCACCCACCGAGATCATGACCAACCGGGGCCTGGAGGTCGTGTCCGACACCGGCGCACTCACCGCCGCCGTCGACGAGGCGATCGCCGCGAACCCCGGCATCGCCGACAAGATCCGCAGCGGCAAGGTCGCCGCGGTCGGGGCGCTGGTCGGCGCGGTCATGAAGACCACCCGCGGCCAGGCTGACGCGTCGACTCTCCGCGCGCTGATCCTGGAGCGCCTCGGCGTCCAGGGCTGAGACCCACCCGGAGCAGGCCGTCGGCGTGAACCGGCGGCGGCCTGCCACCCCGGTCGCGTACGCGGCCACCCCGCGTCCCCCTCGCGAGGGCGTCAACGGTGACGCCCGGATGGAGCCACCGTGAACCACGACGACCTCGACGTGCTCGACGAGATCCAGCGGCGGGTGCTCTGGCTCGCCACCCGGATCGTGGACGCCGCCAACCACGACCGAGCCACTGGCGACGGTGTGAAGGTCGGTGGGCACCAGGCGTCCAGCGCCTCCCTGGTCACGGCGATGACCGCGCTCTGGTTCGCGCACCTGGACGCCGAGGACCGGGTCGCCGTGAAGCCGCACGCCTCCCCGGTGTTCCACGCCATCCAGTACCTGCTCGGCAACCTGGACCGTTCCTACCTGCCCCGGCTGCGGGCCCGTGGCGGCCTCCAGTCCTACCCGTCGCGCACCAAGGACCCCGACGAGGTGGACTTCTCCACCGGCTCGGTGGGCCTCGGCGCGGCGGCGCCGCTCTTCGCCGCCGCCACCCGGCGCTACGTCGACGCCCACTTCGGCGCCCGGCCGCACTCCCGGTTCGTGGCGCTGATCGGCGACGCCGAGCTGGACGAGGGCAACATCTGGGAGGCGGTCGCCGACCCGGCGACCACCGGCCTGGGCAACGTCATGTGGCTGGTCGACTTCAACCGGCAGTCACTGGACCGGGTGGTACCGGGCATCCGGATCAACCAGTGGCGCGGCCAGTTCGAGGCGGCCGGCTGGCACGTCGTGGAGGTCAAGTACGGCCGTCGCCTCGCTGAGGCGTACGCCCGGCCGGGCGGCGAGGCGCTGCGCGACTGGATCGACGCGATGCCCAACGAGCAGTACCAGTCGCTGTTCGGGCTGACCGGCCCGGCGCTGCGCAAGCAGTTCCTGGACGGCGCGCCGGCCGGCATCACCGAGCTGATCGCCGACGTCACCGACGACGAGCTGGGCCCGCTCGTCACCGATCTGGGCGGGCACGACCTGTCGGCGATGCTCGACGCGTACGCCCAGTGCGACGCGGTCACCGACCGGCCCAGCGTCGTCTTCGCGTACACCGTCAAGGGGTGGGGTCTGCCCATCGCCGGCAACCCGCGCAACCATTCCGCGCTGCTCAGCTCGGAGCAGGTCGACACGTTGCGCGCCGCGCAGGGGTTGACCCGCGAAACCGAGTGGGACCGCCTCGATCCGGCGTCACCGGCCGGCATCCGGGCCGGCGCCCGCCGGGAGGCGCTGTCCCGCGCGCCCCGCGAGCGCGCGCTGGGGGTCACCGTTCCGGAAAGCACAGGAGTACGCGCAACCAAGCCGATCTCCACCCAGGAGGTCTTCGGTCGGGTGCTGGTGGACCTGGCTCGGGACCGGGAGGTGGGCCGCTACCTGGTGACCACCGCCCCGGACGTGGCCACCTCCACCAACCTGGCCGGGTTCATCAACAAGACCGGGGTGTTCGCGCCGACCGAGCAGCGTTCCTGGACCGAGGACCGGATGCTGCGCTGGACCGAGAGCCCGGCTGGGCAGCACATCGAGCTGGGCATCTCGGAGATGAACCTGTTCCTGCTGCTCGGCCAGCTCGGCCTTTCGTGGGACCTGTCCGGGCAGCCGCTGCTGCCGGTGGGCACGGTTTACGACCCGTTCGTGCTGCGGGGTCTGGACGCGTTCCTGTACGGCACGTACTCCGGTTCCCGGTTCGTGGTGGCCGGCACCCCGTCGGGCATCACCCTGGCCCCGGAGGGCGGTGCCCACCAGTCCACCATCACCGCCTCGGTCGGCCTGGAGCTGCCCGGCGTGACGTTCGTCGAGCCTGCGTACGCCGGCAGCCTGGACTGGCTGCTCTGCGACGCGCTCGGGCAGATCGCCGGTGGGTCGACCCCGGCCGCGACCGCCGCGCCCGCCGAGGACGGGGCGTACTACTTCCGGTTGAGCACCCGCCCACTGGACCAGGCGCCGTTCGAGGCGGCGCGGGCCCGGCTCGGTGACGCGGTGCTGCGCCGGCAGGTGGTCGCCGGGGCGTACCGGCTGGTCGACGCGCATCAGGCGTACCCGCACCTGGCGGATGCCCCGGTGGTGCAACTGGCCGCCTCCGGCGCGGTGCTGCCCGAGGTGCTGACCGCCGCCGCGGAGCTGGCCGAAGAGGGGATCGCCGCGCACGTGGTGGACGTGACCTCGCTGGACCGGCTCTACCGGGCCTGGCAGCGCACCCTGCGTCAGGGCGTGCGGACCGCCACGGTGCCCAGCGTGCCGGGTGCCCTGCGGTCCGCGTTCGCCGACCGGGTGCCGGTGGTGACCGTGCACGACGCCGCGTCGCACGCGATGGCCTGGCTCGGTTCGGCGCTCGGCGCACCGGCGGTGCCGCTGGGGGTGGACGAGTTCGGCCAGTCCGGCACCGTCGCCGAGCTGTACGAGTTGCACGACCTGCTGCCCGGCAGCATCGTCAACGCCGCCCTGGCCGCCCTCGCCCTGCGCTGACCCCGACGCTGCCGCCCCGGCCCGCGCTCAGCTGGTCGGGGTCGGGGTCGGGGTCGGGGTCGGGGTGGGCGTCCCTACGGGCGGGGTTTCCACCACGTGCCGTTCCAGGTTGACCTGGGCCTGCCCGGTGCCGCCGACGGTGATGTCGTCGTACGCCTGGAGCATCTTCTGCTGGTCGAAGTAGAGCACGGTCATCGACAGCGGGGTCGGCTTCTCACCCTCCAGGCCGCGCAGCCCGGCGCCGCCGGTGGACCCCTCCACCATCAGCGTGGTGGGCTGCTGCCCGGGTGCCTGGGGCAGCTTGGAGACCTGCCGAGCGTGGGTGTGCCCGGCCAGCACCAGCGGGCAGGTGCCGGCGAGCGGCCCGGCGGACGCCGGGTCGTGCACCAGCGCGATGTTCACCGGCTGCGGTGAGCGGCGCACCGTGGTGGCGAGCTGCTCGCCGGCCCCGATCACCTGGTCGGCCACCTGCTGGGTCAGCCCGCTGCCGGCCGGGGAGGTGTTCTTGTCCGGGGTGAAGCGCGGGTCGCCGATGCCGGCGATGGTCAGCCCGGCGACCGTGGTCGTCGAGTTGTTCAGCACGATCGCGTTCGGTTGGCGGGCCACCGCGGCGCCGGTCCGGCCCGAGTCGTGGTTGCCCCGGATGAAGACGTACGGCTTCTTCAGCAGGCCGATCGAGCCGACGAAGGACGCCTCCGGCTCGCTGCCCCAGTCGGTGATGTCGCCGGTGTCGATCACCACGTCGATGCCGAACTGCTCCACCACCGTCCGGATCAGCTGCCAGCCGGTCGGGTTGAGGTGCATGTCGGAGACGTGCAGGACCCGGGTGGTGCCGGGTGCCGGTTCGTACACCGGGAGCGCCGAGACCGTGGTGTAGAGCTGGCTGACGTTGCCGACCAGACGTTGCAACTGCTCGGCGTACTTGGTGTAGTCGTTGGCGATCCGGCGGGCGTCACCGACGATGGCCGGCGCGTTGACCAGCAGCCCCTCGTAGCGTGGCTCCTCGATCGCCTGGGGACGCAGGGTGGCCGCCGCGGTGCCGAGGCTGCCGGCGGTGATCAGCAGCGCCAGCCCTCCCGCCCAGGCGGTCCGCCGGACGTTCCGGAAGATCAGGCCGGCCAGGATCAGGGTGACCAGCACCGACGTGCCGAGGGTCCGTAGGCCGAGTCGCATCACCCCGGAGCGGACGTCCTCCACGGCGCTCTGGCTGGCCCGGCTGATGCTGGCCGGGTCGTCGAGCAGCGCCTCCGTGCGCCCCTGGTCGAGTGCGCCCAGTCGTACGGTGAGGTGGGTCGGCCCGTCGTGGCTGTCGAGCTGAAGCGCGCCGAGCGGCGGTATGTCGACCGTCGTGCCGCCGTCACGGGCGGGGGAGATGCTGAGGTTGGCCCGGAACGGCCCGATGTCGGTGTCGACCTGGCCGCCGGCCAGCACCCCGAGCACCGCCCCGGTCAGGGCCACGGCGAGGACGGCGACGATCAGCCCGATGCGGCGCAGGGGGCCGGGCCCGAGCCGCGATCCCGTCGGGCGTGGCTGATCACCGCCGGTCACCGGGTCGTCCCGGTCGCCGGCGGCGTCGTGTTCCTCGTCGCGCTGCCCGTCCATGCTGAAAGTCTGACCTGCCCGTCGGAAGATCTTGGCAAACCCGAACGGATGGTGACGAAGGTCAGCTGCGGCCGCCGTCGCCGCCCGCGAAGACCACCCGCAGGAGCCGGTCGTCCTCAGCCGCCGGGTTACCCCGCCCGTCGTGGTTGGAGGTGCTCACCCAGAGCGACCCGTCCGGTGCCGCGGCCACGGCACGCAGTCGGCCGTACCGGTTGGTGAGCAGCTCACTGGGCTGACCCAGCAGCGTACCGGTGTCGGTCACCTCCATCACCCAGAGGCGCTTGCCGCGCAGGCAGCCGGTGACCAGCAGCCGGTCCGTGGCGGCCAGACCGGAGCAGGACGCGTCCGACGTCCCCCACTGCGTGATCGGGTCGGTGTACCGCTTGTCGCCGGCCCGCCCCTCGACCTCCGGCCAACCGTAGTTGCCACCCTTGGTGATCTGGTTGACCTCGTCCCACGTGTTCTGGCCAAACTCGACGGCGTACATCCGCTTGGCGGCGTCCCAGGTGAAGCCCTGGACGTTGCGGTGGCCCAGTGACCAGACCGGGGAACCGGGGTACGGATTGCCCGCGGCGGGCTTGCCGTCCGGGGTGATCCGCAGGATCTTGCCGCCGAGGCTCTTCACGTCCTGGGAGAGGGGGCGCTGACCGGCGTCACCCGTGCTGACGTAGAGCTGCCCGTCCGGGCCGAAACCCAGCCCGCCGCCGTTGTGCACACTGGCCTTGGGGATGCCGGTGAGGATCGGGGTGGGCTGCCCGCCGAGTTGCAGCCGGGCGACCCGGTTGTCCTGCTCGGCGGTGTAGTAGACGAAGACCGTGCGGTCCTTGGCGTAGCTGGGGGAGACGGCGATGCCGAGCAGGCCGCCCTCGCCCGCCGCCGCCACGTCGGGGATCGTCTGCACCGCGCGGACCCGCAGCCCGTCCGGCCCGGACTCGGGGCCGACCTGGAGAATCCGGCCGTTGTCCCGTTCGGTGACCAGCGCGCCGCCGTCCGGCAGGAACGCGATGGCCCAGGGCACCCGCAGACCCTTGGCGAGCACGGTCGCCACCGCCTGCTGGCCGGCGCCGCCGGGGCTCGCCGAGGCGGACGGGGTTGGCAGGTTGGGCGGCTCACCGGCCGGGTCGGGCTCCGGTTCGCCGAAGCTGCAACCCGCGGTGAACAGCAGCGCCGCGCAGGACGCCGCGAGGGCCACCCGGAGGCGGTGGATGCGAGGGTACGGGGGACGGGCTCTCACCCGGCCCAGGGTAGCCCGCCGTACGGCCCGGCCGGGCCCGTCGGGATCCGACGGGTGCCGGTTGTCCCGGCCGGTGGACCGCTCACCGTGCCCGTACGGCCAGCAACGCGGTGTCGTCCTCGCGGTGGCGGATCGACGCGAGCAGCAGGTCGCACAGCTCGTCGAGGGGCAGCGTGTGGGCGCCGGTCAGCCGGCCCACCAGCTCGGCCAACCCGTCGTCGATGGATCGGTCCCGCCGTTCGATCAGCCCGTCGGTGTAGAGCAGCAGGGTGTCGCCGGTGGCCAGGTGGGTCGACTGGCTGGTCCGCGTCGACGGTCGGGCCAGGCCGAGCAGCGGCTCCGGCGTCGCCTCAAGGGCCTCGACCGCCCCGCCCGAGCGGACCACCAGCGCGGGCGGGTGCCCGGCGTTGGACCAGGTCACCTCGTGAACACCGGCGTTCTGCGGACAGATCCGGACCAGCGTCGCGGTGGCTGCGATCGGCAGCCGCAGGCCCCGGATCGCGCCATCCAGGTTGCTCATCAGCTCCCCCACCGTGTCCGGCCTGCCGAAGGCGTTGCCCCGCACCAGGTTGCGCAGCTGGCCCATGGTCGCCGCCGCCTCGATGTCGTGCCCGGCCACGTCCCCGATAGCCGCGATCACGTCACCCTCGGGCTGGACGAAGGCGTCATACCAGTCACCGCCCACCTCCACCCGGTCGGCCGCCGGCTGGTAGCGGGCCGCCAGCTCCAGCTCGCCGACGACCGGCAGCCGCGGCAGCATGCTGTGTTGCAGGACCTCGGCGACGTGCCGCTGCTCGCCGTACATCGAGCTGTTGCCGACGGCCTGGCCGGCCCGGCGGCCGATGTCGACCGCGGTGAGCAGGTCACGGTCGTCGAACTGCTGACGCTCGGAGCCGTTGACGAGGGTGATCGCGCCCAGCACGGTGCCGCCGGCGCCCCGCAACGGCACGCTCAGGTAGGAGGCGATGCCCAGGCGACTGGCGATCGACGCCATCTCCGGTCGTGTGGTGCCCCTTGTCACGTCGGCCAGGGACGCCACGCTGCCGAGCCGGGGCTGGCCGGTCCGGAGCACCGCCCGGATCATCGACTCGGGGCTCAGCCCGGTGCTCAGCAGCGCACCGAAGCGGTCGACGTCCGCCGCCCGGGCCGGGTCGCGGTGCACCGAGACCACCTCGCGGGGCAGGCCGGTCGGCCCGATCAGGGTGAGCAGGCACCAGTCGGCGAGCAGCGGCACCATGGTGGCGGCGAGCCGGCGCAACGCGGTGCCCACGTCCAGTGTGCCGGCCAGCGTCTCGCTCACCCCGGCCAGCAGCTCCAGCCGTTCGTGCGCCTGCACGACCCGCCGCCGGGCCTCCTGCGCCCCGTCGAGCGCGATCCGCAGCCGCAGCTCCGACGAGCAGGCGGCGGCCAGGTCGGCCAGTGTGCGCAGCTGCGCGGCGGTCCAGGCGCGGGGCTTGCTGTCGATGGCGCAGAGCGAGCCGAGCACCCGGCCGGACAGGTCGGTCAGCGGCATCCCGGCGTACGCGACCACGCCGAGGTCCTCGATGGCCAGGTTGTCCCGAACGCGGGGGTAGAGCCGGGCGTCCGGAAGCACCATGGGCACCTCGATGTCCACCACGTGCTGGCAGAACGAGTGGCTCAGCGGGGTCTGTCGCCGCTCCGACCAGGGCTCCGGCAACCCGAACGCGCCTGGAAAGAACTGCCGGTCCGCGGAGACCAGGGAGACCAGCGCGACCGGAACATCCAGCAGGTCGCTGACCAGCCGGGCGAACCGGTCGAACGCCTCGTCCGGGGTGGCGTCCAGCCCGGTGTCGGCGAGCGCGCGCAACCGCGCCGGGTCGCCGAGCGCCGGAGGTGGCGCGATCGGCCGCCGGGCGGTGGCGGGGGAGCCGTCGGTCATCGAGCACCTGTCTGCCGGGGCGGAGGCCGACCGGCCCTCCGACCCTTCGTTATACCTCGTCCGGGCCCGGGTCGAACGTCGGTGTGCCGAGTCTCGCCCGCCCCGGCCCCGCGCGCCATCCCCCGGGACGCCAGTTGGTCGCCGTGCCGGCACCGGCCGCCGCGTCGGGGACTATCGTCGGCGGACGTGAAGGTATGGATCCCACACCAGGCCGGCCTGAATCTCATGGGCGAGCTGCCCCCGGACGTGACGGTGGAGGTCTTCGAGCACGCCGACCGGCCGCCCTCGGAGGCGGTCGATGTCCGCGTCTGGGTGCCACCGTTCCTGGGCGGCACGGACGCGACGGCGTTGCTCCGTGGGCTGCCCGACCTGGCCGTGGTGCAGCTGCTCTCCGCCGGGGCGGACGCCTGGGCCGGCCGGACGCCGCCGGGTGTCACGCTCTGCGACGCGCGGGGCGTGCACGACCCGTCCACCGCCGAGTGGGTCGTCACCGCGATCCTTGCCCAGCTGCGGGCGTTCCCGGAGTTCGTCCGGGCGCAGGCCGAGCGGCGCTGGGCGTACGAGGGGAACACCCCGACCGACGAGCTGACCGGCAAGCGGGTGCTCATCATCGGCGCCGGTGCGATCGGCACCGCGGTGCGTGACCGGCTCGCCCCCTTCGAGGTGAGTTTCACCCTGGTCGCGAGGACGGCCCGCCCCGAGCAGGGGGTGCACGGCGTCGAGGAGCTGCCCCGGCTGCTGCCCGAGGCCGACGTGGTGGTGGTGCTGGTGCCGCTCACCGACCAGACCCGTGGCCTGATCGACAAGGAGTTCCTGGCCGCGATGCCGGACGGGGCGCTGCTGGTCAACGCCGCCCGGGGGCCGGTGGCCCACACCGAGGCGCTCGTCGCCGAGTTGGGCACCGGTCGGATCTCGGCCGCGTTGGACGTCACCGACCCTGAGCCGCTGCCCGCCGACTCTCCGCTCTGGGCGATGCCGAACGTGCTGCTCACCCCGCACGTGGCAGGGTCGGTGCGGGGTCTGTTGCCGCGGGCATACCGACTGGTCGGTGATCAGGTTCGCCGGTTCGCCGCCGGGCAGCCGCTGATCAACAGGGTGGTCGACGGCTACTGACCCGGCGCCTCCGCCGAGGTGTGGGGCAGCGTCTGGCCGGTGACCGAGATCAGGTGGGGCAGGTCCGCGCCGCGGACGGCCGGCAGGGCGACCTGCTGGCCGTCGTCGAGCCGGGCGACCGCCCGTCCGCGCTGGTCGGTGGCCAGCTCGAGCACCTGGTCCCAGTCGATCCGGCGTTGCCCGGCCAACGCCCGTACGCGCAGCTCACGCGCGTCGGCGTCGGTGCCGGCCCGCCAGGCCCACACTGCGACGGCGAGCGGAACGAGCAGCACCGGCAGCAGGTAGGCCCGGGCGTTGGCCAGCGGCAGGGCACCGATGAAGGCGATGACCGCGGCGACCAGGATGGCTTGGTTGTACCGGAAGCGGACCGTGTCGGGCTTACTCACCCTCCGATGATCCCACCCCGGGCCGGTCCGGCTCGCGGCGGGCGGTGCCAGCACGGTGCGGTACGCCGTACAGTGACACGGGTCATTGTCTCCCCTGGGTGACCGACACGTAACCAATTCGGCCGCCGATCGTTGCCAATTGTTGGGCAGCAGACTCGCAACGTCCGTTGTCCCGCACCGTCGTACCGCCCCAGTGCCCCCTCACGAAGGCGACCGCCGTGCTCCTCGCGTACCCGTTCCGCGTCCTCGTCCCCCGCCGGGCGGCGCCGGAGGCCGCCACCTCAACGGCGGTGGCGCTGCTCCTCCTCGCCGGTGCCGCCAACCTGGTCCCGGCCTCGGTGGTGATCGCGCTGGCCGCTGGCGCCGGCGCCACGCTCGCCGGCGTGCGGCTCTCCCGGCTGGCCACCCGGCGCTCCACCGAGCCGTCACCGCGTTCGGCGGGCGTGCTCCTCGACACGGCGGTGGTGACGGCCGGTCTCACCGCCGTCGTGCTGCCCCTGGCCGACATCGGGCACCGCACCGCCGTGCTGGTCGGGTCGCTGGTCGTGGCGGCCCTCTCCGTGGCCGGGCTGTGCCGGCTCCCCGGTCGGACGCGGCCGTCGGCCGGCTTCCGACTGCGCAGGCTGGTCGAGTCGACCGGCCCGGCCGTCGGTCTGGCGCTCGCCGGCTGGCTGCTGCTGCCCCGCGACGGTCTGCCGGTGCCGGCCCGGTTGGTCGCCGCGTTGGCGCTCGGCGGGCTGGGCATGGCCGCGCTCAACGCGTTCACCGGGTCGGGGCGACGCTCGGGTGCCGTGGTCTGCCGGGGCGGCGTCCTGCTCACCCTGGGCGGTCTGGTGCTGCTGGCCACGCTGCCGTCCGCGCCAGCCGGGCGGGTGGCCCTGCTGGCCGTACCCCCGTTGGTGTTCGGGATGCTGCTTGTCGCGGTCGGTGCGGCCGGCGCGGCGGACGTGGGCGACGCGGAGCCGGCGGAGCCGATCGCGCCGGCCTGGCCCCGGTCGGTGCTCCCCGCGGCGGTGCTGCTGCTGGCGGTGGGTCTACACCTGGGTGCCGGCCGCGCACCGGACCGGACGAGCGTGTTGTTGGCCCTGGCGGCGGTGCCGCCGTTGGTGCTGCGCGAGCTGCTGCGCGCGGGTGACGCGTCCATCCCCGAACGGCCTGCCGCACACCGCCGAAGCGCCGGCCGGGCGGTCCGGCACCGCCGTGCCGCGCAACCACGCTGGCAGGGCACGTCAGAGCATCCACCCGGGCCGGCCGAGCACGGCCATCCCGACCGCGCCGGAGATCCGGATGGCCCGGCCACCCCGGACGGGGTCGGCTCGACCTGGTCGCCCGATGGCGATGCCGCCTGGTCGGCACTCAACCGTCGGGGAGGTGGTCCGGGCGACCGGGCGGCCCTGCTGGACGCCCTCGCCGCGATCGGCGACGTGCCGGCGCCGGCCGGCGCGCTGCTGCTGGTGGATCTGCACGGCACCGACGGGTTCGGCCCGACTGCCCGGGAGGACGTGCTGGCCGAGGCGGTCCACCGGGTCCGTGCGGTCATCGGCCCCGGCGACCTGGTCACCGGGTGCACGGGTGCCGGCTTCGCCGTGGTCACCGCCGCCGGACCGGTGCTGGCGTACGCGCTGGGCACCCGGCTGTTGACCGCGCTCAGTCCGCCCTACCGGCTGGCCGGCTCGGTGCTGCGCGTGCAGGCGAGCATCGGGCTGGCCGAGGTGAGCGGTGCCGGGCCGGCGGACGTCCTCCGTCAGGCCGAGCTGGCCCGACGGCGGGCCGTGCAGCTGGGCCGGGACCGGGTCGAGTGGTACGACGCGTTCCTGGAGGAGCAGCTGGTTCGCCGGCTCGACCTGGAACGCGAGTTGCCCGGTGCGGTGGCGCGCGGCGAGTTGGATCTCGTCTACCAGCCGGTGCTCGACCTGGCCGACGGGCAGCCGGTGGGTGCGGAGGCGCTGCTGCGCTGGCGCAGCCCGGTGCTCGGCACGGTGCTCCCGGCCGAGCTGCTGCCGGTCGCCGAGGACCTGGACCTGGTTGGCGAGTTGGAGTGGTGGGTACTGGACCGGGCCTGCCGTCAGTTGTCCGACTGGTCGGTGTGCGTCCGGGAGCTGTGGATGGCGGTCAACGTCACGACGCGGGAGCTGACCACCCCCGACTTCGTGCAGCGCACGTCGGCTGTGCTGGCTGCGTACGGGGTGCTGCCGGAACGGCTGGTGGTGGAGGTGAGCGAGCCGAGGATCGCCGGTGACCTGCCGACCGTGGTGGCCCGGCTGGCCGGGCTGCGGTCGCTGGGCGTACGCACCGCGTTGGACGACTTCCGGGCCGAGCGCGCCTCGCTGGCCCAACTCCGTCGGCTGCCGATCGATCTGCTGAAGGTGGGCCCCGAGTTGGTGGGCGCACGGCCGGACGGGCAGCCACCGCTGATCGACGTGGTGGTCACCGTCGGCGAGCGGCTGGGCGTGGAGATCGTCGCCGAGGAGCTGGAGTCGTCGACCCAGGTCGAGGGGGCGCGCCGGGGTGGCTGCCGGTACGGGCAGGGCTTCGCACTGGCCCGTCCGGCGACGGCCGAGCGGGTCGAGGCGTACTTCGAGGAGTTTCCGTCGACGTCCCGCTGAATTGGTGAACCGGTTCACCTCTCGCGGGGTGGTGCGGTGCTGCCACGCGGTGTGAGGTGAGGGGTCTCGTCCTGCACCCGGGTCGCGGGCTGTCCGGCGATGACGGCGAGCAGTTGCCGGGCGGCGTGCGCGCCGTACGCCGGGATGTCCCGGCCCAACGCGGTCAGCGGCGGGTGCACCAGGCGGCAGAGCGGCGAGTCGTCCCAGGCCACGATGGACAGATCGCCCGGCACGGTGAGCCCCATCTCCTGGGCGACGGAGAGCCCGGCGATGGCCATCACGTCGTTGTCGTAGATGACCGCGGTGGGCCGGTGGGCGGAGCTGAGCAACCGGCGGGTGGCCCGGCCGCCCTCCTCGCCCGTGTAGTCGGACCAGACGGTGACCGCGTCGACCAGGCCGAGCTGCTGGCAGACCGCCCCGAAGGCGTCGGTGCGGATCTCGGTGTGTCGGAGGTCGGGCAGGCCGCCCACCCGGGCGATCCGTCGGTGCCCGAGCGCGACCAGGTATTCCACCGTCTCGGTCAGTGCGGCGGCGTCGTCGGACCAGAGGCTGGCCAGGTCACCGGTGCCACCGGGCCCGCCGATCACCACCGCCGGTAGTTGGATCTGCTCTAGTGCGGGGATGCGGCGGTCGTCGGTGCGTAGGTCGCAGACGAGCACGCCGTCCACCCGACGTTCGCCCCACCAGCGCCGGTAGACCGCGATCTCGGCGTCGTGGTCGGCCACCACCTGGAGGGTCAGCGCGTACGAGCGGGCGGAGAGTTCGGCCTCGACGCCACTGATCAGCTCCATGAAGAACGGCTCGATGCCGAGGATCCGGGCCGGTCGGCACAGGGCCAGGCCGACCGCCCCCGCGGCGGCGGCGGAGAGCGCGCGGGCTGCGCTGCTCGGGCTGAACCCGATCTCCGTGGCGATGGCCAGGATGCGTTGCCGGGTGGCCTCGGAGACGCCAGGCTGCCCGTTCAGCGCGTACGACACGGCGCCCTTGGACACCCCGGCGCGTCGGGCGACGTCGGCGATGGTCGGCCGCTTCACCGGCATGTTCCTCCACTTTCCGGCCTCGGGAAGGTCGGGTCTCCTGGCTGACGCGACGACGACCTGACCTGGTCAGCTGGTCGGCGGCGCCCTCAACCTAGCGCAACGGTGCGGCAGGCCGATTGTCCACGATAGACAAACGCTCATTACTTGCGCGGTTCAGCGTACCTGTGCGTCCTTGGCACCGACCTGCGGGCGCTGCGCGAAGCTACGGCGGAAACGGCCCCACCACGCCTGTTCGCGCTCCCAAGGGTCTCTCTGTGCATCGACTGAGGGTGGTGTTAACCGGCCGTTGACACTCCTGAGACCGAACCGTACGGTGGCCTCACTTATCCGGTTCAGTCAACGTCTCTCGATGTCGGGAGCGTTCCCACTTGTTCGGAGGATGACATGAAAAGATCCTGGACCCGGTGGGCCCGCACCGTCGCCGTGGGCGCGGTCGGTCTTGCCCTGGTGGCCGCGTGCAGCGGCAAGAGCGGACAGGATTCCGGCGCCGCGGATGGCCAGGTCACCCTGAAAATCAACTTCTGGGGCGACTTCGGCCTCACTGACCTCAAGACGAAGTACGAGGCGGCCAACCCGAACGTCAAGATCCAACTGAATTCCGGGGAGTACAACGCCCAGCACGAGGACCTGCAGAAGAAGCTGGTCGCCGGCTCCGGAGCGCCGGACATCGCCGCCATCGACGAGGGCTTCATGGTGCAGTTCCGTAGCCAGTCGGACAAGTTCGTCAACCTGCTCGACAAGGGCGCCGGCTCGTACGAGAGCAAGTACCTGCCGTGGAAGTGGAAGCAGTCGCTCTCCGCTGACGGCAAGACCCAGATCGGCCTCGGCACCGACACCGGCGGCCTCGCCATGTGCTACCGCACCGACCTGTTCAAGGCCGCCGGGCTGCCCACCGAGCGGGACGAGGTCTCCGCCCTCTGGCCCACCTGGGACAGGTTCATCGAGGTCGGCCAGCAGTACACCGCCCAGAGCAAGAAGAAGTTCATCGACGCCGGCAGCAACCTGTTCAACCCGATTCTCGGCCAGCAGCCCGTCGGTTTCTACAACGAGCAGGACCAGCTCCAGATGGAGCAGGGCCCGAAGATCGCCTTCGACTACACCATCAAGGCCATCCAGGCCGACCTCTCCGCCAACCTGGCCAGCTTCCAGGCCGACTGGGACAAGGGCTTCACCAGCGGTTCCTTCGCGGTGCTCGCCTGCCCGGCCTGGATGCTCGGCCACATCAAGGACACCGCCCCCAACACCGAGGGCAAGTGGGACATCGCCGCGGTGCCCGGTGGCGGCGGCAACTGGGGTGGCTCGTTCCTCACCATCCCCAAGCAGAGCAAGAACGTCGACGAGGCGTACAAGCTGGTGGAGTGGCTGGTCCAGCCGGAGCAGCAGATTGAGATCTTCAAGAAGGTCGGCAACCTGCCGTCCCAACCGGCCCTCTACAGCGACCCCGCGATCGCGGACTTCAAGAACCCGTTCTTCACCGACGCGCCCGTCGGGCAGATCTTCCCGAAGATGGCGCAGGGTCTGACCCCGCAGTACCTGGGCAAGAAGAACGGCCCGACCCGGGTGGCCGTGGAGAACGTGCTGATCCGAGTGCAGAACAAGACCCTCAAGCCCGAGGCCGCCTGGGCCGAGGCGCTCAAGGAAGCCGAGAAGGCCAGCACCTCCTGAGCCCGTCGGCGCGGGGGTGGGCGACCACCAGGCTGCCCCCGCGCCACCCACGCGTACCCCGTCTCTTCGGCCCTGGAGTGTCCCGATGTCCACCACCCGCGCCGCCCCCGCGTCGCCGGGCCGCCGCGCCGCCGACGGGCGGCACGGCCACGGCACCGACCCGGACCACCGCCGGCTCAGCTGGCGCGATCGGCTGTACCGGTTCGACACGCGCTACATGCCGTACGTGTTGATCGCGCCGTTCTTCCTGATCTTCCTGGTCTTCGGGCTGTTTCCGCTGATCTTCAACGGCGTCATCGCCCTGCGGAACTACCGGCTGGACGACCCGACACTGACCGGTTGGGCCGGCCTGGCCAACTTCCGCCAGCTCTTCGGTGACGAGGACTTCTGGAACGCGCTCTACAACACCTTCGGCATCTTCCTGCTCTCCTCGGTGCCGCAGCTGCTGCTCGCGCTGATCGTGGCGTCGTTGCTCAACCGCCGGCTGCGGGCGCAGACCTGGTGGCGCGTGGGCGTGCTGCTGCCGTACGTCACCCCGATCGTCGCCTCGACGATGGTGTTCAGCGTCTTCTTCTCCCGCGACTTCGGGATGGCCAACTGGGTTCTCGGCCTTTTCGGCATCGGCGACGATGCTCCGATCAACTGGCGGGCCGACAAGATGCACGCCTGGATCGCCATCGCCACGATGGTCAACTGGAAGTGGATCGGCTACAACGCGCTGCTCTACCTGGCCGCCATGCAGTCGATCCCGCGCGACGTCTACGAGGCCGCCGCGGTCGACGGCGCCGGCCCGTGGCGTCAGCTCTGGCGGATCACCGTGCCGATGATCCAGCCGGTGATCGTCTTCACCGTCATCCTGTCCACCATCGGCGGGTTCCAGCTCTTCATCGAGCCGATGCTGTTCGACCTCAACGCGCAGGCCGCCACCGGCGGACCCAACGGCGAGTGGCAGACCATCGCCCAGCTGATCTACAAGGTCGGCTGGAAGGACCTCAACCTCGGCTACGCGGCCGCCATGAGCTGGGCGCTCTTCCTGATCATCCTGGTCGTGGCCGGGATCAACACCCTGCTGACCAACCGACTCTCCGGAGGGCGATCCAGGTGAGCGCCGTCGACACCGCACCGCCGGTCACCAGGAGCCGCCGCCGGCGGGCCGCCCTGATGGGCCGCGCCCCGCAGGACACCCCGGCCGGCGTCGGAACGTACCTGCTGCTGGCCACCACCATGCTCTTCGCGGCGTTCCCGCTGTACTGGATGTTCGTCATCGCCACCAGCGACGACGAGGCTCTGGCCCAGATCCCACCGGCCGTGATCCCCGGCGAGAAGTTCCTGGTCAACCTGGACGAGGTCTTCTCGCTGCAGGACGTCTACTTCGCCGCCTCGCTGATCAACAGCGTCATCGTCTCGACCGTGGTGACCGTCTCGATGCTGTTCTTCTGCTCGCTGGCCGGGTTCGCCTTCGCCAAGCTGCGTTTCGCCGGCAGCCGCTGGCTCATGCTGTTCGTGGTGCTCACCCTCACCGTGCCGAACCAGCTCGGCGTGGTCGCGTTGTACATCGTCATGGGCAAGCTGGGCTGGAACGGCACCCTGCTGGCGGTCATCGTGCCCGGCCTGGTCACCGCGTTCGGCGTCTTCTACATGCGGCAGTTCATCCTCAACACCGTGCCCGACGAGCTGATCGAGTCGGCCCGGATGGACGGCGCGACCACCATGCGGGTCTACCGGTCCATCGTCCTGCCGGCGATCCGGCCGGCCCTCGCGGTGCTCGGCCTGCTCACCTTCGTGGCGACCTGGAACGACTTCCAGTGGCCGCTGATCACCCTGGGTGGCACCGATTACCCGACCTCGATGGTTGCCATCTCCGATCTGGCCAGCGGCAACTACGTCATCTACCGTCGGGTCCTCGCCGGGGCGTTCGTGGCGACCATCCCCCTGCTGATCATGCTGTTCATCGGTGGACGCCAGATCGTCCGCGGAATCATGGAAGGTGCGGTGAAGTCTTGAGCCGACAGGCACTCCACGACGGTTGGACCCTGCGGGCGGCACCCGGAGCGCAGGTGCCGGCCGAGATCGCCGGGCGGGTCGTGCCGGCGACCGTGCCCGGTTCGGTGCATACCGACCTGCTCGACGCCGGGCTGATTCCCGATCCCTACCTCGACGACAACGAGCTGGCACTGGCCTGGATCGGGCGCACCGACTGGAGCTACAGGACGACCTTCCGGCGCCCGGCGGGCGATCACGCCCGGGTCGACCTGGTCTGCGCCGGCCTGGACACCGTCGCCACGGTCACCGTCAACGGTGTCGAGGTCGGCCGCACCGAGAACATGCACCGCGGCTACCGCTTCGACGTCCGTTCGCTGCTGCACGACGGCGACAACGACCTGGTCATCGCGTTCGACTCCGCGTACCGCTACGCCGAAGCGCAGCAGGAGCGGCTCGGCGACCGGCCCAACGCCTATCCGGAGCCGTTCCACTTCATCCGCAAGATGGCCTGCAACTTCGGCTGGGACTGGGGGCCGACCCTGGTCACCGCCGGCATCTGGCAGGAGATCGGCCTGCACGCCTGGTCCACCGCCCGGCTGGCCAGCGTCCGTCCACTGATCACAATGGATGGCCGCGACGGCCGGGTCGAGCTGCACGTCGAGGTCGAGCGGGTCGCGGACGTCCCGCTCACCGTCCGGGCCACCGTCGCGGGCGTCCGCGCCGACGTGGTCGTCCCGGCCGGGCAGCGCACGGCCGTGCTGACCCTCACCGTCGGTGAGCCCGCGCTCTGGTGGCCCCGGGGGTACGGCGAGCAGGTGCGCCACCCGATCGAGGTGACCCTGCACGCACCGCACGGCGACCTTCTCGACAGCTGGTCCCATCGGGTCGGCTTCCGTACGGTCCGACTGGACACCACCGAAGACGAGCACGGCACCCCGTTCGTGCTGTCGGTCAACGACGTCCCGGTCTTCGTACGCGGGGTCAACTGGATCCCGGACGACGTCTTCCCCACCCGGATCACCCGCCAGCGGCTGGCCGAGCGGTTCGACCAGGCCGCCGCGGCCAACATCAACCTGCTGCGGGTCTGGGGCGGCGGCCGGTACGAGTCGGCGGACTTCTACGACCTCGCCGACGAACGCGGGCTGCTCGTTCAGCAGGACTTCCTCTTCGCCTGCGCGGCCTACCCGGAGGAGGAGCCGTTCGGCACCGAGGTGGCCGCCGAGGCCGCCGAGCAGGTGACCCGGCTGGCTCCGTACCCGTCGTTGGTGCTCTGGACCGGCAACAACGAGAACATCTGGGGCTGGCACGACTGGGACTGGCAGGAGGCCCTCGCGGGGCGCACCTGGGGTCGCGGCTACTACCTGGACGTGCTGCCCCGGATCGTCGGCGAGCTGGACCCGACCCGCCCCTACTGGCCGGGCAGCCCCTGGTCGGGCACCGAGGCGATCCACCCCAACGATCCGGCGCACGGCACCACGCACATCTGGGACGTGTGGAACACCGACGACTACACCAGATACCGGGAGTACGTCCCACGCTTCGTCGCCGAGTTCGGCTACCAGGCCCCACCGGCATACGCCACCCTGCGTCGGGCGCTGGGCGACGAACCCCTCGCGCACGACTCGCCAGGCATGGCGCACCACCAGAAGGCGGCCGACGGTGACGCCAAGCTCCAGCGAGGGCTGGACGCGCATCTACCCGCCCCGGCGGACTTCGACGACTGGCACTACCTGACACAGCTCAACCAGGCACGCGCGATCCAGCTCGGGGTGGAGCACTTCCGCTCACACCGGGGCGTCTGCGCGGGCACCATCGTCTGGCAGCTCAACGACTGCTGGCCGGTCACCTCCTGGTCGGCCGTCGACGGCGACGGCCGGCGCAAACCCCTGTGGTACGCGCTGCGCCACGCGTACGCCGATCGGCTGCTCACCGTGCAACCCCGCGCCGGCGGCCTGGCCCTGGTCGCGGTCAACGACGGCGGTACGCCCTGGCGGGCGTCGGCCTCGGTGACCCGGCTGACCCTCGCCGGTGAGCCCCGGGCGAAGACGACGATGGAGTTGGCCGTCCCCGCGTACTCGGCGGTCATGCTGGCGCTGCCGGCGGAGCTGACCCGTCCGGAGGAGGCCCGGCGTGAGCTGCTGGTCGCCGAGGCGGGCCAGAGCGCCGAGCGGGCACTCTGGTTCTTTGCCGAGGACCGGGACGTGGACTGGCCGTCGGCGGCATGGGAGGCGTCGGTCGAGCGGGTCGACGGCGGGCAGCGGGTCCGGGTCACGGCCGGTACGGTGCTGCGCGACCTGACGCTCTTCGCGGATCGACTGGACCCGGCGGCGTCCGTGGACAGGGCCCTGGTCACCCTGCTGCCCGGCGAGTCGACGACCTTCACCGTGCAGGCCGACACCCCGCTGGACGCCACAGCCCTCGCCGCCCGCCCGGTGCTCCGCTGCGTGAACGACATCGGACGCGGCTAGCTCGCGCCTCATGATCGTGCTCGATCCAGGAAGTAGTGGTCTCCGTCGGCGAGGGAGGCCACTACTTCCAAGTTCGAGCACGATCAGCACGGTTCTCGCGCCTGACTGCGGCGTGGGCGACGGGACGGGTAGGGCAGTATCTACCGCGTCACGGGCCGCTGCTCCATGAAGCGGCTGACGGACAGACGACGACAGTCGTCGAGCCAGGCCGTATTCGGGGGAGCGCAGATGATTACCGAGCATGTCCGAGACGCGGCCGCGACGGCGTTCGTCTTCGGGTTCTTCGCCTCCAGTTGGTTCGGCTGGGCTCAGGAAGCGCCCCCGAAGCCGTGGCGGCCGGTACTCATCGCTGGTTCGGTTCTGTCGCTGCTCACCGCCGTCGCCGGAGCGCTCCTCGCCTGGAGTCACTGGTCGGACGGTACGGCGTTCGACGCCGACACCAGCCGGACCTTCGGCATCGTCGTCGGTGTCGAATTCGCGGTCGCCGCTGTCGGTGCCGGGTTGTTGGCCCGGCTGCGGCGCGGTGAGCTGATCGCCCCCTGGATCGCCCTGGTCGTGGGCGTCCACCTCTTCCCCGTGGCGGCGCTACTCGGCTACCCGCTGATCCATCTGGTCGCCGCGCTGGTCACCGTCGTGGCGGTCGCGGCGGTTTCGGTCGCGAGGGCCCGTGCCGTGGCGGTGAGTGCGGTGGTCGGGCTGGGCACCGGCGTCGTGCTTCTGGCCGGTGCGGTGTCGTCGCTGCTCATCGCCCTGGTCGCCTACTGAGGAGGGGCCGCTTCAGGACACGGGAAACTGGCCGGCGCGAGCGGCGGACCCTCCTCCGGGGTCCACCGCTCGGCAGAGCGCGTGGAGGGTCAGGCGCGGGCCGCGGCGAGCACCTGGCCGACCAGGGCGCCCGAGGTGCCCGAGCGCTCGTACTCGGGGCGGTTCAGGGTGCCGCCCATCAGCGGCGCGGGGTTGCGGTGCACGGCCGGGCTGTCCGAGCTGACCAGGGCCGCGAAGTGATACTCGTCGGCGCCGGTCGCCTCGACGATCCGGGCGATGTTGCGCGGGGTGATGCCGCCACCCGGCATGATGACGATCCGCCCGGCGGCCCGACGGACCAGGTCGGCGATGAGCGGAGCACCCTCCAGCACGCTGACCTCCTGGCCCGAGGTGAGCACCCGATGCACGCCCAACTCGATCAGCTGCTCCAGCGCCGCGTACGGGTCGCGGGTCATGTCGAACGCGCGGTGGAAGGTGATCCTGGTGTCGCCGGCGGCGGCGATCAGGCGACGGCTGGTCGGCACGTCGACGTCACCCTCGGCGGTCAGCGCGCCGATCACGATGCCGTGCGCGCCGGCCGCAACCGCGGCCCGCACGTCCCGCTCCATCGCCTCGATCTCGAACGGCGAGTAGATGAAGTCGCCGGCCCGGGGCCGGACGATCACATGCACCCGGATCCGGGTGACGGCGCGCAGAGTCGTCTCGATGGTGCCCAGGCTGGGGGTCAGTCCGCCGTCGAAGAGCGCGGAGCACAGCTCCACCCGGTCGGCGCCGGCCTCCTCGGCGGCGACCGCACCCTCGACGCTGTCGATGCAGATTTCGAATGTGCTCATGACTCTTCCTTTTCGGTACGGGACGATGCCGCGGTCCAATCGATGACGGCGGTGACGGCGCCGACCGGTTCGCCGCCGCCGAGCACCGGCACCTGGCGCAGCGCGTCGGCTCCGCCCACCGGTACGCCCACGGCGTCCAGGGCGGCGAGGACGATGGCAGTGGTGGCTCGGGGTGAGCCGTCGATCACCTTCACCGCCACGGCGTGACCGTCCGGGGCGGCCACCGCGAGCACGCCCTCGGCCCCGCCCTTGGCGAGTACGCCGGGCAGTGCCCGCATCAGGTCGGTGTTCGGGTGCCCGCGCCAGCCGCCCACGTACTCCGGGTGTTGGCGCATGGCCTGCGCGACCAGTGCCTCGTCGCTCCCGGCGGGCGCGGTGACCAACGCCTGGAACGTGCGGGCCAGGCCGGTCAGCGGCAGGCCGAACAGCGGCGCGCCGCAGCCGTCGACCGCGTGGTGCGCGATCGGCGTGCCGGCCAGCCGGGCGACGATGGCGGCGGTTTCCCGCTGCAGGGGGTGATCGGGGTCGAGATAGTCGTGTGTGCTCCAGGACCGGGCGACGCAGGCGACCAGCATGGCGGCGTGCTTGCCGGAGCAGTTCATCCGGATCCGGTCGCGTTGCCCGCCAGCGCGGATCAGCCGATCCCGGGTCGGCTCGTCCTCCGGCCAGTCCTCCGGGCAGCCGAGCGCGTCCTCGGTCAGGCCGGCACCGGCCAGCATCACCCGGACCACCTCGACATGCCGGTCGTCGCCGGTGTGGCTGCCTGCGGCGAGGGCCAGCGCCGGGCCGGTCAGCGGGTCGACGCCATCGAGACCGGGGGCCGCCGCGACCCGGCAGGCCAACGCCTGTACCGGCTTGAGGGTGGAGCGGGGGAGTACCGGCTCGTCGGGTACGCCGCCGGCGAGGACGACCTCGCCGTCCGGAGCGAGCACCACGACGCTGCCGTAGTGACTGCTCTCGACGAAGTCGTTACGGACGACCCGGGCCAGTTCGGCGTAGCGGGCAATGGTCACCGGGTGCTGTTCCCTTCGATGAGCGGTGGGGGCAGGTCCGCGGTCCGTCGTCCACGCCGGCTGCTGAACCGGCCGTTGCGGGCTTGGAGAACGCGGGCGAACTTCGACAGCGAGGCGTTGACCACCAGGTAGATCAGCGCCACCACCAGGAACGTCTGGATCAGCAGGTGGGTGTACGAGGAGAGCACCTGCCCGCTGTAGAGCAGCTCGGTGTAGCTGACCACGAAGCCGAGCGAGGTGTCCTTGAGCAGCCCGACCAGCTGGCTGACCAGGGACGGGGTGAGCTGGAGCAGCGCCTGTGGCAGCACCACCAGCGCCATGACCTGCCCGCGGCGCAGCCCGACGGCGAGGCCAGCCTCGGTCTGTCCACGGTCCAGGGCCAGGATGCCGGCCCGGAAGATCTCCGCGAACGCCGCCGAGTTGGAGACCACCAGCGGCACCACGAGCTTCCAGAACAGCGGGAAGTTCATCCCGTACTGCGGGAGTGCGAACAGCGTCACGTAGATCAGCAGCAGCGTGGGGACGGTCCGGAAGATCTCCACGTACGCGCCGGCCAGCCACCGCAGCGGTCGATGCACCGACAGCCGGCCGAGCGCCAGCAGCAACCCGAGCGTGGCGCTGAGCACGGCGGTCGCGGCGGCGGCACGCACCGTCGCCCACAGTCCGTTGAGCAGGTACCGCCAGATCGGCCAGGTGGTGAACGGTTCCCACCGGGCGGCGGCCAGCTCGCCGTGGCTGGCGAACTGGTACACGGCCGCGACGGCGGCACCGGCCAGGAGGACGGCGCCCAGCACGGTGGCGATCCGGATCCGCCGCCGGGCACGGGGGCCGGGCTCGTCGAAGAGAATCTGTTGGGCCTGGTTCATCGGACGATCGCCAGCCTTCGTTCGAGCAAGCCGGTGACCTGACCGATGATCAACGCCAGCAGCATGTAGGCGAGGCCCGCGCCGGTGAAGACGGCGATCGGCTGAGCCTCGACGAGGTTCACGGTGTTGGCCGCCTGGGTCAGCTCGACGATCCCGACGACGGCGGCCAGTGAGGTGTTCATCAGCAGTGCGATGCAGATGTTGCCGATCGGCTGGATCACCGCCCGCAGTCCCTGCGGCAGGATCACGTGCCGCAGGGACTGGCCGAAGGTGAGCCCGATGGCACGGGCCGCCTCAGCCTGGCCGACGCCGACCGTGTTGATCCCGGCGCGGATCGCCTCCGCCAGGTACGCCCCCTCGTAGACGGCGATGACGATCGCGGCGGAGGTGAACAGCGGGAACGTGATGCCGATGGTCGGCAGCGCGAAGACGAAGAGCACCAGCAGGGCCAGCAGCGGCAGGTTCTGGAACACCTCGACGTACGCCGTGCCGATTACGCGCAGCAGTGGGACGGGGGCGATCCGCAGGGTGGCTACGACGAGGCCCAGCAGCATCGCGCCGATGGTGGTCACGACGGTCAGTTCGACCGTCGTGACCAGGCCGTGGCCGAGCTCGCTCAGGTGGGCGGTGAGGGCGTCCATCGGTACGGGAGGATGCTCAGGAGCCGTCGGCGGAACCGAGGGCGGGCGGGGTGGGCGCCCCACCCTCGACCACCGAGCCGAGGGTGCCCTCCCAGACCTTCGCCCACGTGCCGTCGGCCTGGATCTTCTTCAGCCAGTTGTTGACGAACTCCTTGAACTGCGGGTCCTCCCGGTTGAGGCCGATGCCGTACGCCTCCGTGGTGAACGGTTCGCCGACCACCTTCATCCCCGGGTTCGCCTTGGCGCCCGAGGCGAGCAGCGTGAAGTCCTGCACGTACGCGTCGCCGCGCTTCTGGAGCAGCGCCTGCAGCGCCTGCGGGTCGGTGCCGAAGGCGATCTGCTTCGAGCCGGGAGCGGCGGAGGGCAGTGCGGTGACCGCGGGGGTGTTCGCCCCGACGATGACGGTCTTGCCGGCGAGGTCCTTGACGCTCTTGATCGAGGTGTCGTCCTTGCGGACGCCGACCGCCAGACCGGAGGTGAGGTACGGCCCGGCGAAGGCGACCTGGGTGGCCCGCTGCGGGGTGATGGTGTACGTCTGGAAGACCGCGTCCACCGACTTGGCCTGGAGCATGGCCTCCCGGGTCTGGGTGCCGATGGTCGTCGTCTTCACCTCGGGCTTGCCGATGATGTACTTCGCCAGCAACTTCGCCATGTCGGCGTCGAAGCCCTCGATGGTGCCGCTGACCGGGTTCTGCTGGGCGAGCAGCGGCGCGTCCAGGGATCCGCCGATGTTCAGGTAGCCGCGCTTGCGGATCGCGTCCATGGTGGAACCGGCCGGGATGTCCGCGTCGGTGGCGACCGGGGCGGCGTCGTACACCGACTGGGCGATCACGCCGTCGCCGCCGAGGCCGGGGTTGCCGGGCAGCGACGGAGCGCTGCTGCCGCTGTCACCGCCGCAGCCGGTGGCGGCGAGGGCCACCGCCACCGCGGTGGCGGTGAGGGCGAGTGAGCGCCGTCCGGTGAAGCTCATCTTGAGGATTGACATGACACCCTCCTGTTGGGGGCTAGTGCTGGAGGATCTTGGAAAGGAAATCGCGTGCCCGCTCGGTCTGCGGGGCGGCGAAGAAGTCGTCGGGGGCTCCGGACTCGACGATGCGGCCGTCGTCCATGAAGACCACCCGATCGGCGGCGCGGCGGGCGAAGCCCATCTCGTGGGTGACCACGATCATGGTCATCCCCTCGGCGGCGAGGGAGACCATCACGTCGAGCACCTCGTTGACCATCTCCGGGTCGAGGGCCGACGTCGGCTCGTCGAAGAGCAGCACCTTCGGCTGCATCGCCAGTGCTCGGGCGATCGCGGCCCGCTGCTGCTGCCCACCGGAGAGTTGGGCCGGGTGGTGGTTCGCCTTGTCGGCGATGCCGACGCGTTCCAGCAGGGCCATCGCCTGCTGCCGCGCCTCGGGCCGGGCGATCCTGCGGACCCGGGTGGGCCCGAGGGTGATGTTGTCCAGCACCGTCTTGTGCCCGAAGAGGTTGAAGGACTGGAAGACCATGCCGACGTCGGCGCGCAGCCGGGCCAGCGCGCGGCCCTCGGCCGGCAGCGGCTCACCGTCGATCTCGATGCTGCCCTGCCCGGCCGTCTCCAACCGGTTGAGGCAGCGGCACAGGGTCGACTTGCCGGAGCCGGACGGCCCCACCACGACGACCACCTCGCCGGCGGTCACCGTGAGGTCGATGTCCTTGAGTACGTGCAGCGGACCGAACCACTTGTGCAGGCCACGTACCGACACCATCGGTCGGTCCGCACCCGTCGTCTCCGGTGCCACCAGACGCACCCACTTCCTTCGACTACAAAACTAAGTCGGCTTCATATCGAACCAACAGCGTCATCTAAAGGTAGCCAGCAAACTAAGTCAACCGGTTGCTTGAACAAACTTCGGGTGCTAAGAACCTGACGTGACGATTGACGACGCGCCACGCGAAGCCCTTCGGGGCGGTCCCCGGGAGCTGCTGCGCTGGGTGGCCACCGGAGCGGCCGTCAGTCGTGCTGACCTGTCCCGGCTCTCCGGGCTGTCCCCCTCGACGGTCTCCCAGCGTGTGGAGGCGTTGATCAACCAGGGTTTGCTGGAGGAGACCGGCGACGGGCGATCCCGGGGTGGGCGACGGCCACGCCAGCTCGCCGTACCCACCGGCGGCGCCGTGGTCGGCGCCATCGACCTCGGCGCGCACCACGCCCGCGTCGGCACACTGGATCTCTCCGGGCGGGTGGTCCAGGGCCGCACCCTGCCCGTACGCATCGAGGACGGTCCGGAAGCGGTGCTCGGTGCCCTGCTGACCGAGGTCGCCGCGCTGGCGGCCGGTGGCGGGTCAGCGGCCTCCGGCGGCGCGTCGGCGGCGGATGTGCTGCGCGGCGTCGGTATCGGCATTCCCGGCCCGGTGCAGCACGCCACCGGACGCATCGTCAGCCCGTCCCGGATGCCTGGCTGGAACGGCTTCGACGTCGCCGCCTTCTGTGCCGACCGGTTCGAGGTGCCGATCATCGTGGACAACGACGCCAACCTGATGGCGCTCGGCGCACACCGCACGGCACATCCCGAGCTGGACCACGCCGTCTACATCAAGGCCGGCACCGGGATCGGCTCCGGCGTGATCTCCAGCGGACGGCTGCACCGGGGCGCACAGGGATCGGCCGGGGACATCAGCCACTGCCGGGTGGTGGCCGATCCCGCGCCACCCTGCACCTGCGGCAACGCCGGTTGCCTGGAGGCGGTGGCCAGTGGCGCGGCCCTGGTCACCGCGCTACGTGACCAGGGCGTGCCGGTCGACGACCTGACCGGCGTGATCCGCCTGATCGACGACGGTGACCGGCGCGCCACCGCGCTCGCCCGGCAGGCCGGCCGGGCCATCGGCGAGATCCTGGCCGTGGTGGTCAACTTCTTCAACCCGCAGGTGGTGGCCATCGGCGGCCGACTCGCCGACTGCGAGCCGCTGCTCGCCAGCATGCGAGCCACCCTCTACGAGCGGTGCCTACCGTTGGCCACCCAGACCCTGCTCATCGAGCGGGTCGACAGCGGCCAGGACGTCGGCATCACGGGCGCCGCCCACCTGGTCATCGACCACGTCGTAGCCGCCAGCTGACCCGCTGATCACCACGAGATCGCCGATATCCCGGTGTCCAAGTCGACTTGATGCCGCGATGTCGCCGATCTCGTGGTGATCGTGGGAGCGTGGCCGCGCCCGAGAGACTTACTCCGGGACGCGGCGGTAGGCGCCGTCGCTGGCCGAGGTGGCCATCGAGGCGTACGCGCGCAGTGCCGCCGACACCGGGCGCTGCCGGTCGGTCGGGGTGTACGGCTTGTCGCGCTTCTCCTCGGCCACCCGTCGCGCCTCCAACTCGTCGGACGGCACGTTCAGCTCGATGGACCGGCCGGGGATGTCGATGACGATCTCGTCGCCCTCCCGGACGAGGGCGATCAGCCCACCGGAGGCCGCCTCGGGGGAGACGTGCCCGATGGAGAGCCCGGAGGTGCCGCCGGAGAAGCGGCCGTCGGTGAGCAGCGCACAGGAGCGGCCCAGCCCGCGTCCCTTGAGGAACGAGGTGGGGTAGAGCATCTCCTGCATGCCGGGGCCGCCCTTCGGCCCCTCGTACCGGATCACCACGACGTCCCCGGCGACCACCTGCTTGGCGAGGATCGCGGTCACCGCGTCGTCCTGCGACTCGTAGACCTTCGCGGGGCCGCGGAAGGTCAGGCAGTCGTCCGGCACGCCGGCGGTCTTCACCACGCTGCCCTCCGGTGCCAGGTTGCCGTGCAGGATGGCCAGCCCGCCGTCGGCGGAGTACGCGTGCTCGCGATCCCGGATGCAGCCGCCGGCCGCGTCGGTGTCCAGCGACGACCACCGGTTGGTGGTGGAGAACGGCTCGACGGTGCGCACCCCGCCCGGGGCGGCGTGGAACAGCTCGACCGCGGTCGGTGTCGGGGAGCCGCCGCGCACGTCCCAGTCGGTCAGCCACTGCGCCAGCGAGGGGGAGTGCACGGCGTGCACGTCCCGGTTGAGCTGCCCGGCCCGGTCCAACTCGCCGAGGAGCGCCGGAATGCCGCCGGCCCGGTGCACGTCCTCCATGTGGTAGTTCGGCGAGTTCGGGGCGACCTTGGCCAGGCACGGCACCCGCCGGGAGATGGCGTCGATGTCGGTGACGCCGAAGTCCATCTCCGCCTCACGGGCGGCGGCCAGCAGGTGCAGCACGGTGTTGGTGGAGCCGCCCATCGCGACGTCCAGGGCGACCGCGTTCTCGAAGGCGGCCTTGGAGGCGACCGTGCGGGGCAGCACCGATTCGTCGTCGCCGTCGTACCACCGCTTGGAGATCTCGACGATGGTGCGGCCTGCCTCGACGAAGAGCGACCGGCGTGCGGCGTGGGTGGCCAGCGTCGAACCGTTGCCCGGCAGCGCCAGCCCGATCGCCTCGGTGAGGCAGTTCATCGAGTTGGCGGTGAACATGCCGGAGCAGGAGCCACAGGTCGGGCAGGCGGAGCGCTCGATCTCACCGAGCTGTTCGTCGGTGACCGCCTCGTTCGAGGAGGCGATCATCGCGTCGATCAGGTCGATCTTGCTGTGCACGACGCCCTCGATCGCCATCGTCTTGCCGGCCTCCATGGGGCCACCGGAGACGAAGACGGTCGGGATGTTGAGCCGCAGCGCGGCCAGCAGCATCCCCGGGGTGATCTTGTCGCAGTTGGAGATGCAGACCAGGGCGTCCGCGCAGTGCGCGTTGACCATGTACTCCACCGCGTCGGCGATCAACTCCCGGCTGGGCAGGGAGTAGAGCATGCCGCCATGGCCCATCGCGATGCCGTCGTCGACCGCGATGGTGTTGAACTCCCGGCCCACCCCGCCGGCCTCGGCGATCGCGTCGGCGACCAGGCCACCCATGTCCTTGAGGTGTACGTGACCCGGCACGAACTGGGTGAAACTGTTGGCGATGGCGACGATCGGCTTACCGAAGTCGTCGTCGGTCATCCCGGTGGCCCGCCAGAGGGCCCGGGCGCCGGCCATCGTCCGACCGTGTGTGGAAGTCCTCGACCGCAGCTCAGGCATGCATACCAGCATGACACCGTCGCCGCGCCGGCCATCCGGTGTATGTGCCGTGTCCCAACAGATGCACACCCGGTCCCCACGATGTGCGCTCATCCGGCACTCTTGAGGACGTGCATCTCCCCCCGGGCATGGTCGCGGTCGCGGCGCTGAGCGGGCTTGTCGCCGCCGCGGCTGCCGTGCTGCTGACCGTGGTCGCCCGGCGGCGCACCGGGCCGCACCGGCCGGCGCACCTGCTCCTCGCGGCGGCCGCCGGGATCTCCCTGCTCAGTCTGTTGGCGGGTGTGGTGGCCGTGCTCTCCGCGAGCGACCACTGGGCCCACGAGCAGGGGCAGCGCACCGGGTGGGCCACCGCGGTGGCGATCGGCACGGCGGTGAGTGGGTTGACCTTCGCGGCCGGTCTGCTCCGGCTGCCGGGGGTGGCCGCCACCGCGGCGGGGACCGCGCGGCTCGCCCTGGACGGCGTGACCATGGCGGCCGCGCTGTGGTTCGTCGGCTGGGTGCTCTTCTCCGAGCCCACCCGGTTGCTCGGCGCCGCCACCCCGATGGCCTGCCCGGCGATCCTGGTGGCCACCGTGAGCGCCGCGCTCGGTGCCGGGCTCGCCGTGATCGTCGTCTTCCGGGCCGCCGCCCCACGCCGACGGCTCGCCGCGCTGGGCGCCGGCATCAGTGCGGTGACCTGCGGCGGTCTGGGTCTCAGCGCTGGGCTCTGCCAGGCCGGGCCGACCATGTCGCTGACCGGCGCGGCGGTGCTCGCCGCCGGCCTGCTGACCGTCGCGCTCGCGGTGCACCGGGCCGACCGCCCCGGGCAGATCGAACTGGACCTGATCGGTCGCGACGGCGAGTACGCGATCGCCCCGATGCTGGCGTTGGCCGCCTCGGCGACGTACCACCTCGTCCAGGGCGGTCGATTCACCGCGCCGGCCATCGTGGCTGGCAGCGTGGAGGGCTTCGCGCTGGTGGCCCGGCAGTACCTCACCCTCCGCGACGTGCGGGGGTACGCGGGCCGCCTGGTCGAGCGGGAGGCGCACTTCCGCGAGTTGGCGCACACCGATCCGCTGACGTCGTTGGCCAATCGGCGAGGGCTGCTGCGCGCGCTGCACGACAGCGCGACGGCGGGCACCCCGTGCGTGCTGCTCGGGCTTGACCTGGACGGCTTCAAGAACGTCAACGACATGCGCGGCCATGACGTGGGCGACGCGGTGCTGGCCGAGGTGGGCCGGCGGCTGCGCGGCAACCTGCGCCCCGGCGACGTGGCCGCCCGGCTGGGCGGCGACGAGTTCGCCGTACTCATGCAGGGCCGGCCGGCCGAGGCGGACCGCGTCGCCGAACGGTTGCTCGGGGTGCTCAACCGGCCGTACGACCAGCCGGAAGGGCCGGTCTTCCTGTCGGTGAGCATCGGGGTGGCCGGGTGGGCCGGCGAGCCGGACGTGGAGCTGCTGCTGCGGCACGCCGACCTGGCACTGCGCTACGCCAAGCAGCGCGGCAAGAACCGGATCGAGCGGTACGACGCCGCGTACGACCAGCTGCTGCGCCGACGTACGACGGTGGAGCACGAGCTGCGTGGCGCCATCGAGCGCGACGAGCTGCGGTTGGCCTTCCAGCCGGTGGCGTCGCTGCCGTCGGTGCGGCCGGTCGGCGCCGAGGCGCTGCTCCGCTGGCACCACCCCGAGCTGGGCAATGTTCGTCCGGACGAGTTCATTCCGCTCGCCGAGGAGTGCGGCATGATCGCCCCGCTCGGTGCCTGGGTGCTGCATCAGGCCTGCTACCAGCTCTCCCGTTGGCTGGCGGACGGGCACGACGTGTGGGTGTCGGTCAACGTCTCCCCGCGCGAGTTGCACGCCCCGGAGTACGTGGTCCAGGTCGCCGAGGCGCTGCGCGCCCACCACGTGCCGCCGCAGCGGCTGGTGCTGGAGGTCACCGAGCACGCGGCCGCCACCGACCTGGATGAGCTGATCCGGCGGCTGACCGCGCTGCGGTTGACCGGTGTCCGGATCGCGCTGGACGACTTCGGGGCGGGCTACTCGTCGCTGGGGCAGTTGCGCCGGTTGCCGATCGACATTTTGAAGATCGACCACAGCCTGGTCGCCGAGCACGAGCCGGTCCGGCCGGTCGGCCAGGACGGTCCGGCGTTCGCGCCGATGGTCGACATCGTCATGCGACTGGGCCACCAACTGGGGCTGGAGGTGATCGCCGAGGGGGTGACCACCCCGACCGAGTTGGCCGCGGTGGTGGCCGCCGGCTGCCGGTTCGGCCAGGGCGCGCTCTTCGGCTGGGGGGTGCCGGCCGAGCACCTGGAGGCGATGCTGGAGGCGGCCACCTCACCGGGCGCGCGACCCGCTCCGCTGCCCGCGCCACGTCGGGTTTCGGGCGGGTCCGGGCAGCTCACCCCATCTGCCGATGGCGCGCCACGGGTCGACGCGCCGGCCTCCGTTAACCAACATGTGGGATCAGTTGACTCATCGCGTGAGATGCGTCAGGCTTAGCCGCATGTCGTCGTACCGGTCGCTGCGAGTACTTACCTGAGCGCACTCTCCCTCGTTGAGAGTGCGCTGGCCCCGTGCATCTGCACGAGGGCCGTTTTTATTGCCGTCGGAACCTGGCGAGGCGGGCCCCGCCCGTGTCGCAACGCTTGACCAGCCACAGCCACTCCAGCCGAAGGCCAGAACCGCCATGACGAAACCCACGCCCGAGACCCTCGCCCACACCGCCCGCCGGGCCCGCGCGGCCGCCGACCCGACCGCCGCCGCCGCCGACCCGACCGCCGCCCGTAGCGCGGCCACCCCGGCCAGCCCGGCCGTCCCGGCGGTACGGCCCTCCGCTCCGGCCCAGGTCTCCGGGGCCGGCTCGCTTGTGCGGTCCCTTGAGGCGCTCGACGTCGACGTCGTCTTCGGCATCCCGGGCGGCGCGATCCTGCCGGCGTACGACCCGCTCTACGACTCCACCGTCCGGCACATCCTGGTGCGGCACGAGCAGGGCGCGGGGCACGCGGCGACCGGGTACGCGCAGGCCACCGGCAAGGTCGGCGTCTGCATGGCCACCTCCGGCCCGGGCGCGACGAACCTGGTCACCCCGATCGCCGACGCGTACATGGACTCGGTGGCGATGGTGGCGATCACCGGGCAGGTGGCCCGACCGTCGATCGGCACCGACGCCTTCCAGGAGGCGGACATCCAGGGCATCACCCTGCCGATCACCAAGCACAACTTCCTCGTCCAGAACGCCGAGGAGATCCCTCGGGTGCTGGCCGAGGCGTTCCACCTGGCCAGCAGCGGCCGACCCGGCCCGGTGCTGGTCGACATCCCCAAGGACGTGCTCCAGGCACCGACCACCTTCTCCTGGCCGCCCACCCTGGACCTGCCCGGTTACCGGCCCACCCTGCACCCGCACGGCAAGCAGATCCGGGAGGCGGCGCGGCTGATGACCGCGGCCCGCCGGCCGGTGCTCTACGTTGGCGGCGGGGTGCTCAAGGCCGGTGCCACCGACGGGCTGCGCCGGCTGGCCGAGCTGACCGGCATCCCGGTCGTCACCACGCTGATGGCGCTCGGCGCGTTCCCCGACTCGCATCAGCAGCACCTGGGGATGCCCGGCATGCACGGCACCGTCGCCGCGGTCTACGGCCTGCAGAAGTCGGATCTGATCGTCGCGCTGGGTGCGCGGTTCGACGACCGGGTCACCGGCAAGCTGGACTCGTTCGCCCCGGACGCGACCGTGGTGCACGCGGACATCGACCCCGCGGAGATCGGCAAGAACCGGCATGTGGACGTGCCGATCGTGGGAGACGCCAAGCACGTCATCGACGAGCTGATCGCCGCGGTGACCGTCGAGCGGTCGGCGGGGCACACCACCGGCCTGGGCGACTGGTGGACTCAGCTGGACGACCTGCGCAACCGCTACCCGCTGGGCTACGACGAGCCGGCGGACGGCACGCTCTCCCCGCAGTACGTGATCAAGCGCCTGGGCGAGATCGTCGGCCCCGACGCGATCTTCGTGGCCGGGGTGGGCCAGCACCAGATGTGGGCGTCCCAGTTCATCTCCTACGAGAAGCCGTACACCTGGTTGAACTCTGGCGGCCTCGGCACGATGGGCTACGCGGTGCCGGCGGCGATGGGCGCCAAGGTCGGCAAGCCGGACACGGTGGTCTGGGCGGTGGACGGTGACGGCTGCTTCCAGATGACCAACCAGGAGCTGGCCACCTGCGCGTTGGAGGGCATCCCGGTCAAGATCGCTGTCATCAACAACGGCAATCTCGGCATGGTCCGGCAGTGGCAGACGCTGTTCTACAACGAGCGCTACTCCAACACCGAGCTCGGCACCCACAAGCACCGCATTCCCGATTTCGTCAAGCTCGCCGAGGCGCTGGGCTGCGTCGGGCTGCGCTGCGAGAACGCCGCCGACGTGGACAAGACCATCGCCGCCGCCATGGAGATCAACGACGCCCCGGTGGTGATCGACTTCGTGGTCGGCAAGGACGCGATGGTCTGGCCGATGGTCGCCGCCGGCACCAGCAACGACGAGATCATGTTCGCCCGCGACGTCCGCCCGGCCTTCGACGAGGATGACATCTGACATGAGTGAGCACAGCGAACGGATCAGCAAGCTCAGCCTTGCGCATGGTCAGGGAACGACCGAGCGAAGCGAGGTCGTTGCATGACCATGCACACTCTCTCCGTGCTCGTGGAGAACAAGCCCGGCGTGCTCGCCCGCGTCTCCGGCCTGTTCTCCCGGCGCGGGTTCAACATCGACAGCCTCGCCGTGGGCGAGACCGAGAACCCGGACGTCTCCCGGATCACCATCGTGGTCAACGCGGAGTCGTCCCCGTTGGAGCAGGTCACCAAGCAGCTCAACAAGCTGGTCAACGTGCTCAAGATCGTTGAGCTGGATCCGCAGGTCTCGGTTGCCCGGGAGTTGCTGCTGGTGAAGGTTCGCGCCGACCGGGTCACGCGGTCCCAGGTGCTGGAGACCGTCAACCTGTTCCGCGCCCGGGTTGTGGACGTCGCACCGGACACGCTGACCATCGAGGCCACCGGCACCCCGGACAAGCTCGACGCCCTCCTCCGTGATCTCGAACCCTTCGGCATCAAGGAAATGGTCCAGTCCGGGCTGGTGGCGATCGGGCGCGGCTCGCGTTCGATCACCGCCGGTCCCGCGCTTCGGGCCGCCGCCTGATCCGCCTCCGCTCCGCCCCGGCGGGCCGGCCCGAACCCATCCACACAGACCACGACGGGCCGCCCCGGCCGTCGTACGAAAGGGAATTTCTCATGAGCGTTGAGGTGTACTACGACGACGATGCCGACCTCGGCCTGATCCAGGCCAAGAAGGTCGCGGTGATCGGCTACGGCAGCCAGGGCCATGCCCACGCGCTGTCGCTGCGTGACTCCGGCGTCGACGTGGTGATCGGTCTGCCGGAGGGCTCGAAGAGCCGCCCCAAGGCCGAGGAGCAGGGCCTGCGGGTGGTCACGCCGGCGCAGGCCGCCGCCGAGGCCGATGTGATCATGGTGCTCGCGCCGGACACCGCCCAGCGCGCCCTCTACACCGAGTCGATCGCCCCGCACCTCGCCCCCGGCAAGGCGATCTTCTTCGGCCACGGCTTCAACATCCGGTACGGCCTGATCAAGCCGCCGGCCGAGGTGGACGTGGCGATGGTCGCGCCGAAGGGCCCCGGCCACCTGGTCCGCCGCCAGTACGCCGACGGCAAGGGCGTGCCCTGTCTCGTCGCCGTCGAGCAGGACGCCAGCGGCAACGCGCTCGCGCTCGCCCTCGCGTACGCCAAGGGGATCGGCGGCACCCGCGCCGGCGCGATCAAGACCACCTTCACCGAGGAGACCGAGACCGACCTCTTCGGCGAGCAGGCGGTGCTCTGCGGTGGTGCCGCGGCTCTGGTGCAGACCGGTTTCGAGGTGCTCACCGAGGCGGGCTACGCCCCCGAGATCGCCTACTTCGAGTGCCTGCACGAGCTGAAGCTGATCGTCGACCTCATGTACGAGGGCGGCATCGCGAAGATGCGCTACAGCATCTCCGACACCGCCGAGTACGGCGACCTCTCCCGTGGCCCGCGCATCATCGACTCCCGGGTCAAGGATGAGATGCGCAAGATCCTGGGCGAGATCCAGTCCGGCGAGTTCGCCCGCGAGTGGGTCGCCGAGGACGAGGCCGGCCGGCCCAACTTCAAAAAGTGGCAGGCCGAGGGTGCGGCGCACCCGATCGAGGAGACCGGCAAGAAGCTGCGCGGCATGATGAGCTGGGTCGACCGCCCGATCACCGAGACCGCCTGACGTTGCGGCACGACCGCCCGGCCGTCCAGACACGGCCGGGCGGTCGCGTTCTCATCACTCGCGCTCGATCACGCTGGATTCGTCGGCGGCCAGCGCCAGCGCCTGGGCCCACCTGGTGGGATCGGGTGACCAACGCCTCGGCCAGGATCGGACCGAACCGCGCGAGATCGATGCGGGTCAGCTTTCGGAGCAGCGTGATGCGTACGGCGAGCGACACGGATGGCTCCTCCCGTAGGGCTGTGCCTCCTGTTCTGAGGGGCCAGGGCAACCATGTCGGTCAGGTGAACGGTCGGTGTCCGTTGTCCGAGCCGGCGTGTGAGGGCCCTCACCCCGCAGACCGGAACATGCCGACCAGCGAGGCCCCTACGATCGCGGGTAGGTGCGCAGCCGGCACCTGACGGCCACGGCACGGATCAGCGCAGGGCGCAGTGCGGCGCCCTGCCGCCCCGGCCGATCGCAAACACGACCTCTACGAGGACCGATGAATCCAGTCGTACTGATCGCCGAAGAACTCGCCCCCGCCGCCATCGAGGTGCTCGCCCACGACTTCGACGTCCGGCACGTCGACGGCACCGACCGTCCGGCTCTGCTCTCGGCGCTCTCCGAGGCTGACGCCGTCATCGTGCGCAGCGCGACCCAGATCGACGCTGAGGCCGTCGCCGCCGCGCCGCGACTCAAGGTGGTCGCCCGGGCGGGCATCGGGCTGGACAACGTCGAGGTTCCGGCCGCCACCGCGCGGGGCGTCATGGTCGTCAACGCGCCCACCTCCAACATCGTCTCCGCCGCCGAGCAGGCCGTCGCACTGCTGCTCGCCGTTGCCCGTAACACCGCGAGCGCCAGTTCCGCGCTCAAGGCCGGCGAGTGGAAGCGGTCGAAGTACACCGGCGTCGAGGTGCAGGGCAAGACCGTCGGCGTGGTGGGTCTCGGTCGGATCGGGGTGCTCTTCGCGTCTCGCATCGCCGCATTCGGCACCCGGCTGATCGCGTACGACCCGTACATCCAGCCGGCCCGTGCGGCACAGCTCGGCGTCCGCCTGGTCGGCCTGGAGGAGTTGCTGCGGGAGAGCGACTTCATCTCCATCCACCTGCCGAAGACGCCCGAGACCATGGGCCTGATCGGTGAGAAGGAGCTGGCGATCGTCAAGCCCGGCGTTCGCATCATCAACGCCGCTCGTGGTGGGCTGGTCGACGAGCAGGCGCTGGCGAACGCGATCGCCGAGGGTCGGGTCGCCGGCGCCGGTGTCGACGTGTACAGCAAGGAGCCGTGCACCTCGTCGCCGCTGTTCGCCTTCGACAACGTGGTGGCCACCCCGCACCTGGGTGCCTCCACCCACGAGGCGCAGGACAAGGCCGGCCTCGCCGTGGCCAGGAGCGTCAAGCTGGCATTGCAGGGCGAGTTCGTCCCGGACGCGGTCAACGTGCAGGCCGGCGGCGTGGTCGCCGAGGACGTCCGGCCGCTGCTGCCGCTGGCGGAGAAGCTCGGCCGGGCGTTCACCGCGGTCGCCGGTGGGGTTGCCGCCAGCGTCACGGTCGAGGTCCGGGGCGAGATCGTCAGCCACGACGTGTCCGTGCTCAAGCTCGCCGCCACCAAGGGCCTCTTCAGCTCCGTGGTCGAGGAGCAGGTCACCTACGTCAACGCCCCGCACCTGGCCGCCGAGCGTGGTGTCGAGGTTACCCTCGCCAGCCTGGCCGAGACTTCGGAGCAGCCCACCCTGGTTACGGTGCGCGGCGCGCTACCGGACGGCCGCACGGTCAGTGTCTCCGGCACGGTCACCCACTCCGGCAGTCGGGACGTCCTGAAGCTGACCGAGGTGGACGGCTTCGACGTGGAGATCGGCGCGGAGGGCATCCTGCTCTTCCTGCGCTACGCCGACCGGCCCGGCGTCGTCGGCATCGTCGGCACCCTGCTCGGCGAGTCGGGCATCAACATCGCCGCGATGCAGGTGGCCCGGCGCGAGGCGGGTGGCGAGACGCTGATGACGCTCACCGTCGACCAGGCGCTCGGCGCCGACCTGCTCACCTCGGCAGCCGACTCGATCGGCGCCACGGCGGCCAGCGCCGCCGACCTGCGCGACGAGTAGTCAACGGCAAGCACCATGGGGGCCCGGCGATCCGCTGGGCCCCTTGTCGTACCCCCGGTTGGGGTGAGGTCGGTCAGCCGGGCAGGCGGGCCGGGGGCGGGTAGACCGACCCGTCCTGCGGGTCGAAGAGCATCAGCCCGTGCGCGCCGGCCAGCCGCTCGATGTCCAGCAGCACCTGGTCCGCGCAGGTCGGGTGCAGGTTCAGCTCGACATGGTCGTGGGCGGCGTGCAGTGGGGCCACCGCCCACGGGCTGCCCGGGCCGGGATGACGGTCCGGATAGGAGGCGGTGATCGCCCGGTAGAAGCTGACCACCCGCGGATCCGGGTAACGGTCCACGTGACGCCCTTGTCGGCAACCGTTGACCGCTGTCCGTACGTCCTCGGGCGTCGCCCCGTCGTCCAGGGCCCACACGCTCAGATCGAAACTCACGGCGGATAGCGTGCCATCCGCGGTTCACCATGTCGAAACGGCCTCGCCGCCGGTCAACCGCTGCGCCCCCCAGACTCCGATGACGACAGTCCGCTGTGGAGACTCTTGCGTCGAGTTGCGTCGATTCGCTAGCGTACGCACTGCGGTCACTGGCCGAGTTCGAGGCGCCGGCCCGTCTTCGGGTGGCGCGGTCGACGTCCGGCCCGACCGGTCCGCACCCCTCGATTGTGCGAGCCACGCGCACTCGTCGCTGACCGGCCCCCATGGTCGTTGCCGAGACTGTGGGGGCCGATCGCAGGCCCGACCGGCCGTCCGAGGGCGGCCGAGGTGCGAATCGGGCCGGAGCGCCGCGGGAAGCGGGCTCGGTGCGACGACGTCCCGCTCAGCGCCGGTGAGCGAAGAGCGCGCGATAGTCGGAGTTGCCACGGAACCACGCCAGGCCCGTGGGGCCGGCGGCGTAGAGCGCGGTGGCGTAGGCGTCAGCGATCGTGAGGTCGGGGCCCACGACGGTGGCGGCGACGAGATGGTCGGCCGGCTCGCCGGTGTGCGGGTCAACCACGTGTCCCTGCCGCCCGGTGACCCCGGAGGTGCCGACCGCGCCAGCGGTCATCTCCAACACCAGCGGTGCGCGCTCGGGTGCGGTCGGGTGGTGCACCGCGACCCGCCATGGCCCGCCGTGCGGTGCGTGACCGCGGACGACCAGGTCAGCTCCAGCGAGTACGGCGTAGTCGTGGATGCCGGCGGCACGGAGCCGTTCGGCGGCGCGTTCCACCGCCCAGCCGCCGAGCAGACCGCCCGGGTCGAAGCCGCCGGGCACCGCCCAGGCGTCGAACCACCCGTCGGTGGCGGCGCGCATGGCCGTGCAGCGGTCCACCAGGTCGGCAAGAGGGGGGTACGAGTCAGGGCTGATCTCGCCCCGACGCAGCCGGGAGACCAGGCTCTCCGGGCGGTTGGGGCCGTAGGTGAGGTCGATCGCGCGCAGCTCAGCGACGCTGTCCCGCAGTGCCTCGCCCACGCCCCGGCGGCCGAGCCACTCAGGGGCGTTGAGGAGGAGGGTGTACTCGCCGGTCGCGGTGCGTACGGTGTGCTGCACCGCGATCCGGCCCTCGGCGGCACCGGACGGGTCGATTCGGTGCCGGCGGCTGCCGAGTCGAAGGTCCGGCCGGCGGTTGCGGAACGCGGATGTGTCCGGCCAGCGGGTCCGCGGCTGCTCGTCGATGCGCATGGCATCTGCCCCCTCGCAGTTGGCGTCGCGTCGTCGCGACCCCGGTCAGCAGGCCCCGTGACCCGCTGACCACCACGGTATGCAGCGGAGATGACCACCTCATGAGTCTTCGCTGTGAGGGTGCTGTGCATCCGCACGTCCCAAATTCTGGACGCCGCGTACCGGGAGGCGGGACGGCAACGTACCGTTGCCCGGACGGAACCGTTGAGCAGAGGAGTGCGGTCGTGGCGCGGATCGCGGTGGTGGCCGGGGACGGCATCGGGCCTGAGGTGGTCGCACAGGCCCGCAAGGTCCTCGACGCGGTACTGCCCGGCGTGCAGGCCACCGAGTACGACCTCGGCGCCGCCCGCTGGCACCGTACCGGAGAGGTGCTGCCCGACTCGGTGCTGGCCGAGCTGGCCGGGCACGACGCGATCCTGCTCGGCGCGGTCGGTGACCCGACCGTTCCGCCGGGGGTGCTCGAGCGGGGGCTGCTGCTCAAGCTCCGGTTCGCCTTCGACCAGTACGTCAACCTGCGCCCGTCCCGGCTCTGGCCCGGGGTCGCCGGCCCACTGGGCAACGTGAAGCCGGGCGAGGTCGACCTCGTGGTGGTACGCGAGGGCACCGAAGGGCTGTACGCCGGCGCCGGTGGCTCGCTGCACCGTGACACCCCCGCCGAGGTCGCCACCGAGGAGAGCCTCAACACCCGGCACGGCGTCGAGCGGGTGATCCGCGACGCGTTCGCCCGCGCCGACCGCCGGGAGCGGCGCAAGGTGACCCTGGTGCACAAGACCAACGTCCTCACCCACGCCGGGTCGCTCTGGGCGCGCACCTTCGACGCGGTCGCCGCCGAGCACCCGGACGTCGCCACCGAGTATCAGCACGTCGACGCGGCCGCCATGTTCCTGGTCACCCAGCCGCAGCGCTACGACGTGGTGGTCACCGACAACCTCTTCGGCGACATCCTCACCGACATCGCCGCCGCCGTCACCGGCGGGATCGGGTTGGCCGCCAGTGGCTGCATCAACCCCGAGGGGGCCTACCCCTCGATGTTCGAGCCCGTGCACGGCTCGGCCCCGGACATCGCCGGGCAGGGCATCGCCGACCCGGTCGCGGCGGTGCTCTCCGCCGCGCTGCTGCTGGAGCAGCTCGGGCACCCCGAGGCCGCGGCCCGGGTCAACGCGGCGGTCGCCGCCGAGCTGGCCAGCCGGACTCCAGGCGTAACGCTGCGTACCGAAGAGGTCGGCGACCGGCTCGCCGCCCACGCCGTAGCCTGACCGCCCCGGCCCGAGTGGCGACCGTCCCGGCTTCGGCCTCGGGCGGGCAATCCGCCCCGCCCGAGCGGCGCTAACCGCTGAACGACCGTTCGGGGTAAGTTTCTGGCACAACCATGTCGGTGTGCGGTTCCGCATGCCGTTGTCCCGCAGGGAGGTCAGCGCGATGAGCGGTGGTGACAAGCTCGACTTCGAGATCCGTCCGAATCCCGCGCCGGTATCCGCCGCCGACCGGGCCGCCCTGCTGGCCAACCCCGGGTTCGGCCGCGTCTTCACCGACCACATGATCACCGTCCGCTACGCCGACGGTAAGGGTTGGTACGACGCCCGGGTGGAGGCGCGCGGGCCGATCCCGATGGACCCGGCCAGCGCGGTGTTCCACTACGCGCAGGAGATCTTCGAAGGGCTGAAGGCGTACCGGACGGCCGACGGTGGCGTGACGATGTTCCGGCCGGAAGCCAACGCCGCCCGCTTCGCCACCTCGGCGCAGCGGATGGCGATGCCGGTGCTGCCCCCCGAGGTGTTCGTCGACTCACTGCACAAGCTCATCGAGATCGACCAGGACTGGATCCCCACCGGTGAGGACGGCAGCCTCTACCTGCGTCCGTTCATGTTCGCCAGCGAGGTCTTCCTCGGCGTCCGCCCCGCCAACGAATACCTCTACATGGTGATCGCCTCGCCGGTCGGGGCGTACTTCACCGGCGGGGTCAAGCCGGTCACCGTCTGGGTCTCTCCGGACTACACCCGCGCCGCGCCGGGCGGCACCGGCGCGGCCAAGTGCGGCGGCAACTACGCCGCGTCGCTGGCGGCCCAGGCGGAGGCCATCGAGGCCGGCTGCGACCAGGTCGTCTTCCTGGACGCGGTGGAGCGCCGGTTCGTCGACGAGTTGGGCGGCATGAACGTCTTCTTCGTCTACGACGACGACACGGTGGTCACCCCGCCGTTGACCGGCACGATCCTGCCGGGCATCACCCGCGACGCCGTCCTCGCGCTCGCCGGTGCCGCCGGGCATCCGGTCGAGGAGCGGCCGGTCACCTTCGCCGACTGGCAGGCCGACGCTGCCAGCGGTCGCCTCCGGGAGGTGTTCGCCTGCGGCACCGCCGCGGTGATCACCCCGATCGGCGCGGTCAAGTTCCCGGACGGCGAGTTCCTGATCGGCGGCGGCGAGCCCGGCCGGGTCACCATGGCACTGCGCCAACAGTTGGTCGACATCCAAAGAGGCAAGGCCCCCGACCCGCACAGCTGGGTCCAGCAAGTCCTCTAACCCCACCCCCCACCCCCCACCCCACCCCCCACCCCACCCCACCCCCTCGCCCCCCTCGCCGTCGATCTAGGGCATATCGTCGTGGATGGAGATCCACTGGCAGCGATATGCCCTAGATCGACGAGGTCGGGGCGCGACGAGGTCAGGGTGCGACGAGGTCGGGGTGCGACGAGGTCGGGGTGCGACGAGGTCGGGGTGCGACGAGGTCGGGGTGCGACGAGGTCGGGGTGCGACGAGGTCGGGGCGCGACGAGGTCGGGGCGCGACGAGGTCGGGGCGCGACGAGGTCGGGGCGCGACGGGGTCAGGCGCGACGAGGTCGGGTGCGACGGGGTTAGGTGAGCAGGTGGTCGCGGAGGGCGGTGAGCTGCTCGTCCGTTACTCCGGCGTGGCTCAGGTACGCCTCGACCGAGCCGTGGCCCTCGCGTAGCTCGGCGAGGAAGATCTGCATCGCCTCGGCGGGTGAGGCCAGGAACGGTGCCGGCACGTTCACCACGCCCACGGTGGTGGCCAGCCAGGCGCTGTATCGGGCCGACGCCTCGCTGCTGAGCGCGTAGTCCGCGACGATGTCCGCGTCATCGACACCGAGCACGGCGAGGGTCAGCGCGCAGACGATGCCGGTGCGGTCCTTGCCGGCGACGCAGTGCACCACCACCGGGGCGTTGGCGGAGTCGGCGATCAGCCCGACGGCCTCGGCCAGCCCGGCGGTGCCGGTCTGTGCCAGGTCGGCGTAGCGGTCCGCGAGGTATCGGGCCAGGCTGGCGCCCTCCTCGTGCGGCGTGCCCGCCCAGTCGTCGTGCTCCGGGTGGATGTGCCGGTAGGTCAGCCCCTGGTAGGCCGGCACCCGGCCGTCCCGCTCCACCTCGGTGGGGCGGCGCAGGTCGATGACGGTGCGGATGCCGATCGCGGCGAACGCGTCCCGGTCCTGCTCGGTGAGGCGGTGCAGCGAGTCGGAGCGGTAGAGCCGACCATGGCGTACGGATCGGTCGTCGTGGCCTAGGTAGCCACCGACGTCGCGGAAGTTGAAGGTGGCGGGCAACGAGATCTGGCGGCTGTCGTCGATGGCGTCCACGCTCACACGGTAACGGCCGGTGGGGCCGCGCTCCACCGGCCGTCGGGCCGAACAGTTACCGTGCCGTGCCGGGCGGGAGCGCCCCGTACGTCTCGTCGTAGTAGCCGCCCAGCCGATCCCGGTAACTCGGGTCGCTGTGGCTGGTCTCGTCGTACTCCGGGGCGGCCTTGATCTGGTCCCGGGTCCGGTCGACGGAAACGGCGCGCTGGTCGTGGTCGACCTGGTTGACGGTGCCGGCCGGCAGCATCACCTTCTTGCCGAAGATCCAGCGGCCGGTGTCCACGACCAGGAAGCTGCCGTCCACCTCGTGACTGGCGCTGTCGATCTTGCCGATTCCACCGTCGGTCGCCTCAACCTTGTAGCCGACCAGGTCAGCGTCGGCCACCCCGGCGTTGTCCCGGTAGCGCCACGGGTCGAACGTGCCGGCCGGCGCGCCGCCGGGCACCGCGCCCTGGTCGCCGCCGCGCAGCGGGTCCGGCCCGGCGTGAGTGGCGTGCGGATCGATCCTGTCCATGCCGTTCACTCCTGACTGTCGCCGATCGTCTCGGCGTAGGTGGGTGCGTCCCCGCAGGAGCTACCCGGCCCGTGGGGGCCGGAAACGGCGACGGGCCGACGCCGCGGGGTGCGGCAACGGTCCGTCGGGGCGTACCGGTGCCGGGCTTGCCGTCCCGCCATGTGGATTGTTCCTCCCACATACGGGGGAGGGGTGGCACAGTAGCGTTCGTGACCAGCACCTTCCTGATTATTGCGACCTAGCGCGCCGGCCCTCCCCTCCGCCGAGCGCGCAGACCTCCCGCATCCGTGGGGGGTCTTTTTGTTGCTCCGAGAAAGGATCCTGATGACGTTCCAGGTCTACGACACGACGTTGCGCGACGGCGCCCAGCGTGAAGGGCTCACCTACTCGGTGGTCGACAAGCTGGCGGTGGCCCGGCTGCTCGACGAGTTCGGCGTCGGCTTCATCGAGGGCGGCTGGCCGGGCGCGGTGCCCAAGGACACCGAGTTCTTCCGCCGGGCACGCACCGAGCTGGACCTGCGGAACGCCGTCCTGGTCGCGTTCGGCGCCACCCGCAAGGCCGGTGTCGCGGTCGCCGACGACCCCCAGGTGCGCGCCCTGCTGGACGCCCAGACCCCGGCGGTGGCGCTGGTCGCGAAGGCCGACACCCGGCACGTCGAGCGCGCGCTGCGCACCACCGGCGCGGAGAACCTGGCCATGATCCACGACACCGTCAGCCACCTCGTCCGCGAGGGCCGACGGGTCTTCGTCGACGGCGAACACTTCTTCGACGGCTACCGGCACGACCCCGCGTACGGCGCGGCCGTGGTCCAGACCGCGCTGGCTGCCGGAGCCGAGCGGATGGTGCTCTGCGACACCAACGGCGGCATGCTGCCGTCCCAGGTGACCGCCGTGATCGTCGACCTGACCGACAAGCTGGGTCTCGACCCCGGGCTGCTCGGCATGCACGCCCAGAACGACACCGCCTGCGCCGTGGCCAACACGATCGCCGCCGTGGAGGCGGGCGTCCGCCACGTTCAGGGCACCGCCAACGGGTACGGCGAGCGCCCGGGCAACGCCGACATCTTCGCGGTCGTCGCCAACCTTCAACTCAAGCTGGGCATGCCCGTCCTACCGGAGGGCTGCCTGGCGCAGATGGTGCGGGTCTCGCACGCCATCGCCGAGATCGCCAACATCGCCCCCGACACCCACCAGGCGTACGCCGGGGCCGCGGCCTTCGCTCACAAGGCGGGGCTGCACGCGAGCGCGATCAAGGTGGACCCGTTGCTCTACAACCACGTGGATCCGTCGGTGGTGGGCAACGACATGCGAATCCTGGTGACCGAGATGGCCGGCCGGGCCAGCGTCGAGCTCAAGAGTCGCGAGCTCGGCCTGGACCTGGCCGGCAGTCCGGAGGCGCTGACCCGGGTCACCAAGCGGGTCAAGGAGTTGGAGGCGGGTGGCTGGTCCTTCGAGGCCGCGGACGCCTCCTTCGAGCTGCTGGTCCGCTCCGAGTTGCCGGAGGGGGGTCCGGCCCGACCGTTCACGCTGGAGTCGTACCGGGTGTTGGTCGAGCACCGCGAGGACGGCGCGGTGGTCTCCGAGGCGACCGTCAAGATCCGGGTACGCGGTGAGCGGGTGATCGCCACCGCCGAGGGCAACGGTCCGGTCAACGCGCTCGACGAGGCGCTGCGGGTGGGGCTGGCCCGGCACTACCCGCAGCTGCGCCACTTCGAGCTGGCCGACTACAAGGTGCGCATCCTGGAAGGCAGCCACGGCACCGGCGCGGTGACCCGAGTGCTCTTGGAGACCGCTGACGGTGCCGGCCGCGACTGGACCACCGTGGGCGTGCACCCCAACGTCGTCGAAGCCAGCTGGCACGCCCTCATCGACGCCCTCACCTACGGTCTGGCCCCGGCCCCCGTCTGACCCGGCCCCGCGATCTTGCACTTACTGTCGCCCGTTCGCGGCTTCTGCACCCGATGTCGGGGCAGTAAGTGCAAGATCGCCGAGGGGGTTCAGGGGGTGGGGAGGCGGAGGGTGGCCAGGACGGGGCGGTGGTCGCTGCCGGGTAGGGCGAGCACCCGTACCGAGCGGACCGCGATGCGGCGGTCGACCAGGACGTGGTCGATGGTGACCGGCGGGATGAGGTCACCGTCGTACGGGCCCCAGGTGCCGATCAACCCCTCCCCGGCGGCGTCGGCGGCGTCGACGTAGCCGGTGCGCAGCAGGGCTCGTAGCGGGCTGTGATCGAGGGTGGCGTTGAAGTCCCCGGCGAGGATCTGCAGGCCACCATCCGGGGTGGCCGGGGGCTGTGCGGTCAGGTCTTCGCGCCAGGCGTCGACCTGGTCCAGCGCGTACGGCGCCGAGGGGTGCGCCGACTCGACGCGCACCGGTGGCGCGCCGGGGACGGCCACCGTCCCGTACGCCTGACTGAAGCCCCACCCGCCGAGGTTGTGCCGGACGCCGGCGTCGGTGATCGGCCATCGCGAGTAGACCCCGGAGCCGGGCGTCCCGATCTGCGGGTTGAGCTGCCGGTGGGGCAGCAGCCGGTCGAGCCCGAGTCGATCCAGGGCGGCCTGCGCGTCCGGGGTGAACTCCTGCACGGTGAGCACATCCACCTCGTGTCGCCGGACCAGCTCGACCAGCGTCCGCGCGTCGCCGACGCCAGCGAGCAGGTTGGCGGTGAGCAGGCGCACGGTCGGGCCGGCCACCACCGGCTGCGGGGCGGCCAGCGCTCGGGGTGCGACGGCGCCGAGCAACGCCACCGCCGCCAAGGCCGCGACCGCCGCCGGCCACCAGCGCCGCAGGGCGAGGGCGAGGGTCAGAGCCAGCACACTGAAGCCCGCGGCGTACGGAGTGAAGGCGAGCGCCTGCACCAACGGCCCCCGGTCCAGGCCGGCCAGCCGGACGGCGGCCCAGGCGGTCGCTGGGACGACCATCAACCAGGAGAGCACCGTGCCGAGCCGAGCACTGCGGCGTCGGGTCGGCGCGGGTGGCGCAGGCGGAGCGGGTGGCGCGTCGACGATCACAGCGGTCAGCCTAGCGGAACCGTTCGCGCCATTTCATGAATGGTGATGCGCTCACATTTCACAATTATCTGACGGCTGACCGACAGGTCGACAAAGCGAGATCAACTATTGACGCTCGGCTTTTTCCGGTGCTACGTTCCACCTGGCCTAAACGACGCAACTCTGAGTAGTAAGCCCAGCTCAGGCCGGATCTAGATCGTTGAGAAATCAACCTCACCAGGTGCGCGTGGGAATGCTTCTTCCGGTCTCATTGTCGTCGTCCACCTATTTATAGGCAGTCATCCGTCCCGCCCCGCGGGTCGGCCGAATCCGCACGGTCACACAAGGGGGACCTGTCATGAAAACATCCTTCCGACGCAAGGTGGCAGCGATTTCGTTCGCCGTTCTGGCGCTCAGCCTGGCCGGTGGGGGCATCGCCGTCGCACAGCCGTCGGCGAAGGCGCCGCAGGAGGCCGTCCAGCCTGCGGCACGCGGCACGAACGCCCAGCCGCCGGTCACAGCCGAGTCGGCACGCAAGGCGAAGGCCGCGCTGAAGGCCAACTCGACGCTCGTCGCCAGCACCAACATCGTCGTCGTCAACGCCAACGGCACCAAGGCGCGCGGCGTCGGCACCGTGATCAAGTACGGTGCCGGCCAGTACGAGGTCCAGTTCGGTCAGAACGTCACCGTCGGTGTCTACGTGGCCACCATCGGCCGCGGTGACGCCTGCTGTGTCCCGCCGGCCGGCGAGATCTCGGTCGCGCCCCGGCTGAGCACGCCGAACGCGGTCTTCATCCAGACCCGCAACTCGGCCGGCACCCCGACCGACCTGGGCTTCCACCTGGTCGTCCACCTCCCCTGACCGACTCGACGTCCGGCCCCCGCGCCTCGTGCGCGGGGGCCGCGCACTGTCCGGGTGCCGCTGTCCCGATGATCGTTGGCAGCTGCGCGACCCGACACGCCGAACGCCGCCCCGCTGGGCTGCCAACCATCGGCCGGCCTCGCCGACGCACCGTGGCGGCGACTCGTGTCGGCTCGCGTTTGCCGTGTCGACTCGTGCCGATCGTCACCCGTACGCGCGGCTCATCCCTGTTCGGGTCACCTCGGGCCGGTCCGGGCCGCACAATCCGACGTTTGCCGGGCACCTGCCCGGGAAGCAAGCACCGTGACGGACATCTCGGACACCCTGGCCAGCCAGCCCAGCTCGGTCGATCCCGAGCCGACCGGCGTCGAGCTGGAACAGACCCTCTTCGAGGTCAAACGCGTGATCGTCGGGCAGGATCGCCTCGTCGAACGCCTGCTCACCGCCTTGGTCGCCAACGGGCACTGCCTCCTGGAGGGGGTACCCGGCGTGGCGAAGACGCTGGCCGCGCAGACCCTCGCCACCGTGGTCGGCGGCACCTTCTCGCGGATCCAGTTCACCCCGGACCTGGTCCCCTCCGACATCGTCGGCACCCGGATCTACCGGGCCTCGAAGGAGACCTTCGACATCGAGCTGGGCCCGATCATGGCCAACCTGGTGCTGGCCGACGAGATCAACCGCGCCCCGGCCAAGGTCCAGTCGGCGCTGCTGGAGGCGATGGCCGAACGGCAGGTCTCGATCGGCGGGCGGAGTTGGCCCGTCCCGGAGCCGTTCCTGGTGCTGGCCACCCAGAACCCGATCGAGTCCGAGGGGGTCTACCAGCTCCCGGAGGCGCAGCGCGACCGGTTCCTGATGAAGGTGGTGGTCGACTACCCCAGCGACGCCGACGAACTGGCGATCCTCTACCGGATGAGCACCGACCGGCCGAGCCCGCGCCGGGTGCTCGACGCGGAACGGCTGCGGGACCTCCAGGCCCACGCCGAGAGGGTCTTCGTCCACCACGCGTTGGCCGAGTACGTGGTGCGGCTGATCCTCGCCACCCGTGACCCGGGCCGGTTCGGGCTGCCCGAGATCGCTCCTCTGCTGGCGTACGGGGCCAGCCCACGGGCCACCCTGGGACTGGTCGCGGCCGCTCGGGCACAGGCGCTGCTGCGCGGGCGGGAGTACGTGCTGCCCGAGGACGTTCGCGACCTGGCCGTGGACGTCCTCGCCCATCGGCTGGTGCTCTCCTTCGACGCGGTGGCCGACGGGGTGTCGGCCGAGAGCGTGGTCCGTCGGCTGGTGGAGGCGGTGCCACCGCCCCGGCTGGCCACCGGGCACCCGCAGCAGGTCCAGGACCTGGCGGCGGCATGAGGCGTACGAGCACAGCGCCGGTCGCCGCGCCAGCCGACCCCGGCCTGGCCGAGCTGACCCCGGACCAGCGGCTGCGCCGCCTGGAGTTGACCGTCACGCGTCGACTGAATGGCCTGCTGCACGGCCAGTACCGTGGCCTGCTGCCCGGGCCGGGCAGCGAACCCGCCGGCAGCCGGGAGTACCGGCCGGGCGAGGACGAGGTCCGTCGGATGGACTGGGCGGTGACCGCCCGTACCGCCGTGCCGCACGTCCGGCAGGTCGACGCCGACCGGGAACTGACCACGTGGCTGCTGGTCGACGGCAGCGCCAGCATGGAGTTCGGCACCGCCGAGTTGGACAAGCGGGAGTTGGCGGTGGCCGCCGTCGCGGCGGTCGGTTTCCTGACGGCGGGCGTCGGCAACCGCCTCGGTGCCCAGGTGCTGCGTGCCGACGGGGTACGCCGCTTCCCTGCGCGCAGCGGGCGTACCCATCTGCTTTCTCTGCTCCGCACGCTGCTCGCGGCCCCGCGCGCCACCGCGCCCGACGATCGGCCGGGGCGCGAGTCGATGGCCAGGCCGCCGGATCTGGCGGACGGGCTCGACGCGCTGGAGCGGATCGCGAACCGCCGTGGGCTGGTCGTGGTGGTCTCCGACTACCTCGACGGGCTGCCCGACCACCCTGACCAGCCGGCGCCCTGGGAGCGGACCCTGCGCCGGCTGGCCGCCCGGCACCAGGTGCTGGCGATCGAGGTGACCGACCCGCGTGAGCTGGAGCTGCCGGACGTCGGCCTGATCACGCTCGTCGACCCGGAGACCGGCCGCCGCCGCGAGGTGTGCACCTCGGACCGTCGGCTGCGCGAGCGGTACGCCGAGGCCGCCGCCGTCCAGCGCGATCAGGTCCATCAGGCGTTGCGTCGCAGCGGGGCCACCCACCTGGCGCTGCGCACCGACGGGGACTGGAGCGCGGACATCGTCCGGCACGTGCACGCCCAGCGTCGGCTGGCCGCCGCGCCGGCCGGTCAACGACGGGGAGGTGCCGCGTGATCTGGCAGTCGCCGCTGCGACTCTGGCTGCTGCTCGGCGTGCTCGCCCTGGTCGTCGCGTACCTCGTGATGCAGCGCGGACGCAGCCGGTACGCGGTCCGCTTCACCAACCTGCGGCTGCTGGACCGGGTGGCGCCCGAGCGGCCCGCCTGGCGTCGGCACGTCCCGGCCGGGCTCTTCCTGGCCATGCTGGCGCTGCTCGTGGTCGGCTTCGCCCGCCCCAGCGCCGAGGTTCAGGTGCCCCGGGAACGCGCCACGGTGATGGTGGCGGTGGACGTGTCCACGTCGATGCTCGCCACCGACGTGGAACCGGACCGGCTGGCCGCCGCCAAGCAGGCGGCCCGGCGTTTCGTCGAGGGACTGCCCGACGAGTTCAACGTGGGTCTGGTCGCCTTCGCGGGCAGCGCGGCCGTGCTCGTGCCGCCGGGTACCGACCGGGACGCCCTCGACGAGGGCATCGGCCGGCTCGCCGAGGGGATCACCGGCGTGCAGGGCACCGCGATCGGCGAGGCCATCAACACGTCGCTCGGCGCGGTCCGGAGCCTGGACAGCGAGGCCGCGAAGGAACCGCCACCGGCCCGGATCATCCTGCTCTCCGACGGTGCCAACACGTCCGGGATGGACCCGATGGAGGCGGCGGCGGAGGCGGTGACGGCGGAGGTGCCGGTGCACGCCATCTCCTTCGGCACGCCGTCCGGGTTCGTGGACCGAGGTGGGCGGCCCATCCAGGTGCCGGTCGACGGGCAGACCCTCAAGGCGGTCGCCGAGGAGACCGGCGGGATGTTCCACGAGGCCAGCACCACCGATGAGCTGCGCGCCGTCTACGACGACATCGGCAGCTCGGTCGGCTACCGCACCGAGCGGCAGGACGTCTCGGCCCGGTTCATCGGCCTCGGACTGGTGTTCGCCATGGGTGCCGCGGCCGGCTCGATGCGCTGGTTCTCCCGGCTGCCCTGAACGCCGCGCACAACTGACGTCGACCGTGAGGAGTACGCATGGCAGTGCAGACCGGACTGGGCGAACCGCGCGGTCCCTGGTTCATCTCACCGGAACTCGACCCGGACGGGCGCGGGTGGTGGGACGCGCCCGAGCGTGATCCGGGCGGGCGACGGCCTCGGCGGTTGCTCGCCGCGCTGGCCCTGGTGGCGGTCTCCGCCGTCTCGGGCGCCGTCGCCGGTGGCGTGGTCGCCGGACGGGACGGGGCTCCGGGCCCGGCTGCGGCGTCCGCCGCCCCGGTGCCGGCCGAGCTGGTCACCGCGGCCGAGCGGACCGTACCCGGGGTGGTGTCGGTGCTGGCCGGCGGTGCGAACGGCGGGTCCGCGACCGGCTCGGGTTTCGCCGTGGACGACCAGCAGCACCTGATCACCAACGATCACATTCTGGCCAAGGGGGGTGGCGGGCCGGTGACCGTGGAGCTGCCCGACGGCCGCCGGTTCGCCGCCGAGGTGGTCGGCCGGGAGCCGCGCAGCGACCTGGCGGTGCTGAAGGTGCCGGCATCGGCCGGTCTCACCCCGTTGCCGCTGGCCAAGCCGGGCGCGACCCGGGTCGGTGAGCCGGTGCTCGCGGTGGGCTCGCCGCTCGGCCTGGCCGGGACGGTCACCGCGGGCATCGTCAGCGCGTTGGACCGCCAGGTACGGCTGGGCGACAACCGGCACAGTGCGGTGCAGACGGACGCGTCCATCAATCCCGGCAACTCGGGTGGGCCACTGGTGAACGCCCGCGGGGAGGTGGTCGGGGTGAACACCGCCATCGCCACCATCGACGGAAACGGATCGATTGGTATCGGGTTCGCCATTCCGATCGAACAGGTGCAGCAGACCGCCGACACGATCATCGGCAAGGGTGGCTGAGCTGCCCGGACAGCTTGGCGACGGTCACTGGGAACGCTGCCACTGTCAGATATCCGGCGCGACAGCATCGAGCCATGGAGATATCGCGGTCGGTATGGACAATGGCGGAGGTGGAGCGTCCTCTTCTCACGGTCCTCCTGCTGGTGGGCCTGGTCATCGGATGTGCAGTGGGGTCGGCGTACGCCCGGGCACGACGCGGGTGGACCGATTACCAGACCGTCAAGAAATCGGTGCCGGGCGTCCGTCGAGGCGCCTGGTCGCTGATCCGCGGGGCCGCCGTGAAGGCCGGGGTGATCGCGCTGCTGCTCTTCGGCGCGGTGGCGTACGCCGCGGTCGGCTCCGACGATGAGACCGCCGGGCCGGCGCCCAGCCCGTCTCCGACGCAGAGCGAGCCCCCGCACCGATGATCCCCGACGGGTCGTCGCGGGTTAGCCTCGGGGTGTGGACGACGGACTGCGGGTGACCGACCGGTGGGTCGTTCCCGCCGGGGAGCTGCGGGAGCGCTTCTCCCGCTCGTCGGGGCCGGGTGGGCAGGGCGTGAACACCGCAGACTCCCGGGTCGAGTTGAGCTACGACCTGGCCACCTCGCCGTCGGTGCCCGAGTGGCTGCGGGCGCGGGCGCTGGCCCGGCTGGCCAACCGCCTGGTCGACGGCGTGCTGACGATCGCCGCCAGTGAGCACCGGGCCCAGCTGGCCAATCGGGAGGCGGCCCGCGCTCGGATGACCACGCTGCTGCGTGAGGCCGCCGCACCCCCACCGCCGCCCCGGCGGGCGACCCGCCCGTCCCGTGGGGCCAAGGAGCGCCGGCTGGCCGAGAAGAAGCGCCAGTCCCAGCGCAAGCGGGACCGCCGCACCGACGACGACTGACCCGGCTCAGGCCGGGACGGCAGCGAGCAGCCGGTCCCGCAGCACAGCTGCCCGGTCGGCGAACGCGCGCTGCGCGACCGCGTACTCCGCCCGCCCTTCCGGAGTCTCCACCCGCACCGGCGGATAGCCGAGCGCCGCCAGGTCGTACGGGCTGGCCCGCATGTCCAGCGTGCGGATCTCCCTGGCCAGGTCGAACGTGTCGGCCACCAGCTCCGAGGTGACCAGCGGGGACAGCTTGTACGCCCACTTGTAGAGATCCATGTTGGCGTGCAGGCAGCCCGGCTGCTCGTGTGCGTGCTGCGTCTCCCGGGTCGGGGTGAGCAGGTTCAACGGCCGGGCCGGCGGGGTGAAGAACCGGAACGCGTCGAAGTGGCTGCACCGTACGCCCCGCTCCTCGACGACCGCGGCGGTCCGCTCCGGGGTCAACCGCAGCGGCCAGGCGTTGTGCCGCAGCTCCTCACGGGTCTGCCGGTAGACCATCGCCCACTCGTGCATCCCGAAGCAGCCGAAGTGCGCCGGCCGCCCGGCAGTGGCCGCCAGCAGGGAGCGGATCCAGGCGATCGACTCGCCGCGCCGCGCGCGTACCGCCTCGGTGTCGAGGGTGACCCCGGCGGTCGTGGCGCGGTAGTCCCGGCCGAACTCGGCCGGGTCGGCGTCGCGCAGCTCGACCCCGGCCCCCGGATGCCAGCGACGCAGCTGGGCCGGGCGGTGCGAGTAGTAGGTGAACAGGAAGTCGGCCACCGGATGCCGCTCACCGCGCCGTCGGCGGGCCAGGTGCGGGGTCAACCAGACGTCCACCCGCTCCTCGTGGGCGCGCCGGCGGGCGTGCCACTCCGCCACGTCGAGCACGGCAGGGGCGAGGGCGGCGGTCACGCACCCCAGGGTACGACCGCCGCCCGCCCCGCCGGTCAGGGCATGTGCACCCGGACACCGGCCGAGAACACCCCGCTGCGCAGCTCCAACTGCTGGGGCGGGTCCCGCCCGTCGACGGTGAAGACCAGCGGGAACACCATCCGAGTGCCCGCTGCCATCGGGTCGGCGAAGACGTCCCGACCCAGGTTGGCCGCTCGCGTGGCCGGCTCGTCGGTGCTCACCCAGCGCCCGCCGGGCAGGTACGCCCGTTGCAGCTGGCTGTGCCAGGGTTGGTGGTCGCCGGTGACGTTGCGTACACCCACGGTGGCCTCGCAGCGTCGACCGTTGGCCGGTGGCGCACTGCCGCCGTTGGCCTTGCCGGCGGTGCCGGGCGCGCCGCAGGCCATCCGGTACACGGTGAACTCGAACGCCGACTCACGCAGCGGCACGCCCACCGGCCCGGTGACCCCGGTGCCCATCCACGCGCCGCTGGTGGGCTGCTTCTGCGTGTCGATCTCCGAGACCTGCCGGGTCGCCGTCCATCCCGCGGTGCCGACGATGCCGGCCAGCACCGCCACGGCCGCACCCACCAACAACCAGACCGGCGGGGTACGCCGACGTCTCCCCGGGTTCGGGGCAGCCGGGCGGGGATAGATCGTCCCGCGGCCACTGTCGGGCCCGCCGCTGGTGGCCAGTGCGGCAGCCGTCACTCGACGCCCGCGCCGACGTCGCCACACCCACACCAGAGCGGCGCTGATCAACAGCAGGATCGCCAACCCGCCGAGCAACACCGGGTACCGGCGCCAGGGCGGCGCCTCGGTGATCTCCGCCGCCGGTGCCGCCGCGGCCATCCAGGTGGCCGTGGCGCAGTCGTACGGCCGGCTGCCGTCACTGGTGAACGCGCACGTCGGTGCGGTCAGCGGCTGGCCAGGCGCGGTCGCGGCGAGCGCGGTGCCCAGCGTGGTGGTGCTGTGTGCCGGCAGCCGCAACCGCCAGGTCACCTCGGTGGTGGAACCCCCAGCCCGGGTGGACTGGCCGCCGCCGCTGATCGCGGTCGGCGACGAGCCGGGCGGCAGCTCCTGTCGCACGGTGGTGTCGATCGGGGCGTTGCCCACGTTGCGCACCTGGATCCGGTACCTCGGCGCCGGGCTGCTCTCCGGGGCGACCGCCACCGTGACCTGTTGCGGAGGTGCCGATGCAGGTGCCCGGGAGGGTGGTGCCATCGCTGGTGGCGCCGATGGCGGGGTGGGCTCCGCGGTCACCCGCGCGACCACCGCGACCGGTGACTGAGCCGCCGTGGACGGCATGGCGGTCGGCCCCGCGGCTGTGTGCTGCGGTGTGGCCGTGGGTGGTCGTGGTGTGGTGACCGGTGGCCGTGGCGCGGCCGCCGCCTCCGGGGCCGCCGTCGGCAGGGCCGGCACGGCCGCGAGGATGCCGAGGCAGTGCACAAACACTGCGAGGGCTCTGTGGTGTCGTGTCGATGCAGGCATACGAACGAACCTCCGGAGCCGACGCTAGGGGCGGGCTGCCTCCGTGCGGGTACGAAGTGGGGAAGCGCGCCCCGGTCACCCCCAGCCCCGGTAAGGTGCCGCGCGCTGACGCTTTGAGCACACCCGACGGCCAGTCCTGGCCGGTGAGGGTCTCGGCGGGGCTAGATTGGCCGGGTGCGTATCGCTCGTTTTGCCCATGCCAAGGGAATGTCGTTCGGTGCCGTCGAAGGCGAACCGGAGGCCGGGCCGCAGGGCCTGACCATCGCCGAGATCGAGGGCCACCCGTTCGGCAAACTGTCCTTCAGTGGGGCCCGTTGGGCCCTCTCCGACGTTCGGCTGCTCTCGCCGATCCTGCCCAGCAAGGTCGTCTGCGTCGGCCGCAACTACGCCGACCACGCCGCCGAACTCGGCAACGACGTGCCCAAGGAGCCGCTGCTCTTCCTCAAGCCGTCCACCTCGGTGATCGGCCCCCGGGACGCCATCCGACTGCCGATCTTCTCCAAGCAGGTCGAGCACGAGGCGGAGCTGGCGGTCGTGATCGGGGCTCCGGGCGCGCGCCGCGCCGACCGGGCCGCCGCCGAACGCGCCATCTTCGGCTACACCTGCGCCAACGACGTCACGGCTCGGGACCTCCAGCGCTCGGACGGGCAGTGGACCCGGGCCAAGGGCTTCGACTCGTTCTGCCCCATCGGCCCGTGGATCACCACCGGTCTGGACGTCTCCGACCTGGAGATCCGGTGTGAGGTGGGTCGCAACCCGGAGGAGATGGAGGTTCGCCAGCTCGGCCGGACGAAGGACATGGTCTTCGACGTGGCCGGCCTGGTGTCGTACATCTCGCACGTGATGACGTTGCTGCCCGGCGACGTCGTGCTCACCGGAACTCCGGCGGGGGTTAGCCCGCTCGTCGAGGGGGATACGGTCACCGTGCGGATCGAGGGCATCGGCGAGCTCACCAACCCGGTGGTTCCCGTCGCCTGATCTGTCGGATGCCCCTGTTTCCGCAGCTCACGGGTGGTTCGGGGGGATCGGATTTGGCCTGCCGGCACCGGGAGGGTAATGTTCACTCCCGGCGCCGCAAGGGGCCAATGGGGTATGGGGTAATTGGCAGCCCGACTGATTCTGGTTCAGTTAGTCTAGGTTCGAGTCCTGGTACCCCAGCGCTACTGGAGTTCGCGAGAGCTTCCAGACGCTGGATTCTGACGGAGTTCGACTCCGCCCCTTCGGGGGCGGAGGGTGGTCTCTGGTAGAGTGCAGCTCCTCCGCCCGCAAGGGTCGAGGAGCAGAATTAGTTCTGGCCCCGTCGTCTAGTGGCCCAGGACGCCGCCCTCTCAAGGCGGTAGCGCCGGTTCGAATCCGGTCGGGGCTACATTGTGCACAGTCCGTCTCACCTGGTGAGGCGGGCTGTTTCGCTTTTACCAGGGCCCTGCCGCGTCCCGTACCCCGCGCTCACCACAGCCGACGGTGCCGCTAGACTACAGCCGCACCGCCCGCGAGGGCGGTGAAGCACGAAAGTTCTGGCCCCGTCGTCTAGTGGCCCAGGACGCCGCCCTCTCAAGGCGGTAGCGCCGGTTCGAATCCGGTCGGGGCTACACACTGAAGGCTCGTCTCGCTTAGCGAGACGAGCCTTCCTCCGTCCCACCCCCTACCCACCCCCCGTCCCTCCCGTCCCACGCCGGGTGCGCGCGTGCAAATGCCGCGTCGATCTAGGGCAGATTGCAGCGATCGGAGATCATCCAACGACCATCTGCCCTAGATCGACGCGGCGGAGGGGGCGGAGGGGGCGGCGGCGGGCAGAGGGGCGGCGGGGGAGGGGCAGAGGGGGTTAGAGGCCGGAGAGGCGTTGGCCCGCTCTTACTACCGCCATGGCGTGGCGTTCGCCGGGGCGGCGGCCCAGGCGCTCGATCGGGCCGGAGATGCTGACCGAGGCGATCACGCGGCCGGTGCGGTCTCGGATCGGGGCGGAGACGCTCGCCACGCCGGCCTCCCGCTCGGCGACGCTCTGCGCCCAGCCACGGCGGCGGACCTCGGCCAGGGTGCGGCCGGTGAACTTGCTGCGCGGCAGCAGCGGCATCACCGCCTCCGGCGGCTCCCAGGCGAGCAGGATCTGGGCCGAGGAGCCGGCGGTCATCGGCAGCACCGAGCCGACCGGAACGGTGTCCCGCAGGCCGCTGGCGCGCTCTGCCGCCGCCACGCAGATCCGCTCGTCGGCGCGGCGCAGGTAGAGCTGTGCGCTCTCACCGGTGGCGTCGCGCAGCGCGGCCAGCAGTGGCTCGGCGGCGGTCAGCAGAACGTCCGGTGCGGCGTTGGCCAGCTCGCCCAGACGGGGGCCGGGGCGCCATCTGCCCTGGGTGTCCCGCACCAGCATCCGGTGAATCTCCAGTGCCTGTGCCAGCCGGTGTGCGGTGGCTCGGGGCAGCTTGGTGCGTTCAACGAGTTCGGCCAGGCTGGCGCCGTCGACGCAGGCGGCCAGGATGACCACCGCCTTGTCGAGAACGCCGACACCGCTCATACTGTGTCCCACAAGCCGAAACTTACCTCCCAGAATTTAGGATGTCCAGATGGTGGGAGTCACTCCTGAGCCGAGGACCCTGGCCGAGAAGGTCTGGGACGCGCACGTCGTACGGTCCGCCGCTGGTGAGCCGGACCTGCTCTTCATCGACCTGCACCTGCTGCACGAGGTGACCAGCCCGCAGGCGTTCGACGGGCTGCGGCTCGCCGGGCGCCCGGTGCGTCGTACCGACCTGACCCTCGCGACCGAGGACCACAACACCCCGACCGGGTACGACGACCCGGCGTTCCGCCTCCGACGTGGTGACCTGCTCACCATCGCGGACCCCACGTCGCGTACGCAGATCGAGACGCTGCGCCGCAACTGCGCCGAGTTCGGGGTGCGGCTGCACCCGCTCGGCGACGAGAACCAGGGCATCGTGCACGTGATCGGCCCGCAGCTCGGCCTCACCCAGCCGGGCCTGACGATCGTCTGCGGCGACTCGCACACCGCCACCCACGGCGCGTTCGGCGCGCTCGCCTTCGGCATCGGCACCAGCGAGGTGGAGCACGTGCTGGCGACCCAGACGCTGCCGCAGAGCCGGCCGAAGACGATGGCCGTGAACGTCACCGGCCGCCTCGCCCCCGGCGTCACCGCCAAGGATCTGGTGCTCGCGCTGATCACCCAGGTCGGCACCGGCGGGGGTCGTGGTCACATCGTCGAGTACCGCGGCGAGGCGATCCAGGCCCTCTCCATGGAGGGGCGGATGACCATCGCCAACATGTCCATCGAGTGGGGCGCCAAGGCCGGCATGATCGCGCCGGACGAGACCACCTTCGCGTACCTCAAGGGCCGACCGAACGCGCCGCAGGGCGCGGACTGGGACGCGGCATTGGCGTGGTGGCGGACGCTGCCCACCGACGAGGGCGCGCGCTTCGACGCCGAGGTGACCCTGGACGCCAGCCGGGTCACCCCGTTCGTCACCTGGGGCACCAACCCCGGGCAGGGTGCGCCGCTGAGCGCGCCAGTGCCGGACCCGGAGGAGTTCGCCACCGACTCGGAGCGCACCGCGGCCCGCCGCGCTCTGGAGTACATGGATCTGCGCCCCGGCACCCCGCTGCGGGAGCTGCCCATCGACGTGGTCTTCGTGGGCTCCTGCACGAACGGTCGACTGGAGGACCTGCGGGCCGCCGCTGACGTGCTGCGCGGCCACAGGGTCGCCGACGGCGTCCGGATGCTCGTGGTGCCCGGTTCGGCCTCCGTGCGGGAGGCCGCCGAGGCTGAGGGGCTGGACAAGGTCTTCGCCGACGCGGGGGCCGAGTGGCGGTTCGCCGGCTGCTCCATGTGTCTGGGGATGAACCCCGACACGCTCAAGCCGGGCGAGCGCTCCGCCTCCACCTCGAACCGCAACTTCGAGGGCCGTCAGGGCCGGGGTGGGCGTACCCACCTGGTTTCCCCGCCGGTCGCCGCCGCCACCGCCGTGGTTGGCCGGCTGGCTGCCCCCGCCGACCTGTAGAAGGGACCGAGGAGATGGACAAGTTCACCACCCACACCGGCACCGCCGTGCCGCTTCGGCGGTCCAACGTGGACACCGACCAGATCATCCCGGCCGTGTACCTCAAGCGGGTGACCCGGACGGGCTTCGCCGACGGGCTGTTCAGCGCGTGGCGGGAAGATCCGACATTCGTGCTCAACGATGAAACCTATTCTGGGGCGTCGATCCTGATCGCCGGCCCGGAGTTCGGCACCGGCTCCTCCCGGGAGCACGCCGTCTGGGCACTGCGGGACTGGGGCTTCCGTGCGGTGGTGGCCCCCCGATTCGGCGACATCTTCCGCGGCAACGCCCTCAAGGAAGGTCTGTTGCCGGTCGAGTTGGAATTGAAAGCCGTCGAAGAGTTGTGGGCCCTGGTCGAGGCGGATCCGACCATCCAGGTGACCGTCGACCTGACCGCCCGCCAGCTCCGGGCCGGGGACGCCAGCTGGTCGTTCCCGCTGGACGATTTCAGCCGCTGGCGGCTGCTGGAGGGCCTCGACGACATTGGACTCACCCTCCGGCACGCCGCCGACATCGACTCCTACGAGGCGCGTCGACTGCCGTTCCTGCCCTCCGTGGCATAGCCGTACGCCCGGTCGCACAGCGGATTCCACCCCCATCGGTCCAACCGGTGGGGGTGAATCCGTTACGACACAAGGGATTTTTTCTACCGAATGTTTGTGTCCCGGCAGCACAGGGCATACCGTGCGCGCAGAATGGCTCGCGACGAGTCAGTTGCACAATCGGGAGGAAGTCGTGAACAAGGCCGAGCTCATTGAGGCGCTCGCTGTTCGCCTGGGGGACCGGAAGACGGCGACGAACGCCCTCGAGGCGGTCCTCACCGAGGTCCAGGCGGCGGTCACCAAGGGCGAGAAGGTGGCGATCACCGGATTCGGAGCATTCGAAAAGCGTGTGCGTGGCGCGCGAACAGCGCGCAACCCGCGTACCGGCGAGGCGGTGAAGGTCAAGAAGACATCTGTCCCGACCTTCCGCCCCGGCGCCGGGTTCAAGGAGATGGTGGCCAGCGGCAAGGTGCCGAAGGCCACGGCGGCGACGAAGAAGACCGCCACCGCCACCGCCAAGGCGGCGGGCACCAAGGCAACCACCGCCAAGGCGGCCGGCACCAAGGCAACCACCGCCAAGGCAGCGGGCACCAAGGCAACCGCAGCCAAGGCTGCCAGCAAGAAGACCGCCCCGGCCAAGGCGGGCAAGAGCACCACGGCGACCAAGACGGCCGCCAGCAAGAAGACCGCCCCGGCCAAGGCGGGCAAGAGCACCACGGCGACCAAGACGGCCGCCAGCAAGAAGACCGCCCCGGCGAAGAAGACCACCGCGGCGACCCGGTCGACCGCGGCGAAGAAGACCACCGCGGCGGCGAGCAAGAGCACGGCGGCCAAGAAGTCGCCGGCGAAGAAGGCTCCAGCGAAGAAGGCGGCCAGCAAGCGCTGACCGACCTCTGCGAAAGGGCGTTCACCCGTGGGTGAGCGCCCTTTCGCCGTACGGGGACCGTTGACCCGGTCGGCTCGGTCGCGCAGAATCGCCGTGCCGGCGTCCCTCCGCCGGCCCGCCGACGGGAAATGGGGCGCCGGTGCGCTACCGCCAGATCGCCACCGGGACGCTCGCGCTGGGCGTCATCCTCCTCATCGACGTTCTGCGGGTCTGGCTGCCCGGCATCATCACCATCTTCGGCCAGGCGGCATCCACCCCGGCCGAGCTGATGGGCGCGTTCGCCCTGGGCTGGTTCGTGCTCGCGTTGGGCGCCCCCGCGCTGGTCCGCCGGGTCGGAGCCCGCCCGGTCACGGTCGTCGCCGCCGTTCTGCTCGCCGTCGCCCGGCTCACGCTCACCGCCGCTCCCGGCGGGCGTACGCAGCTCTGGTTGGCCACCGCGGGTCTGCTCGCCGGGTTGGTCTGGCTGGTTGGCGTCGCCGCCGACACCGACCGACCGGTCCCGGGGCTGGCGTTGGGGTTCGCGCTCAACGCGGCCCTGCACGCAGTGCTGGACACCTTCGACCTGGTCTGGCGGGGCGACTGGGTGGCCTGGCTGCTCAGCTCCGTCGCGGTGGCGCTGTTCCTGCTCGGCACGGCGCAGCCCGGCACCCGGGCCGGCACGGCGCAGCCAAGCGCCGGTGGTGCCCGAGCCTGGCTACTGGCCGGGCCGGCGCTGCTGCTGGCCGGAATGGTGGCGCTCTCCCCGGCGCTGGCCCGGAGCGGGATGTCGTACCTGGCCGCCGGGGACGGTGTGGCTCGTTCGCCGTTGTTCGGCCTGGCACCGGTGCCGGTGGCGGTTGCCGGGTTCCTGCTCACCGCGTTGACCCGGCCTCCCCGGCGGTGGGGCAGAGCGTACGGGCCGGTGGCGCTGCTGGCCGGCGCGGTGCTGTTCGCCCTGGACCGGGGCGACCTGCTCCTCCCGGCCATCCTGCTCACCGCCGTCGGTCTCGGCACCTGCCTCGCCCTGAGCGATCAAGCCCGCCACCCAGGCGACGAAGGCCACCGAGGCGACGAAGCCAGCCCTCCGGACACTGACGACGACAGCGACACCTCGGCCAGCAGGCGGTCGGCGGCCCGCCGGGGGTACGCGGTCGCCGCCGGCATGCTCGTCTTCGCGCTGGGGGCGGTCGGGTACTACTCCGCCTACGACCTCGGCTATCCCAACGCGGCGGTGCCCGTCGTGGTCGCCGGGCTGGTGGCGGCCGTGGCCGTTGCCGCCCGTCCCGCCGTACACCGGGTGCCTGGGCCGTTTCCGCCGCTACGGGCCGCCGCCGCGGTCACCGCGCTGGCCCTGCTGGCACCGGTGCTCGCCGACGAGGTGCCGGTGGCCAGCAACCGGGACGGCCCGCCGGAGCGGCTGACCGTGGTGGCGTACAACATCCGGATGGGTTTCGGGCTGGACGGCCGGTTCGACCTGACCGGGCTCACCGAGACCGTCGAGCGGCAACGGCCCGACGTGGTGCTGCTCAGCGAGGTGGACCGGGCCTGGCTGCTCAACGGCGGGCACGACACCCTGGATCTGCTGGCCGACCGGCTCGGCATGCCGTACGTCTTCGGGCCGGCGGCCGACCCCGTCTGGGGTGACGCGGTGCTCAGCCGTTGGCCGGTGAGCGATCCGCGGACCCTTCCGCTGCCGGCCGTCGGGGCGCCCACCGGCGCGCAGGCGCTCGCCGTCACGCTGGACCTCGGCGCCGGCGTCCGTACCGCCGTGGTCAGCACCCACCTGCAACCTCCGCCCGGCCAGGGCCCGGTGGTCCAGGCCCGCGCGGTCGCCGACTTCGCCACCGGGTACGCGGCCGGCCGGCCCCTGGTGGTGGCCGGCGACCTGAACACGGAGCCGGGCGACGAGGCGTTCGGGCAGTTCACCAACGCGGGCCTGGTCGACGCGTTGGCGGCGGCCCGGCCGCTGGCGACCAGCCCGGCTGACGACCCACGTCAGCAGATCGACCACATCTTCGTCTCGCCCGGCCTGACCCCCAGCGACCCGGTGGCGCCGGGCAGCACGGCCAGCGACCATCTTCCGGTCGCGGTGACCCTGACCCTTCCGCCCCGCTGACGGGCGCTACAGGCGGTCGGCGGACAGCAGCCGGTCGGCGGTGAAGGCGAGCAACCAACCGCCGCCCTTGGGGGTAGTGAAGTCCTCGTCGGTGCGGCCGGTCAGCTGCTCCAACGCGCCCGGCAGCACCTTGCCCTGACTGCACACCGCCACCTGCCCACCGGCGCTGGCCAGCTCCAGCAGCCGGGCGGCGGTGGCAAGGATCTGTTCGTCGCTCTGCTGGCCGGGCTGTGGCTCGTCCAGGTCGCCGCAGATCTCGATCGGCAGGTCGAGCAGCGCGGCGGCCGGGTCCAGGGTCTGCACGCAGCGTCGCGGTGACGCCGACACCAACCGGGCCGGTCGGATCAGGGCGATCAGGCCGCCCAGCGCCGTCGCCTGGGCCCACCCCTCGGCATCCAGGGGCCGCCCGACGTCCGGGCCGGACCAGGTGGCCCGCTTACCCGCGTGCGCGTGCCGAACCAGCGCGACCGTCGCGGTCACCGGCGGCAGCGCGGCGAACGCCGACAGCACCTCGGCGTCGTGTGGGTAGCTGACCAACCGGATCGCGTCGTCCACCGCGAGCCAGCGGATGTCGTCCACCTCGGTGCCCGGTTGGAAACCGCCGCTGGCCACGGCGAGCATCGACCAGTAGTCGACCAGCTTGGCCTGCCCCTCGCTGCGGTACCGCACCGACGGCAGCCGGACCTGCGGCACGCCCCGCACGTCGGCCTCCTCGGCCACCTCGCGGACCGCCGCGGCCAGCGGCTGCTCGCCCGGCTCCAGCTTGCCCTTCGGCAGCGTCCAGTCGCCGTAGCGGGGGCGGTGCACCACGCAGACGTGTACGCCGTCAGCGGACGGCCGCCAGGCCACCCCGCCCGCCGCCCGGATGCCGATCACGGCAGCCAACTGGTCCGCCGCCGTCGGGTGGCCCGATGCCAGGCGGCTGGGAAGAGCCCCCGCATTCGGCGTACCGACTCGCGTTCCCGCTCGGCCAGCCGCCCGGCGGTGACCGCCAGCGCGTGGTCGTCCGGCCGCTCGGCGGCGATCTCCAGCCAGGTGTCCGCTGCCACTGCCGCATCCTGGTGCTCGCCGAGCACGTCCTGCACGCCGGCAAGGGCGCGGGACAGCCGGCGAGCGCCCATGCTGACCGTTGGCGCCACCGCGTTGACCGCGTACCGGGTCTGCTTGGCCTCCTTGCGGACGGCGTGCCAGCGTTCATCCGGCGTCTGCGCGCCGAGCCCCTCGACGCCCTCCGGCCCGGTCAGCCGCGCCCACGGTCGGGCCACCAGCGCGGGCAGCGCCTCCGCAGCCGGGGCCGCGGCCCCGCGGGTGAGCCGGGGCGCGCGGGAGGCCAGCACCAGGGTGTCCACCAGGGCCAGGTAGCGCGCCGAGCGCAGCACCTCGTCGATCGCGGCGAGCGCCTGCCGCTGCCGTTGGGTGAGCACCTCGTCCAGCCGGTCCACCGCGGCCTGATCGAGAGGGCTGAGCGGGTCGGCGCTCGCCGTGCGGCGTAGCCGCTCGCGCAGCACCTCGGCGTCGCGGGCGGCACCGAGGACACCGGCCAGCCAGCGCAGCTCGGTGCGCAGCGGACGGGACCAGGTCCTGCGGACCAGCGGTTTGAAGGTGCGCAGATCGCTGCGGAGGCGTCGGCAGGCCACCCGCATCTGGTGCACGGCGGTGTCGCCACCGGCGGCCGGGGCGCGCAGCCGGACCAGCGGGTCGTGCGCGAGCAGCCGGCGGATCTCCTTGCGGACCGCCTCGGTCACCACGTCGCCAGCGCTCGGTTCGGCGGTCAGCCCGACCGGCGCGACCAGATCCGGTTCGGCCTGCGCCGTCGCGCCCAGCGCCCGTACGTGCTTGGGGGTGAACGAGCCGCCCTGGGCGCCAGCCTCGCGCAGCACCGTGCCGATCCGGTCGAGCAGCTTCCGGTCGCCGGCCTTGAGCTCCACCTCCAGCTCGCGGAACGCACCAGTGGTGACGCCGGCGTCGTCGAGCACGGTCACCCGGTCGTCCACCACCTCGGCGAGCACCGTGCCGGCCCTGTCACACACCTCGTACGCGTGGCGGACCGTCCGGACCACCGTCACCGGGGCCAGGGGCGCCCCCCGGTGCAGGACGGTGACCAGCTCCACCAGCTCGACCGGCGGTTGTCCCTTGGGCCCGGGGCGGGAGATCTCGTGCCGAACCCCCGGCGTCCCGGTCGGCAGCTTCACCGTCCAGGGCAGCTCGTCGCCCCGGCGGTGGCGCAGTGAGGCGCCTGCGCGAGCCAGCCGCAGGTCGACCGTGTCGAGGTAGCGGGCGACCAGTGTCACCGGTGGCAGCGCCCGGATCCGACCCCCGGCCGGGGCCGTGGCGGCCAGGTCCGGCAGCACGTAGGCGTCGTCCACCTCGTACTTCTGCTCCTCCTCGACCATCAGTTCAGCCTATGCGCTGATCGGTCAGCTGGCCGTGCCACCGACGCGGCGCAGCAGCAGTTCCTGCAGATGCGCCCGGGGCGCGTCGTCACCGTCGGTACGCCGGGTCCAGCTGCCGTCACCGGCCAGCTCGAACGCGTCCACGTCGGGGCTCATCGCGGCGGTCAGCACATGGTCCAGTTCGGCGCGGGCGATCGGGTCGCTCACCTGCACCAGCGCCTCCACCCGGCGGTCGAGGTTGCGGTGCATCAGGTCGGCCGAGCCCATCCAGAACTCGGCCTCGCCGTTGTTGCCGAACCGGAAGACCCGGGAGTGCTCCAGGAAACGGCCGAGGATCGAACGGACCCGGATGTTCTCCGACAACCCCGGCACCCCCGGCCGCAGCGTGCACATGCCCCGGATGAGCAGGTCGACGTGTACGCCGGCCTGGGAGGCCCGGTACAGCGCGTCGGTCACCCCCTCGTCGACCAGCGAGTTGACCTTGAACTGGACCAGGCCGGGCATGCCCAGCCGGACGTGGGAGATCTCCCGCTCGATCCGCTCGATCAGGCCGCTGCGGATGCCCTGCGGGGCGACCAGCAACCGCCGGTACGCGGTCTGCCGGCTGTACCCGGTGAGCACGTTGAACAGGTCGGTGAGGTCGGCGCCGATCTCCGGGTCGGCGGTGAGCATGCCGAAGTCCTCGTACAGCCGGGCCGTCTTCGGGTGGTAGTTGCCGGTGCCGATGTGGCAGTACCGGCGGATCTGGTTGCCCTCCTGGCGGACCACCAGCGCGGTCTTGCAGTGCGTCTTCAGACCCACCAGCCCGTACACCACGTGGCAGCCGGCGCGTTCCAGCGTGCGGGCCCAGCCGATGTTGGCCACCTCGTCGAAACGGGCCTTCACCTCCACCAGCACCACCACCTGCTTGCCGGCGGCGGCGGCGTCGACCAGCGCGTCGACGATCGGCGAGTCACCGCTGGTGCGGTAGAGGGTCTGCTTGATGGCCAGCACGTTCTCATCGGCGGCGGCCTGCTCGATGAAGCGCTGCACGCTGGTGGCGAACGAGTGGTACGGGTGGTGCACCAGGATGTCCCCGTCGCGCAGGGTGGAGAAGACGCTGCGCGGCACCTCACCCTCGGCGAGCCGCGGATGGGTGGCCGGCACGAACGGCGGGTCCTTGAGGTCCGGCCGGTCGGCTTCGCCGTAGACCTGCCACAGCGCGGACAGGTCCAGCAGCCCGGGCACCCGCAGCACGTCCTGGTCGTCCATGTCCAGCTCGCGGACGAGCAGCTCCAGCATGTGGTCGGAGATGGACGCGGCCACCTCCAGCCGGACCGGCGGGCCGAACCGGCGCCGGGCCAGCTCCCGCTCCAGGGCCTGGAGCAGGTCCTCGTCGCGGTCCTCGTCGACCTCCACCTCGGCGTTGCGGGTGACCCGGAACAGGTGGCACTCGACCACCTGCATGCCGCTGAACAGTTGCCCGAGGTGGACCGAGATCAGGTCCTCCACCGGCAGCATCCGTACGCCCGGCTGGTCCCGGTCCACCCGGACGAAGCGGGGGACGTTGTTGGGCACCTTCACCCGGGCGAACAGCTCAGAGCCGCCATCGGGGTCACGGACCGCCACCGCGAGGTTCAGCGACCGCCCCGAGATGTACGGGAACGGGTGCGCCGGGTCCACCGCGAGCGGGGTCAGCACCGGGAAGATGTGCTCCCGGAAGTAGGTGCGCAGCCGCTCCCGCTCGTGGTCGCCCAGCTCGGCCCAGCGCAGTATCCGGATGCCCTCGTCGGCAAGTTTGGGCAGCACGTCGTCGACGAAGCAGGCGGCGTGCCGGGCGACCAGCGTGGCGGTCCGCTCGGCGATCAGCTCCAACTGGGTACGCAGGGGCAGCCGGTCCCCGCCCCGCACCGGCAGGCCGGCGGAGAGCCGCCGTTTCAGCCCGGCGATCCGCACCATGTAGAACTCGTCGAGGTTGCTCGCGAAGATCGCCAGGAACTTGGCCCGTTCCAGCAGTGGGGTGCGCTGATCCTCGGCCAGGGTGAGCACCCGGGCGTTGAAGTCGAGCCAGGAGAGCTCCCGGTTGAGGAACCGGTCCTCCGGCAGCGGTGGGGCCGCCGCCGGTTCGTCGTCCTCGTCCTCGCCGCCGGTCGGCAGGCCGCTCGTCAGCACCTGGTGGACGCCACCGGCGGCCGGGCCGTCCGCCTCGATGGGCGGCGCGGGGTCGAGGACCTCGTCCAGACCGGAGGAGGCGGCACCCGGGTCGTCGGCCAGGGTGTCGGCGCGGGCGGCGCCGGCACGCTCGGCCCGGGAGGGGCGGAAGCGGCCGTCGGTGCCGCGGGCGCGGGAGCCGTTGCGGAGGTCGGTGGCGGGCGGGCGGTCCGGGTGCTCGCGAGGGGTGCTCACCCGCTCATAATCACCCGATTGCGGTTAACGCAAAATGAACTTGGCCTCGCCGGCTCAGATCATCGTCGGCAATGTCACCCGGACGACCTCGCCGTCGGGATCGGTGTCGATGTGAACCCGCTGGCCGAGCCGGAGCAGCCGCAGCCCGGAGGCGTCGAAGGCCCGGGCGGGGAAGCACATCTCGGTGCCGTCGTCGAGCAGCAGGACACCGCTGCGCGTCGCCGCGTCGTAGCTGGCCACCGTGCCCTGCATGCTGGCACCGTACACCCGGGGGGTCAGCCCGTGGAGCGGGCCGGGCGGCCGGCGGCGACGAGGGCGGCGGTGCGCGGCCCCAGCCCGAGCCGGGCGGCGGCGGCCAGGTCCGCGGCGGTGTCCACGTCCCGGCGCAGGCTGGGCCAGTCGCCGGTCAGCGGCAGCGCTCCGCTCGCCGTATGCGCGACCGCCGAGCCCATCCCGAAGCGGGGATCCAGGGGTACGCCCGGCGGGGCGGTGAGCAGCACCGTGCCGCCGCCGGGTGCGTCCGGCACGAACCGGCGTACCCCCGGCCGGCCGTTCTGCGCCGCGAGCAGTGCGCCGGTCAGTTCGGCCGGGCGCAGCGCCGGCAGGTCGGCGGTGAGCCCGGCCACCCACCCGGCGATGGTGCCCGCCGCGCCGTGCCGAAACGCGGCGTTCAGGCCGGCGTCCGGCTCGTCGCGGAGCACCCGCGCGCCGGCGGCCCGCGCCGCCGCCGCCACCCGGGCGTCGTCGGTGACCACCAGGGCCTCGGCGACCGCCGGGCAGGCCAGCACCGCGCGGAGCGTGTCGACCGCCAGGGCCAGCGCCAGCTCCTCGTGCGGTACGCCGGGCAGCGCGCCCCGCAGCCGGCTCTTGGCGGCGGCCAGACGCTTCACCGGCACCACCACGGCCCACCTCGGCTGACTCACGCCCGCAATCCTGCCAGCCGGCCACTGGGACCCTCTCTGGCCGTACCGGGGGCGAGCAGGCATGATTTCCGCTGCGGGTGTCGTGGACGGTGTTCGCGGCGGGCTTGGGGCGCGACGAGGAGGCACAGTGGCATGGCGGAGGCTGGGGTTCTGGCGACGGTTCGCCGTGGTGCTGGTCAAGCCGGTGATGATCGTCTGGACCCGGCGTACCTGGCGCGGCCAGGAGCACCTCGGCCACGACGGCGGCGTGATCCTCGTGGCGAACCACATCTCGCACGCTGACCCGCTGGTCTCCGCGCACTTCATCTACGACTCCGGGCGTTGGCCGCAGTACCTGGGCAAGGTCAGCGTCTTCCAGGTGCCGGTGGTCGGCTGGATCCTGCGCCAGTGCCGGCAGATCCCGGTCGAGCGAGGCAGCGTCGACGCCGTCCGCTCCCTGGACGCTCTGGTCGCCGCGCTCGACGAGGGCGGCGCCGTGGTGATCTACCCGGAGGGCACCACCACCCGACAGCCGGATCTGTGGCCGATGAAGGCCAAGACCGGTGCCGCCCGGCTGGCCCTCGCCACCGGGGCCCCCGTCGTACCGGTGGTGATGTGGGGGCCGGAACGGATCTTCGACCCACGGACCACCCGCATCAACCTGCGCCCCCGGATCCCGGTGACCGTTGTCGCCGGGGAACCGATCGACCTGAGTCGGTGGGCGGACGGCCAGCCGACGCGGGACACCCTCGAGGAGATGACGGACACCATCATGTTGCGGCTGCGGGACATGCTCGCCGAGATCCGTGGCGGCACCCCGCCGCCGCTGTGGGAGCGACCCGCCCGGTCCTCCGTCGGGCACGAGCAGCAGGGCGACGTGGCGTGAACGGCCACGTCGCGGTGCTCGGTGCCGGCTCCTGGGGCACGGCGTTCGCCAAGATCCTCGCCGACGCGGGGCGGGACGTGACGGTGTGGGCCCGTCGGGCGCCGGTCGCCGAGAGCATCCGGACCGAGCGCCGCAACCCGGAGTACCTGCCCGACCTGCTGCTGCCGGCCCGGGTCACCGCCACCGCCGACGCCGCCGAGGCGATCACCGGTGCCGAGATGGTGGTGCTGGCCGTGCCGTCGCAGACCCTGCGCGGCAACCTCGCCGAATGGGCCGGGCACCTGCACCCGGACTCCACCCTGGTGTCGCTGATGAAGGGCATCGAGCTCGGCACCACCAAGCGGATGAGCGAGGTCATCGTGGAGACCGCCGGTGTCGCCGCGGACCGGGTGGTCGTCGTGTCCGGCCCCAACCTGGCTCCGGAGATCGCCGCCGAGCAGCCCGCCGCGACCGTGGTCGCCGGGACGAACAGCCACCGCACCGCGCTCGTGCAGGCGTCGATCCGGACGCCGTACCTACGCCCGTACACCAACGACGACGTGATCGGCTGTGAGCTGGGCGGGGCGGTCAAGAACGTGATCGCCCTGTCGTACGGCATCGCGACCGCGATGGGTTTCGGCGACAACACCCGGGCCATGTTGATGACCCGTGGGCTGGCCGAGACGGCCCGACTGGGCGTGGCGCTCGGCGCGGACCCGATCACCTTCGCCGGCCTGGCGGGGATGGGTGACCTGGTCGCCTCCTGCTCCTCTCCGCTGGCCCGCAACCGCACCTTCGGGGAGCACCTGGGCCGCGGCGAGACGCTGGAGCAGGCCCAGGCCGCCACCCGGCAGACCGCCGAGGGCGTGAAGAGCTGCCTGGCGATCCGTGATCTGGCCCGGGCACACGGGGTCGAAATGCCGATTACCGAGCACGTCGAGCGGATCTGCCACGAGGGGATGGACCCGCGCCTCGCCGTGGAAGCTCTAATGAGCCGGACAGCCAAGCCTGAGTCGTACGAGTGAGGATTCGATGAGCGATCTGGGAGACGGCACCCGCTGCGTACGCGCCGGGCTGCCCGAGCCGGCACCGGGGGACCCGTTCCTGCCGGGGCCGGTCTTCGCCGCGCCGTACCACCTCGACCCGTGGGAGGGCCCGGCCGGATCGCCGAACGGCTACGGCCGCCCCGACAACCCGACCCGGCGGCTGCTGGAGGCGGCCGTGGGTGAGCTGGAGGGCGGTGACTGCCGCGTTTTCGCGACCGGCCAGGCCGCCATCACCGGGATGCTGCTGACCCTGCTGCGCCCCGGGGACACCGTGGTGCTGCCCAGCGACGGATACTTCCCGGTCCGGGCGTTCGCCACCGACGTGCTGGAGGCGCTCGGCGTTCAGGTGCTCTTCGTGCCGACCGTCGGACCGTACCCGTCGCTTGAGGGCGTCCGGCTGGTGCTGGTGGAGACGCCGGCCAACCCGGGCCTGGACGTGGTCGACGTGGCGGCCCTCGCCGAGAGGGCGCACGCCGCCGGTGCGCTGCTCGCGGTCGACAACACCACGGCCACTCCGCTCGGTCAGCGCCCGCTGGACCTCGGCGCCGACCTGGTGGTCGCCTCCGGCACGAAGGCGCTCACCGGCCACTCCGACCTGCTGCTGGGCTACCTGGCCAGCCGGTCCACCGAGCTGATCGCGGCGGTGACGACCTGGCGTACCACCACCGGGGCGGTCCCGGGCGCGTTCGACGCCTGGCTGGCGCACCGGTCGCTGGCCACCCTCGACCTGCGGCTGGCCCGGCAGAGCGCGAACGCCGCCGCCGTCGTCGAGCTGCTCGCCGGTCGACGGGACGTGACCGGTCTGCGCTGGCCGGGGCGGCCGGACGACCCCGCGTACCCGGTCGCGTCGGCGCAGATGCGCCGGATGCCCGGCGTGCTCTCGTTCGACCTCGGCGATGCCGACCGGGTGGCTCGCTTCATCGACGCCGCCCGGCTGGTGGCGGCGGCCACCTCCTTCGGTGGCCTCCACACGACCGCCGACAGGCGGGCGCAGTGGGGCGACGACACGGCCCCGGGCTTCGTCCGGCTCTCCTGCGGAGCGGAGGACACGGACGACCTGGTGGCCGACATCGCCGTCGCGTTGGACGCCGCCGGGCCGGTCTGAGTTAGGGTGTCGGCGGCCGCACCGGCGGCCCGACCGGAGGAGGTGAGTCCGATCCGCCAACAGACAGGACCGGCGCTTCCTCCCGTGTCCCTGCCGCGATAGCGGCCGCGGGAGCGCCGGCGAGCGTTCCCGGAGGATCCCCATGGCACCACCGTTCCCCACCGACCGTCCTGCCCTCGTGCACCGGCTGCGCATCGCCGGCTGCGTGTACGCCGAGGACGAGGCCGACCTGCTGCTGGCCGCAGCGGACACCCCGGCGGCGTTGGCCGACCTGGCCGACCGTCGGGTGGCCGGCGAACCGCTGGAGCACCTGCTCGGCTGGGCGGAGTTCTGCGGCCTGCGGATCGCCGTCGACGCGGGTGTCTTCGTCCCGCGTGCCCGGACCGCCCTGCTGGTCGAGGCCGCGGTCGTGGTGACCGGCCCGGCGCCGGCCGTGGTCGACCTCTGCTGCGGTTCCGGGGCCACCACGGTCGCGCTGGCACACCGGCTCGCGCCGCGCTGGCTGGCCGCCGCCGACATCGACCCGGCGGCCGTGGCGTGTGCGCGCCGCAACCTCGCCGGGCTGGACGCCGAGGTGTACGAGGGCGACCTCTTCGCGCCGCTGCCCCGGCAGTGGCGGGGTCGGCTGGACCTGGTGGTCGCGAACGCCCCGTACGTGCCGACCGACGCGGTGGCGCTGATGCCCGCCGAGGCGCGGCTGCACGAGGCACCGGTGGCGCTCGACGGCGGGCCGGACGGGCTCACCGTGCTGCGCCGGGTGGGTGTCGACGCGGCCCGCTGGCTGGCCCCCGGTGGACACCTGGTCGTCGAGGCCGGCGTCACTCAGGTGGACGCGCTCTGTGCCGCGTTCAGCGCGGCCGGGCTGGTGCCGACCGTGCGGCACGACGAGGACCTGGACGCCACCGCGGTGACCGCGTACCACCCCGGTTGACGCTGTCCGGGTGGCCGGGCATGGCGGGGGAGCGGGCTTGGCACTAGCCTCGGCTCACATCCACGACGGCGGGAGGCGGTTCTTGGTGGGCAGCGCAGGGGTGCCGGTGGTCGTCGGGCTGGACAACGGCGGCACCAGCAACAACGCCACCGTGCTGACGGTGGACGGCCGGTTCCTGGTGGACGGGCTGTTGGAGATCCCCAGCGAGGTGCGGTCCGGGCCGGAGGCGGCGATCGAGGCACTGGCCCAGGCGCTGGACGGTGCCCTGGCGCAGACCGGCGTGCCGCGCGAGCTGGTCCGGGCGGTCGGGCTGGACACGCCCGGCCCGGCCAGCGCCGACGGCGTCATCTCGTCGCGGGGCTCGACCAACTTCTCCCAGCCGGCCTGGCGGGGCTTCGACGTGCGGGGCGCACTGGAGCGGCGGCTCGGCCTGCCGGTGGTCTACCACAACGACGGCAACGCGGCCGCGCTCTACGCCCACCACGTCTACTTCGGCGCCGACGCGATGAACCGATCGTCGGTCTCCGCGATCGTCGGCACCGGCCTCGGCGGCGGTGTGGTCGAGAGCGGTCGGGTGATCGCCGGTGCCGCCGGAATGGCCGGGGAGCTTGGTCACGTGCACATCCCGCTGAGCGGGCTGCTCGGCCCGGGTCAGCCGGAGCCCACCTGCGCCTGCGGCTTCACCGGGGACGTCGAGAGCGTCGCCTCGCTGACCGGCATCGAGCGCAACCTGCTGCCGTACTGGCTGACCCGGCACCCCGACCACCCGCTCGCCGCCGAGCCGGTGGCCCGAGCGGCCAAGCTGGTTCGCGGGTACGGCGAGCGGGGCGACGCCCTCGCGCGGGACCTCTTCGCCCAGCAGGCGATGGCGTTGGGGCGGCTGTTCACCGTGGCGGCGAACTTCACCGACCCGCACGCCTACTTCGTCGGCGGTGGGGTGGTGGAGGCCGCACCGGAGTTCCGTGACTGGTTCCTGGCGACGGTCCGCGAGCACACCGTGCTCCGCGAGGAGCAGGCGGCGGTGGCGACCTTCGCGCTGGTGCCGGATCGGGACATGGCCGGTGCCCGGGGTGTGGCGATCGCCGCGCTGGAGGCGCTACGCGCCGTCCCGGAGCCCGGCCCACTGGTCGCCTGAGCCTGGTTCTGCCCCGCCCGGCCCCGGCCCGCCGCGCGTCCTGGTCGGTGGCGCGGCGGGCGGGTCAGTGGGGCGGTGTGTCCGGTCAGGTCAGCGGTACGAGGCCTGTTCCGGGGCGGGGTGGTGCCTGGGCGAAGGCGTTCCAGGCGGCCGGTGGGAACAGCAGGGCCGGGCCTGCCGGGTCCTTGGAGTCGCGGACGGCCACCAGCCGCGGGATCGCGGCCACCTCCACGCAGGCGCCCTGGTCGCCGCTGCGGCTGCTCTTGCGCCAGGCCGCCGCGGCCAAGGTCGCTGTGATCGTCGGTGTCATCGGTCCTACCGTCCCTTCAGGAGTGACAGGAGCTGCTTGCGGCTGTCGGCCGGGCTGAGCGCCACGCTGCGCAGATGCTCCATGATTTTGGTGCAGGTACGCGTCTCGCCGGCCCGGTCGAGGATCATCTGACCTGCGACGGTCTCCACCGAGGCGATGATCGGATCCTCCGGGTCGGCGAACTCGAGGATGTGCAGCGAACCCCGTGTGCCCCGGTGGTAGCCGGCGGAGAGCGGGATCACCTGGACGCTGATGTTCGGCAACTCGGCCATCTTCACCAGGTGGCGCAGTTGCCCGTCCATCGCCGACTGGTCGCCGACCGGGCGCAGCAGCGCGCCCTCGTCGATGATCGCGTCGAGGATGGGTGGGTTGTCGCCGGTGAGCCGCTGTTGCCGGTCGAGCCGGACCTTGACCCGCTGCTCCACCAGGTCGTCGCTGAGGGTGTGCGGCCCGCCGCGCATCACGCCACGGATGTAGTCGGCGGTCTGCAGCAGGCCGGGCACCACCGAGGGCTCGAAGTTGGCGATGGCTGTCGCCTCAGCCTCCAGCGCGATGAAGTCGATGGTGCGCGGGTCCAGCAGGTAGGAGTACGAGACCCACCAGCCCGGCTTGCGGGCGTCCTTGGCGAGTTGCACCGCTGCGGTCACCTCCTCGGCACCCACCCCGTACGACGTGAGCAGTGCGCGCACGGTGGCCGGGGTGATCAGGGTCTGGGCGTTCTCGTACCGGGAGAGGGTGCTGCGGGTGCTGTTGATCTCGTCTGCCGCGGTTTCCAGCGTCAGCCCGGCGGCTTCCCGGTGGTGGCGCAGGGCGATTCCGAGCCGGCGGGCACGGGCTGTCTTCGGGGCCATACATCGATGATCGCACACATCTGTGGGAACGTCTGCATGAGAGAACGTCGATGAGAGTTGCATTCACGGCTGTCCACGTGTCAATCTGTCATCGCGTCCTCACTGCCGGTTGTCGTGGCGACGGTGGCGGTGAGCGACCGGAGGGGATGGGGCACGCGGCGATCGGGTTTCTCCCCCGTACCCGATCGTCGCGTGCCGCCGCCATCTCGGCCCGCCGGAAGGAGACGACGTGCGAACCGGTCCGGAGCCCCCCGCCGTGCACCCGGACGGCCTTCGATGACCCGCTTCCTCGTGGTGCTCACCGACGTGCGACCCGTCGAGGGCATCGACCGCAACGAGCGGACCGTGCCGGAGCGGCGCAGGCAGGTGGTCGGCGCCAGCAGTCGAGAGGCCGCCGACCGGATCGCCGGAGCGTTCATGGCACTGGGCATGGTGCGGGCCGGCCGACAGCGGGTGAAGGTGATCGCGGTCGGCCGCCGGCACGCCCGGAGCTGAGCAGGCCCAGGTCACCGGTCTGCGGCGCGCGCAACAGTCCGATCACACACCGTATATCCCTGGTTGACCGATTGCCGTGTCGTGCCGTGGCTCGCCGGGTATCGCCTCGCCCTATCGCCACGCACAGTAAGGTCAACCGGGTGAGCGCCACCGGCGAGCACGACCAGCCGCAGTCGCGTACGAAGAGGTGACCCGGAGTGACCACCCCAGGCAAGACCCGCGTGGCGATCGTCTTCGGCGGACGCAGCCCGGAGCACGGCATCTCCTGCGTCAGCGCCGGCAGCGTGTTCGGAGCGCTCGACCCCGACGAGTTCGAGGTGGTGCCCGTCGGCATCACCCGGGCCGGCCAGTGGGTGCTGACCAGCGGAGATCCTGCCCAGCTCGCGATCAACGCCCGGCAGTTGCCGGAGATCACCGCCGACTCCGGCGACGACATCGTCCTGCGCGCCGACCCCACCGGCAACGGGCTGATGGTGCTCGACCCGACCGAGGGCCCCCGGGTGCTGGCCGACGTGGACGTGGTCTTCCCGGTGCTGCACGGCACGTACGGTGAGGACGGCACCATCCAGGGAATGCTGGAGATGGCCGGCATCCCCTACGTCGGGGCGAACGTGTTCGCCTCCGCCGCCGCCATGGACAAGGAGTTCACCAAGAAGCTCTGTGCCGTCGAGGGCATCCCGGTCGGTTCGTACGCGGTGCTGCGCAACGGGATGACGCTCAGCGAGCAGGACAAGGAGCGGCTCGGCCTGCCGGTCTTCGTCAAGCCGTCCCGGGCCGGGTCGTCGTTCGGCATCACCCGGGTCACCGACTGGGCGCAGCTGGACGCGGCGGTCGCCGCCGCCCGGCAGTTCGACCCGAAGGTCATCATCGAGGCCGCGATCGTCGGCCGCGAGATCGAGTGCGGCGTGCTGGAGGGCGAGGCCGGTGGCGCGCCCGAGGCGTCCGTGCTGGCCGAGGTGCGGGTCGTCGCCGACCATGACTTCTACGACTTCGAGGCGAAGTACCTCGACGACTCCTGCGAGTACGACATCCCGGCCAACCTTCCGGAGAAGGTGACCCGCCAGGTGCAGGAGTACGCGGTCCGCGCGTTCACGGCGCTCGACTGCGCCGGCCTGGCCCGGGCCGACTTCTTCGTCACCCCCGAGCTGGACGTCTACCTCAACGAGATCAACACGATGCCCGGGTTCACCCCGACGTCGATGTTCCCCCGGATGTGGGCGGCCTCCGGCCTGGAGTATCCGAAGCTGGTCAACCGGCTGATCCGTACCGCCCAGCGGCGCGGCGTCGGCCTGCACTGAGCCACCCGGTCCCGCCCGCGTACGTCAGCTGGCGCGGGGCCGACTCAGCGCTGGCAGCCGGACGGGATGTCGCCGCCGGAGGGCACGGTCGCCACGATCGTGCTGGAGATCGTCGGCACCCACTGCAACGGCTGCTCGTACGAGCGCGGGACGCGCACCGTGATCAGCGTCTCCCGGTCGACCGTGGTGAGCACGGCCGTGTCGGCCTCCTCGGTCAGATGCCAGCAGACCCGGTTGACCGTCCAGACCTCGTCGGTGGTGGGGAACGCCTGCTCGGTGCCGCCGCAGGCCACGGTGAGCGCGGGGTCGCCAAACGCGGCGTTCTGCTCCGGGCCGGTGGTGACCGGCCGCTGGGCCAGGTCGCGGATGCTCGCCGGCAGCTGCGAGAGCAGGGCTCGGCAGACCGTGGCCGGGCGGGCGGCCAGCGCAGGGGCGGCCATCTCCACCGGGGCGGTGGACTGCACCCGGGCGGTGGTCGCGGAAGGAGTCGGCGCGGCGGCCGGCGCGTCCGGGGTGAGCTTGGTGAAGGCCAGCACGGCCACCAGCAGCGTGATCGGTAGCGCGATCAACGTGGCCAGCAGGGCGGCGCCGCGAATGGTCCGGTCCCGGCCGGCCGGCGCGTCGGCGACCGGGTCGGCCGGCTCGCGGATACCGTCAGCCGGCTCGCGCGTCCCGTCGGCCGGGTCGCCCGCCCCGTCGTCGTCCAGAGCCGCGGAGGAGGTCGTCATCTCGTCCACTTACAGCCGCACCACCGAACACGTGAGGGTGCGGGTGATGCCGGGCACCATCTGCACCTTGCTGACGATGAGTTTGCCGAGCTCGTCGACGGTGTTCGCCTCGGTGAGGACCACCACGTCGTACGGCCCGGTAACGGCGTCGACACGTACCACGCCGGCGATGTCCGCGATGAGACCCGCCACGTCACGCGCGCGGCCCACCTCGGTCTGGATGAGGATGTACGCCTGTACCACGACTCGACCTCCGTCCGTCGCCGCCCGCGAGCGGCCCGAAGGGTGAAAGTACCTTACGGACCAGGTCTGATCTCTATCGGTCGTCAAGGAGCAGCGGTGAGCGAGCACGGCAGAGCCGGGCAACACGGGCGGAATGCCGGCGCCGGCGCCAGTGTGTCCGGGATCGGGGAGTTCGGGCTGATCGGGAAGATCACCGCCCGACTGTCGTACGGACCGACGACCCTGCTCGGCCCGGGAGACGACGCCGCGGTGGTGGCCGCGCCGGACGGCCGGGTGGCGGCCTCCACCGACGTGCTGGTCGACGGGCGGCACTTTCGGCGGGACTGGTCCTCGGCCCGCGACGTCGGGCACCGGGCGGCGGCGGCCAACCTGGCGGACATCGCGGCGATGGGTGCCACGCCGACCGCCCTGCTGGTCGCCCTCTGCATGCCCGCCGACCTGGATACCAGCTGGGCGGAGGAGTTGGCCGACGGGCTGGCCGCCGAGGCGGCGACGGTCGGCGCGAGTGTCGTCGGCGGGGACATGTCGGCCAGCCCCACCCTGACCGTCGCGGTCACCGCGCTGGGCGACCTGGAGGGCCGCCCGCCCGTGCTGCGTTCGGGTGCCCGTCCCGGGGACGTGCTCGCGCTCGCCGGGCGCACCGGGCACGCGGGAGCCGGGCTGACGGTGCTCACCAGGGGCTTCCGCACCCCTCGGCTGCTGGTCGAGGCGTACCGGCGGCCGCAGGTGCCGTACCAGGCCGGTCCGCAGGCCGCCCGGCTCGGCGCCACCTCGATGATCGACATATCGGACGGGCTGCTCGCCGATCTGGGGCACGTGTCGACGGCAAGCGGGGTGGCGATCGACGTACGCCGGAACGCGTTCGAGGTGCCTCGGCAGATGGCCGACGCCGCGCAGGCACTCGGCGTCGACCCGTACACCTGGATCCTCGCCGGTGGCGACGACCACGCGCTGGCCGCGACCTTCCCCCCGGCGGTGGCGTTGCCGCCGGAATGGCGGCCGATCGGCCTGGTCACGGACGGTGCCGGGGTGACGGTCAACGGCGCCCCCTACGACGGCCCGGCCGGCTGGGACCATTTCCGGTGAGGCCCGGCGCCCGCCGTACCCTGGATACTGTGAGTGAGATCGAGATCCGAGTGGTGCGGTTCGACGCACCGGTGGCGCAGCAGTTGATCCGCGCCGCACTGGCCGACCTCGGTGTCCGCTACGGCGGCTCCGGCGACGACACCCCGGTGGACGCGACCGAGTTCGAGCCGCCCGATGGCGAGTTCCTCGTCGCCTATCTGGCCGGCGAGGCGGTCGGCTGCGGTGGCTGGCGCAGCCACGGCGCGGACACCGCGGAGCTGAAGCGGATGTTCACGGCTCCGGCGGCGCGTGGGCGGGGTGTGGCCCGCACGGTGCTGGCGGCCGTCGAGCGCTCGGCCCGCGAACATGGCCGCAAGCGGGTGGTCCTGGAGTGCGGCGACAAGCAGCCCGAGGCGATCGCGATGTACAGCTCCGCCGGCTACGAGCGGATTCCGAATTTCGGCTTCTACAAGGACGAGGAGGGCTGCGTCTCCTTCGGCCGCACCCTCTGACCTGCGGTTTCGGCCGCCTTCAGCCGGGCACGGCGTGCCGCGCGGACACGACAGAGCCGGCGGACCTCAGGGTCCGCCGGCTGAGCCGTACGAGAAGGTGGGTGCTACCGCGTCAGGCGCGGGTGACCTTGCCGGCCTTGATGCACGAGGTGCAGACCTGCAACTTCTTGGTGTTGCCGCCACCGGCCGGGGTACGCACCGTCTGGATGTTCGGGTTCCAGCGGCGGTTGGTCCGCCGGTGCGAGTGGGACACGTTGTGGCCGAAGCCCGGTCCCTTGCCACAGACGTCGCACACGCTAGCCACGGGATACTCCTGGGATTGATACGTTCATGGGGTCGCCGGCAGGTGCTGGCCGGGCAACCTGGTCAGGTTACCCGATGACTCGCCGACCCGGCCAACTGGCCCGGTCCGGCGGTTGCCCGTGCTCCGGCTCGCGCCTGGTCGTGGGCCCGTCCGCCCGACGGTGGGCCGGCCCGGCGGCAAGGGTACCGGAGGCACCCGTGCGCGCCGCGCTCACCGCCGGACCGGGGGGCGAGGAGGACACGCCGGACGAGTCCGACGGGTGTCGGTGCGCGCCAGTAGGCTTCTGGCCGTGCTGGACACCCTCGACGCCGCCGCAGTGCGCCGCTGGTGCGCGAGCGGCTTGGTCGCGCTGAAGCGCCACCAGGGCGAGATCGACCAGCTCAACGTCTATCCGGTGCCCGACGGTGACACCGGCACCAACCTGGTGCTCACCCTCACATCGGCCCAGCAGGCCCTCGCGATGGATCTGGACACCCTCCCCGACAGTGGGCCCACCGCGCACGGGCACGCGCTTCGGCTGATGGCCCAGGGCGCGCTGCTCGGCGCGCGGGGCAACTCGGGGGTGATCCTCTCGCAGATCCTGCGGGGTTTCGCCGACGAGGTCGCCGTGGTGCCGGCGGTGCACGGCCGGGAGTTGGCCGCCGCGCTGCGGTCCGGCGCCGCCGCCGCGTACACGGCGGTCGCCCGGCCGGTGGAGGGCACCCTGCTGACCGTGGTCGCGGCGGCCGCCGCCGCAGCCGAACGGGCGGACAGCGACGACCTGCCGGCGGTGGCCCGCGTCGCGGCCCGGGCGGCGGCCGAGGCGCTCGCCCGGACCCCGGAGCAGCTGCCGGCGCTGGCCCGCGCGGGCGTGGTCGACGCGGGCGGCCGGGGGTTCTGCGTGCTGCTCGACGCTCTGGTCGAGGTGCTCACCGGGGAGAGCACCGCCGGGCCCGCGCCAGCCCCGCGCTCCGCCCGTCCGGCGGCCACCGTCGCACGGGAGACCGGTTCCAACGAGTACGCGTACGAGGTGCAGTTCCTGCTCGACGCCCGGGCCGAGGCGGTCACCGGGATGCGGCGGGCACTGGACGCCCTGGGGGATTCGCTGGTCGTCGTCGGCGACGGGCGTGAGCCGGAGGGCACCTGGAACGTCCACGTCCACGTCAACGATGTGGGCGCGGCGGTCGAGGCGGGCGTCGCCGCCGGCCGCCCGTACCGGATCTCGGTGACCCGCTTCGCCGATCAGCCGGAGCCGCCCCCCAGCCCGGTGGTGGACGGCCGGGCGGCGGTGGTGGTGGCCACCGGCGGTGGCATCGCCGAGTTGTTCGCCGCGGAGGGGGCCACCGTGGTGCCGGGCAACCCGTCCACGGGTGAGTTGCTGGATGCCATCCGCAGCACGGGCGCGGCCTGGGTGGTGGTGCTGCCCAACGACGCCAACACGGAGGCGGTGGCGAGCACGGCGGCCCGCGAGGCCCATCGGTACGGCATCAAGGTGAGCGTGGTGCCGACCCGCTCGCCCGTGCAGGCGCTGGCCGCCCTCGCGGTCCGAGACGGCGACCGCCGCTTCGAGGACGACGTGATCGCGATGGCCGAGGCGGCCGGTGCCTGCCGTTACGCAGAGGTCTGCCATGCCAGCCGGGAGGCGCTGACCGTCGCCGGCCCGTGCCGTCCGGGCGACGTGCTGGCGCTGGTCGAGGGGGAGGTGCACCTGATCGGCATCGACCTCACCGACACCTGCGCCGCTGTGGTCGACCGGATGCTCGGCGGCGGTGGCGAGATGGTCACCCTGCTGGCCGGCGCGGACGCTCCGGCCGGGCTCACCGAGGCCGTCCGCGCGCACGTCGCGAGGCGCTGGCCGTTCGTCGAGGTGCACGCGTACCCGGGCGGTCAGCCGTTTTATCCGCTCCTGGTAGGGATCGAATGAGCGAACCAGCCACGGTGGACACTCCGCTGAAGAAACTGGTCGGGGACAAGACGGCCAAGGCGCTCGCCTCGCACCTCGATCTGCACACCGCGGGTGACCTGGTCTACCACTTCCCGCGTCGCTACGACGAGCGCGGCGAGCACACCGACATCCGTTCGCTGGACGTCGGCGAGCAGGTCACCGTGCTGGCCCAGGTGCAGCGCACCGCGGTGCGCCCGATGCGTCAGCGGCGGGGCAACCTGCTGGAGGTGACCGTCGGCGACGGCTCCGGCGGGGTGTTGACGTTGACCTTCTTCGGCAACCAGGCGTGGCGTGAGCGGGAGCTGCGCCCCGGCCGGTGGGGGCTGTTCGCCGGGAAGGTCACCGAGTTCCGGGGAAAACGTCAGCTCAACGGCCCGGAGTACGTCCTGCTCGGCGAGGGTGGCGAGGGCGAGGCGGCGGTCAGCGACGAGATCGAGGAGTTCGCCGGCGCGCTGATCCCGGTCTACCCGGCCGCTGCGGCCGTGCCGACCTGGGTGATCGCGCGCTGCGTGCGGGTCGTGCTGGACACCTTCACCCCGCCGGAGGATCCGGTGCCGGCCAGCGTGCGGGCCAGTCGCAAGCTCGTGGAGCTGGGCACCGCCCTGAAGGAGATCCACCGGCCGTCCAGCAAGGAGGACCTCTACCGGGCGCGGCACCGGCTCAAGTGGGACGAGGCTTTCGCCGTCCAGTTGACTCTGGTGCAGCGCAAGCATCGGGCGGCCGACTGGCCGGCCCAGCCCCGCCCGGCGCGCCCAGGCGGGCTGCTGGATGCCTTCGACGCCCGACTTCCGTACGAGCTGACGGCCGGCCAGCGCGACGTCGGCGTGGAGATCGCCGCGGATCTGGCCGCCCCGCACCCCATGCACCGGTTGTTGCAGGGTGAGGTGGGCTCGGGCAAGACGGTGGTGGCGTTGCGGGCGATGCTCCAGGTGGTCGACGCGGGCGGGCAGGCGGCGCTGCTGGCGCCCACCGAAGTGCTGGCCGCCCAGCACTACCGCGGCATGCTCGACCTGCTCGGGCCGCTCGGGCGGGCCGGCGAGCTTGGTTCCGCCGAGCACGCCACCCGGGTCGAGTTGGTCACCGGCTCGCTGGGCGCGGCGGCCCGTCGGCGGGCGCTCGGCGAGGTGGCCAGCGGCGCCGCCGGCATCGTGCTCGGCACCCACGCCCTGCTCTACGAAGGGGTCGACTTCGCCGATCTCGGCCTGGTGGTGGTCGACGAGCAGCATCGCTTCGGCGTGGAGCAGCGCGACGCTCTGCGGGCCAAGGCCGACCAGCCGCCGCACGTGCTGGTGATGACGGCCACCCCGATCCCGCGCACGGTGGCGATGACCGTCTACGGCGACCTGGAGGTCTCCACCCTCTCCCAGCTGCCCCGAGGTCGATCGCCGATCGCCTCGCACGTGGTGCCGGCCGCCGAGAAGCCGGCCTATCTGGACCGGGCCTGGCGTCGGCTGCGCGAGGAGGTCACCGCCGGCCACCAGGCGTACGTGGTCTGTCCACGAATCGGTGATGGTCCGGCGTCGGAGGAGGAACCGCCGCCGGTGGACGACAACGGTCGTCGTCCGCCGCTGGCGGTGACCGAGGTGGCCCCGCTGCTGGCCGAGGGGCCGCTGCACGGCCTGCGGATCGGGGTGCTGCACGGTCGCCTGCCGGCCGACGAGAAGGACGCGGTGATGCGCTCGTTCGCCGCCGGTGACCTGGATGTGCTGGTGGCGACCACGGTGATCGAGGTCGGCGTGGACGTGCCGAACGCGACCGTGATGATCGTGCTGGACGCCGACCGGTTCGGCGTCTCCCAACTGCACCAGCTCCGTGGCCGGGTCGGCCGGGGCTCCGCCGCCGGGCTCTGCCTGCTGGTCAGCGAAGCGGCCGAGGGGTCCTCGGCGCGGGAGCGGCTGGACGCGGTGGCGTCCACGAGCGACGGCTTCAAGCTCGCCGAACTGGATCTGGAGCAGCGCCGCGAGGGTGATGTGCTGGGTGCCACCCAGTCCGGGCACCGCTCGCACCTGCGGCTGCTGTCCCTGAGACGCGACGCCGACCTGATCCGCGACGCCCGCGCCGAGGCGATCACCCTGGTCGAGGACGACCCGGAGCTGACCCGTAATCCAGCGCTGGCCGCCTCGGTAGCCGCGCTGGTGGACGAGGACCGCGCGGAGTACCTGGAAAAGGGCTGAGCCCGGGTTCGTCCTTGATCAGTTGATGAAAAGTAGGTGCCAGAACCAGTTCTGACCTACTTTTCATCAACTGATCATTTCAGGACCACGAGTCCCGTTCTCGGTTTTCGGTGCAATGGCTGAGGGCGCGCCGACCGGATGGTCGACGCGCCCTCAGTTGTCAGAGCGGGTTGTCTCAGGCGGTGAAGCGCACCCGACGACGACGGGCCACCACGAACAGGGCAGCACCGGCCGCGAGCAGCAGAGCGGCACCGGCGATGATGCCGCCGGTGGCAGCACCGGTCAGCGGCAGGGCCGGCTCGTCCTTACCGCCACCCTGGCCCGGGTTGCAGGTGGCCGGCTTCTCCCAGGCGATCGGGCTGGTGTCGTCGAGGCCGTCGGCGGCCGGCGTCACGGTCAGACCCTCGAACGCCTCGAACTCGACGATCTCGGTCTTGCCCGGCTCAACGGTCCGCTTCTGTGCCTCGCCCTTGTTCGGGGTCAGGGTCACCTCGAAGGCCTTGCCGTCCTCCGGGTTGGCGAAGCCGAAGACCAGCTTGTCGCAGGTGGACTCGTAGCCCGCCTGGGGCTCACCGGGCTCGACGCAGTCCTCGGGGGTCGCCCAGGTGTAGGGCTTGCCGACCGCCTCGTCGCCCTCGCTGACGGTGATCTCGCCGGCCTTGGCCGGCACAACGATGTCGCTCTTGCTGCCGCCCGGCTTGACGGTGTAGGTCTCCGAGAAGCCCTTGGCCTTCACGGTGAGCTTGGCGTCGGTCGTGGCGTCAGCACCGTTGGCGAGCGTCACCGTGACGGCACCCTCGCAGTCCGAGGCGAAGCTGGCGGTGGGGATGGTGACCGCCGGCGGAGTGGTCGGCGGGGTGGTCGGCGGGGTGGTCGGGGTGGGGGTCGGGCTGGCCGGCGGCTGCGACGGCTCAGGCGACGGGCTGGTCGGCGGCTCGTCCTTGGCGCAGGTGCCCTCGAACGTCACCTTCGCCTTGCGGGCGTCCTTCTCGAAGTAGCGGTCGTTCCACTTGGCCTTCACCGCGAGGGTGGCCTGGGTCGCCGAGCCGGGCACCCGCTGCACACCGGTGAGCGGCTTGTTCACGTCGTGCGGGTAGTTGTCGCCTTCGGTCACCTGGATGCCGGTCACCGTGGTGTCGGCGGGCGTGAGCTCGACGCTGTGCAGCTTGTAGCTGGTGGAGGAGTAGTGGTAGACGCTCTGGACCGTCCAGCTCACGACCCATTCGCCGGTGGTCGTGTCGCAGACAGCCTGGCCGGCGGTGTCGGTGTAGTGGGCGCTCGCGGGGGTGGCGACGGCACCGACGCCGGCGATGCCGATCAGCGCGCCCGCGGCGATGGCCGCGAGGCGCCGGAACGGAGACTTGGGAGGGTTCACGCCTGCTCCTGGTGAGGGGGGTACGGATCGCGTGGCGGGAGGCCGGGAGACATCGCGACCGGGGGGCCGCCTGCTCACCGGGGCGTCGCGCGACGCGGTGGTGTTCCCGCGGCGAAGCGGGGACAGGGGGTGACTGTACTGATGGGTGGTAAATGAGGGGCGTTCAGATCATTGCCAATCGGCAATGTAATAGATTCGTGATCTTTGATTTACGGAAGGTGTCAGTCTGATCACGGGGGATGGTTCGTCTTCGCATGCTCCACGGTGGATTTCATGCCATCGGGGCTGCTCACGCACTCGTCGGACCTGGTGGCGGCATGCACCCGACGGGATTGCCCGGCGCCCCGCCCGAGGGTGAGCAGAGCCACCGCGCCACCGCCGGCCGGCAGGCTCCGCGGATACCCGCCGTGGTGACCGGGCCCGCTCCCCATCGCGTAGCGTCGCGGGCATGAGCAGGAGGAGACGGTGACCCGGATCGTGGCCGGGACGCTCGGCGGCCGGCGGATCGCCGCGCCTCCCGGCGCCGGTACGCGACCTACCTCCGACCGGGTGCGCGAGGCGCTGTTCAGCGCCGTCCAGGCCGAGGTCGACCTTGACGGCGCCCGCTTCGCCGACCTGTACGCCGGTTCCGGCGCGGTCGGCCTGGAGGCGCTCTCCCGGGGTGCCCGGCACGTGTTGCTTGTCGAGTCCGACCCGCGGGCGGCCCGGGTGATCCGGGAGAACGTGGCGACCCTGCGGGCCGGGCCCGCCGTCCGCCTGGTCACCGGCAAGGTGGCGACCGTGCTGGCTGCCGGCCCGGACGGTGGGCCGTACGACGTGGTCTTCGCCGACCCGCCCTACGCCGTGCCGGACGCGGAGATCACCTCGCTGCTGACGACGCTGGTCGACGGTGGCTGGCTGGCCCCCGACGCGCTGGTGGTGGTGGAGCGGTCCAGCCGCACCAGGCAGTTCGACTGGGTGGACGGGATCACCCCGGAGCGCAGTCGTCGTTACGGCGAGACCACCCTTTGGTACGGTCGCCGATCATGAGACGTGCGGTGTGCCCCGGTTCGTTCGACCCGGTCACCAACGGACACCTCGACATCATCGGACGGGCCAGTCGGCTCTTCGACGAGGTGATCGTCGGCGTGCTGGTCAACCAGTCGAAGAGTGGCCTGTTCACCGTCGAGGAGCGGATCGACATGCTCCGCGAGGTGACCTCCTCGTACGGGAACGTGCGGGTCGAGTCGTTCCGAGGGCTGTTGGTGGACTTCTGCCGGGCACAGCAGGCGAGTGTGCTGATCAAGGGCCTGCGGGCGGTCAGCGACTTCGACTACGAGCTTCAGATGGCGCAGATGAACATCGGGCTGGCCGGCGTCGAGACGCTCTTCATGCCGACCAACCCGCTCTATTCGTTCCTTTCTTCGAGCCTGGTCAAGGACGTGGCCAAGTGGGGCGGCGACATCTCCGCCCACGTGCCCGACCCGGTCCGCGAAGCCCTCCAGGCTCGCCTCCGCCCCTGACGCGCCTCTCTCCCGCGATCGTGCACCTCCGGGCGCCTGGTCGCCCCTTTTGCGGTCGTTCGCCCCAGCAGCAGGTACAAGGTCGGCGCGGGGTGACGATGTCGCGACGCGCCGGGTTGGGGCGGATGGGGCGGGTGTGGGGCGGGCACGACATGATTGGTGGCGCGGGGAACGGCCGTAGCCCGCATCATGGAGGTCGGCCGACGAACGACAGGAGTGAGGTACCGGTGGACCCGCTCGATCGCATCGACGAACTGATCGCCATGGTGGAGCAGGCCCGCTCCGTCCCGATGTCGCGCAACAACTGCATGGTCGACCGGGGTGAGATGATCGCGGTCCTCGACGAGATGCGCGCCGATCTCCCCGCCGACCTGCGTCGCGCCGCCGCGCTCCTGGAGGAGCGCGACAAGATCATGGAAGCCGGCAAGCGCGAGGCGGACCGGATCATCAGCGAGGGTGAGGCGGAACACGCCCGCCTGGTCTCGGTGAACGAGATCACCGTGTCGGCCGAGCACGAGGGTGCCCGGATCATCGGTGAGGCGCGGGCTGAGGCGCAGCGCCTGCGTGAGGAGGTCGACGACTACGTCGACACCGCGCTGGCCAACTTCGAGCAGTTCCTCACCAGGGCGCTGGCCTCGATAGAGCGTGGCCGGGACAAGATGCACGCACTGCGGGAGATAGGTACCTTCGCTGGGGATGAGGCGGAACGCCCGCTACCCTTCTGAGCGGCACCTCACCAGCCGACATTCTCGGGCGGGCGTCGCCCCCGGTTCGACGATCCGGCAGTCGCCCAGGTAACCTTTTTTGTCGGCCTCTCACCGGCCGGAGTCTAACTATGCCCAAACACTCGCCATCGACACTCAACCCCAGGTCGCCGCTGGTCCTCGACACGAGGGACCTCCCGCGCCGACCTGGCGCGTTGCGTGAGGTCCAGCGGGTCGTGCCGGCACCGGTGGACCTCGGTGTGGAGTTGATCAGCGTGCCGGAGGGCGCGGACCTCAACCTCGATCTGAGGTTGCAGTCGGTGTCCGAGGGCGTGCTCGTCTCCGGGACCATCACCGGTCCCGTCCGGGGCGAGTGCGGCCGTTGCCTGCGCGAGATCGACGACTCGATGGGCGTGACGATCCAGGAGCTGTACGCGTACGAGGACAGCACCACGGACGTCACGACCGACGAGGACGAGGTGGGCCGGATGCAGGGCGATCTGATCGACCTGGAGCCGGCACTGCGGGACGCGTTGGTGCTCACGCTGCCGACCAACCCGCTCTGCCGGGAGGACTGCCCAGGGTTGTGCCCCGAATGCGGGACGCACTGGGACGATCTGCCGGCCGACCACAGTCACCAGCAGATCGACCCGCGTTGGGTTGGCCTGTCGCAACTGACCGTTACAGAGGAGTAAGAACCGTGGCCGTCCCGAAGCGCAAGATGTCGCGCAGCAACACCCGGTCCCGCCGGGCGAACTGGAAGGCGACCGTGGTCGCGACCGTCGCGTGCCCGCAGTGCAAGTCCCCGAAGCTGCCGCACGCCGCCTGCTCCGTCTGCGGCACCTACAACGGCCGCCAGGTTCTCGAGGTCTGACCTGGACGCCGAGTGACGCCCCCGACCCCGGGTCGGGCGGCACGCGCACCCTGGCATTCGCCCGGTGCCCCGGCTTCCTCCGACGCCGACCGGCCCACTCCGGCTGGCGTTCCGGTGGAGCCGGGCACCGCGCGGATCGCCGTTGACCTCCTCGGCGGGGACGACGCTCCCGCCGTCGTGGTTGACGGCGCTCTGCGGGCCATGCGCGCCGACCCTGACCTGCATCTGCTTCTCGTCGGCCCGACCGAGGTCGCCGACGAGCTGATCGCTGCCCTCGATCCGGCGCAACGCGCCCGGATCACGGTGCGGCCCGTCCGCGATGTCGTCGGCATGGCCGACCACCCCAGCGCCGCCCGCGCGGAGAGCACCGTCCGGGCAGCGGTCACCGCCGTCCGCGACGGGACCGCCGACGCCCTGGTCTCCGCCGGCGCCACCGGTGCCACCGTCACCGCGGCCGTACTCGGCCTCGGCCGCTGGCCGGAGATCCGCCAACCCGCCCTGGTCGCCACCCTGCCCGCCGTAGCCGGACCGGTCGTCCTGCTCGACGTCGGCGGCTCCCTGGAGCCTCGCCCGGCCACCCTCGCCCGCCACGCCGTGCTCGGCGCCGCGTACGCCGCGGTGGCGCACTCGATCGCCGCGCCGCGGGTCGGGTTGCTCTCGGTCGGCACCGAGGCGGGCAAGGGCGACCGGGTCCGCCGGGCCACCGACTCATTGCTCGCTGTCGAGCCGCTGCCCGGCGGGGCGCGCTACGTCGGCCTGGTCGAGGGGTACGACGTGACCCTCGGCGCACGCGCCGATGTGGTCGTCACCGACGGCTTCACCGGTAACGTACTGCTCAAGGTCATCGAGGGCGCGTACGCGATGGCCGGCGGCCCACCTGCCGAAGGCGGCGCGCCCCGCGCGGCCGCCCTGCTGGGCGTCGCGGGGACGGTGGTCGTCTGCCACGGTTCCGCTCGCGCCGCCGACGTCGCCTCCGGCCTAGCCCTCGCCGCCCACCTGTGGCGGCGGCGCGCCACCGATCTGGTCTCCGCGTTGCTCGACGGCGACGCCGCGACGGACCGCACCGACCGCTCCACCGACACCGAGGTACGCACATCATGAGCAACGACAAGCGGCGGCGGGCGTCCGTCGGTCACCTGGAAGCCGCGTTCGGCGTGAGCCTGGAACCCGAGCTGCTGCAGCGGGCGCTGACCCACCGCTCGTACGCGTACGAAAACGGCGGGTTGCCGACCAACGAGAGGCTGGAGTTCCTCGGCGACTCGGTGCTCGGTGTGGTGATCACCACTGCGCTCTTCCACAACCATCCGGACCTGCCCGAGGGGCAGTTGGCCAAGCTGCGCGCCAGCGTGGTCAACATGCGGGCGCTCGCCGACGTGGCCCGTGGCCTGGGCCCGGACGGCCTCGGTGCGTACCTGCTGCTCGGCAAGGGCGAGGAGACCACCGGTGGCCGGGACAAGGCGAGCATCCTGGCCGACACGCTGGAGGCGCTGCTCGGCGCGATCTACCTCCAGTACGGGTTGGACACCACGGGGATCGTCATCCACCGGCTCTTCGACCCGCTGATGGCCGAGTCGGCTGGTCGGGGCGCCGCACTGGACTGGAAGACCAGCCTGCAGGAGCTGACGGCGGCGCTCGGGCTCGGCGTTCCGGAGTACCGGATCGAGGGCACCGGCCCGGACCATCTCAAGACGTTCACCGCCTGGGTGGTGGTGTCCGGCAACCGGTACGGCGGCGCCGAGGGTCGCAGCAAGAAGGAGGCCGAGCAGCGGGCCGCCGAGGCCGCCTGGCGGGCGCTCGCCGAGCACAACGGCCAGAACGGCGACGACGGGCGGACCAGCGACGATCGCCAGGACCAGCCGACTGACCGGCACGACTCGGCCGACCAGGATGAGCCGTTCGGGCCGCTGGAGCGCGCCGAGCGGGCGGCCCAGGCGGAGCAGGCCGACCACCTGGCGCAGGCCATGCCGGCCGGGGGTGCCGAGGGCCACGAGACGGGGTTGCGGCGTGCCTGAGCTGCCCGAGGTGGAGACCGTCCGGCAGGGGTTGGCCCAGTGGGTCATCGGCCGCCGGATCGCCTCGGTTGAGGTCCGCCACCCGCGCGCGGTCCGCCGGCACGTCCCGGGCGGCGTGCACTTCGCCGACGTACTCGCCGGCCGGACCGTGCTCGACGTCCGCCGTCGCGGCAAGTACCTGTGGCTGCCGCTGGACAGCGGCGACGCGATCATCGGACACCTCGGGATGTCCGGTCAGTTGCTGCTCCAGCCACCCGGCACCACGGACGAGACCCATCTGCGGGTCCGGTTCCGGTTCGCCGACGACGGACCGGAGCTGCGCTTCGTCGACCAGCGCACGTTCGGCGGGCTCTCGGTGAGCGAGGGCGGCGCGGAGCTGCCCGATGAGATCGCGCACATCGCCCGCGACCCGATGGACCCGGATTTCTCCGATGCGGCGTTCGTCGCCGCGCTGCGCCGCCGGCACACCGAGGTGAAGCGGGCCCTGCTCGACCAGACCCTCATCTCCGGCGTGGGCAACATCTACGCCGACGAGGCGCTCTGGCGCGCCGGGCTGCACGGCGGTCGACCCACCGACGCCCTGACCGGCCCGGCCGCGCTGCGCCTGCTCGGCCACGTCCGCGACGTGCTCGCCGAGGCGATCACAGTGGGCGGCACCAGCTTCGACGCCCTCTACGTCAACGTCAACGGCGAGAGCGGCTACTTCGACCGCGCGCTCAACGTCTACGGCCGGGAGAGCGAGCCGTGTCGGCGGTGTGGGGCGCCGATCCGCCGCGAGGCGTTCATGAATCGGTCCTCGTACAGCTGCCCGCACTGCCAGCCACGGCCCCGGGGTTCCCTTCGGGGATGACCCGGAGCCGGCTCGGGGGCGGTGCCGGCGGGTCGCGGCCGGCCGCTCCGGGCTGGACCCCGGCGTACGCCCGGATCGCGGGGTTGATGCCCGTCGAACGACCTCCGTCCACCGTGTAGCGATTCCGGGGTGGGCCCGGGTCGATCCCCGATGTGACCGCACCGTCACGCACCTAGCGTCAGCACCGTTGACAGGGGGTTGACGTGGCAGGGGGACGCGAGATGGGGACAAGACCGGTGACGGTGCGGCTGGCGCGTTGGAGCGCCGAGCACCCGTGGCGGGCGATCGCGCTGTGGGCCGTGTTCGTGGCGGTGTGCTTTGTCGGCGGCAACGCCGCGGGCCTCAACGAGGCCACCAGCGGCGATCAGGCGATCGGCGAGGCGGGGCGGGCCAGCCTGATCGTGGATGCCGGAGACTTCGACGACCCGGCCGTGGACAACGTGCTGATCAGCTCTCGGGGCGGTGCGCTGGACCAGGCGGCGGCGAAGGCGGCGGCCGACGACGCGGCGGCCCGGCTGCGTACGGTCACCGGAGTCGCCGAGGTGGGCCAGCCGGTCACCTCCCGGGACGGCTCGGCGCTGCTGCTGCCGATCACCATGTCCGGCGACCCGGAAACCGCCTCGGACCGGGTGCAGCCGTTGCGCGACGCCACCGCCACAGTGCAGGCCGCGCACCCGCAGTTGCGCGTCGAGCAGGTCGGCGGACCGTCGATCGGCCAGGCCCTCGACGACACCCTGGGCAAGGACTTCAAGCGCGCCGAGCTGCTCAGCCTGCCGGTCACCCTGGCCATCCTGATCATCGCTTTCGGCGCGCTGATCGCGGCCAGCGTGCCGGTGCTGCTGGCGCTCTCCTCGGTCGCTGCCGCGATGGGTCTGTCCACCCTCGCCTCGCACCTGGTGCCGGCCACCGACACCACGGCCCCGGTGATCCTGCTGATCGGCATGGCGGTCGGGGTCGACTACTCGCTGTTCTACATCCGTCGGGAGCGAGAGGAACGGGCCAAGGGCCGATCTGGCCTCGATGCGGTGGAGATCGCCGCGGAGACCTCCGGACACGCCGTGGTGGTCTCCGGCTTCGCGGTGATCATTTCGATGGCCGGGCTGCTGCTCGCTGGCGACGCGGTCTTCTCGTCCCTCGCGGTCGGCTCGATCCTCGTGGTCGCCGTCGCGGTGACCGGATCGCTGACCGTGCTGCCCGCCCTGCTGGCCAAGCTCGGCCGCTGGGTCGACCGCCCCCGGGTGCCGCTGCTCTGGCGGCTGACCGCGCCGCGCACCGGCCGACACGACGGCCCGCGCCCGCCCCGGCTCTGGCCAGCGGTGCTCCGGCCCGCGCTGCGCGCCCCGGTGGTGACGCTCGTCATCTCGGTCGGGCTGCTGCTCGCGCTGGCCGCGCCGGCGCTCGGCATGAAGCTGAAGTTCCCCGGCATGGAGGACCTGCCGCGCACCACGCCGGCCATGCAGGCGTACGACCGGCTCACCGCCGCCTTCCCGAGCACCGGCACGAACCACGTGGTGGCCGTCGAGGCGCCCGCCGAGCAGGCCGACCGGGTCCGCGCCGCCCTCACCGACCTGTCCACCCGGGCCGCTGGCGATCCGCTGTTCGCCCCGGTCGAGGCGGACGGCCCGAAGATCGAGGTGTCGGCCGACCGGCGGGTGTCGGTGCTGGACGTCGCCACCCCGTACGCCAGTCGGGACGACCGGTCGGTGCAGTCGCTGGAGAAGCTGCGCGGAGACCTGGTCCCGGCCGAGCTGCGGGGCATCCCCGGCATCGAGTACGCGGTCGGCGGCAGCGTGGCCGACAGTGAGGACTACGCGTCTCACATCCGGGACAAGTTGCCGCTGGTGATGGGCTTCGTGCTGGTGCTGACCTTCCTGGTCATGGTGTTCACCTTCCGCTCGGTGGTGATCGCGGCAAGCTCGATCGTGCTGAACCTGCTCTCCGCCGGTGCCGCGTACGGGCTGCTGGTGCTGGTCTTCCAGGGTGACTGGGCGGCCGGGCCGCTCGGCTTCACCTCGATGGGTGCGATCGTGTCCTGGCTGCCGCTGTTCCTCTTCGTGGTGCTCTTCGGCCTGTCGATGGACTACCACGTCTTCGTGGTCAGTCGGATCCGTGAGGGGATCCGGGCCGGCATGCCCAACCGCGACGCCGTGTCGTACGGGATCACCTCGTCGGCCGGGGTGGTGACCAGTGCGGCGATCGTGATGGTCGGGGTCTTCTCGATCTTCGCGACGCTGAGCACGATCGACATGAAGCAGCTCGGCATCGGTCTGGCAGCGGCGATCCTGTTGGATGCCACGATCATCCGGGGAGTGGTGCTGCCGGCGCTGATGACCCTGCTCGGCGACGCCAACTGGTGGGCCCCGCGCTTCCTGCGGCAGCGCCCGGCGCCCGCGCCCACCGAACCGCCGGCCCCCGCCCCGGAACTGGTGTCGGTGCCCTAACCCAAGCGCCCCGCAGCCCCGCCCGCCCCGCCCCGCCCCGCCCGCCCCGCCGCGCCCGCCGCGCCCCGCGTCGATCTAGGGAGAATCGTTGCTAGTGGATCTCCGTCCACGGTGATTTTCCCTAGATCGACGCGCGGGGGAGGGCGCGCGGGAGGGTGCGCGGGGGAGGGTGCGCGGGGGAGGGTGCGCGGGAGGGCGCGGGGGAGGGGAGGGGCGGTCAGGGTAGTGGGCAGGCTTCCCGCCAGGCGTCGAGCGTGCGGTCCTTGCGGATGGACGCGAAGCCGTAGCCGACGGTGGTCACACAGAAGTCGTCGGTCGAGCCTACGTACTCGACATGGAAGACCGGCTTGCCCGCGTCGGCGAACGGCAGCAGCTTGGCGCACTGCCTTAGCCGGACACACTCCTCGTTGACCGCGAAGTCGAAGTCCGGGGCCAGCGCGGCGAGCTGCGGCACGTCGTTGACCAGCCCGGGGGAGAGGCTCAGCGAACGGGCCAACTCGGCCAGGCGGCGGTTGAACAGCAGTTGGTCGTCGAAGTCGAGCGGAAAACCGGTGCGAGACGCGTACCCGTCGGCGTCGGCGAGTGCCACCGCGCCGAAGCCCTTGCCCCGGCAGAGCCGGAACCGGTCGGCCAGCACCGGCTCGAGCGCGTGCCAGCCCCGGACGTCCAACCACCGGCTGTCGGGCCGACGCCCGGCTGAGCCCCGTACGACGTTCGGGAACCGGCTCACGTCCGGGTCGGCGGAACGGACCGACCCGACGTGCACCTGGCAGATCAGTCGGCGGTCCCGGGAGCGGAGCTCGGCGGTCTGCGCGGCGGTGGTTGCCACCGGGTCGAGCAGGAAGACATCCGCGTCCACCGCCGGATCGAGCGGGCCGCTGAGCTGCCACTGCCACTGCCAGTGGCGAGCCTGCGTGGCCGGCCACGGTGTGGGCGCGCCGGGCGGGGTCAGCTCGACGCGACACCCGTACGCCGGCACCACCAGGACGAGTGCGACGCCGGCTGTCAGGATGCGGCGTAGTGGGCGTACGGCGGCGCGTCGCCGCGGCCGGATCCGCATCGGCAGCTCCCGGGTCGCGGGCGGCCCGTCGCCGCCCTCACCGGTACGCCGTCGCCCCCACGCTCCGGCCCGACGTACCTCACCGGGTCAAACGAGCGCGGGGGCGTGAACGACGCGCGGTCAGCGCGGCGCTGCGAAGACCTGCGTCCAGTACGGTCCGTTGCTGCTGGCGATGCCGACGCCGATCTCGGTGAACGCGCAGTTCAGGATGTTGGCCCGGTGGCCGGAGCTGTTCATCCAGGCGTCCATCACCGCAGCCGGGGTCTTCTGGTTCCAGGCCACGTTCTCGCCGTACGTGCGCCAGGCGTAGCCGACACGGTCCAGCCGGACGCCGCTGTCACTGCCGTCGCTGCCGGTGTGCGACATCTTCTGGTGGTCGGCCTGATCCTGGCTGTGCCGCTGTGCCGCGGTCATCAGCTTGCTGTCGATGCTCAACGCCTTGCAGCCGGCCTTGGTCCGCTCGGCGTTGACCAGGTTCACCACCTCGCGGGCCTGGGCGCTGACGGTGCCGCTGGAGCCCGAGCCGGTGGTGGTGGTACTCGGCGCGCTGGTGCGCGGGACGCTGCGTCGCGACGCGGCGGTGGTCCGCGACGCCGCCGGGGTGGGCTTGACGACCCTGCTCGGCGACGGGCTCGGCTGCGCCGAACTGGGTGTGGCTGACGGGGAGGGTGCGGCGAGGGTGTCGAGGGCGGGCTCCTCGGTCGGCACCGCCGGCGCGGCGTAGGTGTCGTCGACGGCCGTCGGCTGACTGGCCCGGTCGTCACCGCCGGGCAGCGCGAGCGCGCCGACGCCGAAGCTCACCACGAGGGTTGCCGCCGCGGCGGCGCCGCCGATCATGAGTGGCCGGCGCCAGCGGCGCGGGGAGCGGTGCCGCCCGTCGCCCGGCTGACCGGTCGCGGCGGCATCGGTGCGCCAGCCGTCGGTCGTCTCCGCGTCAACGTCGGTACGCCAGCCGCCGGTGGTCGCCGGGTCGACGGGACGCCAGCTGCCGGTGGTGTCCTCGACCGGGCGGTTGTTGCCCCAGTTGCCGGTCTCGCCATCCGGCCGGTGGGCCGGCCACGCGGCGGTCTGGGCGTCGGGTGACCCGGCGGGGGGCGCCAGCTCCGGCTGCCAACCGGAGGTGGGCTGCTCCCGGTGCCCCTCGTCGACGGGCTGGTCGGTGTCGTCGCCGAACAGGTAGGACGAGCGGGGCTCCGGGCGGTCCCTCAGCCAGTCCGGCTCGTCGGTCGGCCGGCCAGCGCGCCGGGGTGCGCCGTTCGGGTCCATCGGGTCGGTCCAGCCGTACACGCCTGTGCCTCCAAGGGGTCGATTGTTGGCCGGGCTGACGCTACGGTCCGGCCGTCGACTCCGGCAACGTGGCTAAGGAAGAGTTAAGGGGAGGTCTGACGTCTGAGGGAGTACTTTCGAGATTCTGGGCGTACAGTAAAGGTGTCCGGACAGAGCGTGTCCGTGCCCTTGCGGCAACCCCCCGACAAGTGGACAGGTCGACGTAGAGATGATCTACGGCCTGCGAGAACTTGACGAAGGAGGGGTTTGCGGCTCAATATATAGGTGTCGCCAGTCGCGCCCGGTCATGCCCAGATACAGCCTGGAATGACAGCCGCGTACAAATTGGGCGCGCGTTGGCCGGCCTTTCCGGCAGCGCATATCAAGGAGTCAGCATGGCGAAGGCCCTCTACGGCCACGTAGGTGCAGCGCCCGACCGGCGTCTGCTCGACGAGGTCACCCGACTGCGTGCCAGGGTTCAGGCACTGGAGTTCGAGATCACGCGTCTGCGTGCCGACAATGATCGGCTCGCGGCGGCTGCGGCGGAGGCGGACGATCTGCTCCGTCTGGCCGAGCCGGCGCTGACCTGATCTCCCCGTCGAAAAACTGAATCGCACCATTGCAAAAATGCGCGCCGACACCTCTGTGCCGGCGCGCAACGCTGTCCGGCTCCTTTCGTCGCCGACGATTTACGATCTTGCGGTCGGTCGCGCTGGAACCGTGCCTGAGGTTTCCGGAAAGCGGGTCGGCGGATAAGCCGATCATGAACGGCCCTTGTCTTTATCGCGACCGCCGGAACAACAGCGCGGTCGCGTGCCGCGCCTTCGACGCACGCGGCCCGGGGCGGGTCGCGTGCCGGCCCGCTCCCTCCACCGGGTTAGTCTGCGAGTTCACCCAGGTCCCCACAGCCGGCGACGGTACGGCGGCCACCGGACGAGGATCGAGAAGGTGTATCTCAAGAGCCTGACGGTGAAGGGGTTCAAATCCTTCGCCTCCGCCACGACGTTGAAGCTGGAGCCCGGGATCACCTGCGTGGTGGGCCCGAACGGCTCCGGCAAGTCCAACGTCGTCGACGCCATCGCCTGGGTCCTCGGCGAGCAGGGCGCCAAGGCTCTCCGCGGCGGCAAGATGGAGGACGTCATCTTCGCCGGCACCGCCGGCCGGGCGCCGCTGGGTCGCGCCGAGGTCACCCTCACCATCGACAACACCGACGGCGCGCTGCCCATCGAGTACACCGAGGTCTCCATCACCCGCCGGATGTTTCGCTCCGGCGAGAGCGAGTACGAGATCAACGGCAACTCCTGCCGGCTGCTCGACATCCAGGAGCTGCTGTCCGACTCCGGCATCGGCCGGGAGATGCACATCATCGTCGGGCAGGGCCGACTCGACGGCATGCTGCACGCCAAGCCGGAGGACCGCCGGGCGTTCATCGAGGAGGCCGCCGGCGTCCTCAAGCACCGCAAGCGCAAGGAAAAGGCCCTGCGCAAGCTCGACGCGATGCAGATCAACCTCAACCGCCTCACCGACCTGACCGCCGAGCTGCGCCGCCAGCTCAAGCCGCTGGGCCGGCAGGCGGAGGTGGCCCGACGCGCCGCCGCCATCCAGGCCAACCTGCGCGACGCCCGGCTGCGCCTGCTCGCCGACGACCTGGCCACGCTGCGGACCACCCTCGACCGGGAGATCGCCGACGAGACGGCGCTGCGGGATCGGCGCGAGCAGTTTGAGAGCGAGCACGCCGAGGTGCAGGGCCGTCTCGGCGAGCTGGAGGCCGCGCTGGCCGAGGACGCTCCACTGCTCGCCGCCGCCCAGGACACCTGGTACAAGCTGTCCGCACTGCAGGAACGCTTCCGCTCGATCGAGCAGTTGGCCCGGGAGCGGCTGCGTCACCTCAGCGCCAGCGGCGACGACGAGCGGCCCGGCCGCGACCCGGACCAGCTGGAAGCCGAGGCGGAACGCGTCCGCGAGCAGGAGGAGGAGCTGCGCGCGGCGCTCACCGACGATCAGGTCCGGCTGGCCGAGGCGGTCGAGCACCGCCAGGAACTGGAGCGGCAGCTCGCCGGCGCCGAGCGGGAGCTGGTCGCCGCAGCCAAGGCCATCGCTGACCGCCGGGAGGGGATGGCCCGGCTCACCGGTCAGGTCAACTCGGCCCGGGCCCGGACCACCAGCGCCGGCGAGGAGATCGAACGGCTCGCCGTCGCGCACGCCGACGCGCTGGGCCGCGCCGAGCAGGCGCAGGCCGACCTTGACGCGGTCGCCGCCCAGTCCACCGAGGCCGACCGGGACAACGCGGACCTGGACGCCCGGCATGCCGAGGCGGTCGCCGTACAGGAGCGGGCGCAGGCCACCGTTCGATCGCTGGCCGACACCGAGCGGGCAGCGGAGAAGGATGCCGCCAGCTGGAAGGCCCGGGAGGAGGCGCTGGCACTGGGTCTGCGGCGCAAGGACGGCGCGGGGGCGCTGCTCGCCCGCGCCGGCGACGTGCCGGGCCTGCTGGGCAGCCTCGCCGGGCTGCTCACCGTCGCACCGGGCCACGAGGCCGCGCTGGCCGCTGCGCTCGGCGGCCTCGCCGACGCGGTCGCCGTGAGCGGGGTGGACGAGGCCGTCGAGGCGATGCGGCTGCTGAAGATCTCCGACGCCGGCCGGGCCGGCCTGCTGGTCGGCAGCCCGGCGGGGCCCGGCATGACCGGCTCCGCCGACGCGCTGCGCCCGAAGCTGCCCGACGACGCCCGGTGGGCCCCCGACCTGGTGGAGTGCAGCGCCGAGCTGCGTCCAGCGGTGCACCGGGCGCTGCGGGACGTGGCGCTCGTCGACGATCTCGCCGCCGCCGCCGAGGTGGTCGCCAGCAACCCCGAGCTGCGGGCGGTCACCCCGGACGGCGACGTGGTCGGGGCGTACGCGGCGGCTGGCGGGTCGGCCAAGGCCCCCAGCTACATCGAGGTGCAGGCGGCCGTCGAGGAGGCCCGCACCAACCGGCTCACCGCCGAGCGTGCTGGCGCGGAACTGCGTGACCAGCTCGTCGAGGCGCGCGCCGAGGTGGCCGCCGCCAAGGAAGCCGTGCAGCACGCCGCCGCGGAGAAGCGTGAGGCGGAGAGCCACCGTAACGCCGCTGCCCGCCGGCTGGCCGAGTTGGGCGCGGCGGCCCGCTCCGCGAAGGCGGAGACCGACCGCCTCGGCGAATCCCGGGCCCGCGCTGAGGCGGCCCGGCAGCGGGACCTCACCACGCTCGACGAGTTGGAGGAGCGGCTGCGGCTGGCCGAGGAGACCCCGGTCGACGCCGAGCCCTCCGCCGAGGAGCGGGACCAGCTCGCCGCCATGGTGCCGCAGGCCCGGCAGAACGAGATGGAGGTCCGGCTCGCAGTGCGTACCGCCGAGGAGCGTGTCTCCTCGATCGCAGGCCGGGCCGACTCACTGACCCGGCAGGCCACCGCGGAGCGGGCCGCCCGGGAACGCGCCGCGGCCCGGCGGGCCGCGCGCACCCGGGGCGCGGCCATCGCCCGGGCCGTCGCCGGCGGCGCTCGGGAGGCGCTCACCCGGCTCACCACCTCGATCGCGACGGCCGAGGAGCACCGCGACGCGGTCGCGCTGGAACGCGCCGCCCGCGAGGCCGAGCTCCAGGAGGTACGCGGGGCAGCCAAGCGACTCGGCGCGGAGTTGGAGCGGCTGACCAGCCAGGTGCACCGCGACGAGGTCGCCCGAGCGGAGCAACGGTTGCGCATCGAGCAACTGGAGGCGAAGGCTGCCGAGGACTTCGGTCTGGACGTGGAGACCCTGGTCGCCGAGTACGGCCCCACTCAGCCCGTCCCACCGACCCAGGTCGACGTCGCGACGGCGGAACGCGACGGCCTGCCGGTGCCCGAACCGGTCCGCTACGAACGGCCGGTGCAGGAGAAACGGGCCGCAAAGGCGGAACGGGAACTGACCCTGCTCGGCAAGGTCAACCCGCTCGCGCTGGAAGAGTTCGCCGCGCTGGAGGAGCGCTACAAGTTCCTCTCCGAGCAGTTGGAGGACCTCAAGGCCACCCGTCGTGACCTGCTCACCGTGGTCAAGGACGTGGACGAGCGGATCCTGGAGGTCTTCGCCAGCGCATTCGAGGACACCGCGCGTGAGTTCGAGCAGGTGTTCACCGTGCTCTTCCCCGGCGGCGAGGGTCGGCTGATCCTCACCGACCCCGACGACCTGCTCACCACCGGCGTCGAGGTGGAAGCCCGCCCGCCGGGCAAGAAGATCAAGCGGCTGTCCCTGCTCTCCGGTGGCGAGCGATCGTTGACCTCGGTGGCCATGCTGGTCGCGATCTTCCGCGCCCGGCCCAGCCCGTTCTACATCATGGACGAGGTGGAGGCGGCCCTCGACGACGTGAACCTGGGCCGGCTGATCATGCTGCTGGCACAGTTGCGGGAGAAGAGTCAGCTGATCGTCATCACGCACCAGAAGCGGACGATGGAGATCGCCGACGCGCTCTACGGAGTGACCATGCGCAGTGGGGTCACCCAGGTGATCAGCCAACGGCTCAACCGGGCCGACGAGGACGACCAGCGGCACGGCCGCGGCGAGGAGAACGGGTAGTGGCTCGGGAACGCGCGACGGCGCTCCTGCTGGACTTCGACGGCGTACTGCGCCGGTGGGATCCGGCGGTGCCCGCCGGTGTCGAGCGGGAGTACGGCCTGTCCGAGGGGGTGCTCGGCGAGATCGCCATGCAGTGGGGCCGACTCCAGCCGGTGCTCACCGGGCAGGTCAGCCACGCCGACTGGATGTCCAGCGTGGCGGACGCGTTGACCGAGCCGGCCGGCGGCCCGGACCGGGCCCGGGCGGCGGTGGAGCAGTGGCAGCGCTACCGGGGTGAGGTGGACACCGAGGTGCTCGACTTCGTCCGGGAGGTACGCGCCGCCGGGATCAGGGTTGGGCTGGGCACCAACGCCACCGACGTGCTCGACGCCGACCTGGCCGCGCTCGGGCTGGCCGACGAGCTGGACGTGGTGGTCAACTCCTCGGCGGTCGGCGTACACAAGCCCGCCCCGGAGTACTTCCAGGCTGCCTGCGTGGCGCTGAGAACCCTGCCGGCCAAGGTGCTCTTCGTCGACGATGAGGACTGGGCGGTGCGGGGCGCCCGGTCCGCAGGGCTGTCGGCGCACCGCTGGGGCGGCCACGGCGACCTCCGCTACCTGCGGGCGGCCCTGGACTACTGAGCCCGCCGTCAGTCGCCCGTGACGCCGTCGATCCGCTCGCGGATCAGATCGGCGTGCCCGTTGTGCCGGGCGTACTCCTCGATCATGTGCACGTACGCCCAGCGCAGGCTGAAGGTGCGGTTTCCGTCGCTGCGGGTCAGCTGGAACGTCTCGTCCAGGGATCGTCCCGCGGTCGCGGCCCGTGCCGCTTCGACCTCGCCCCGGAAGGTGGCGAAGGCGGCCTCCGGGTCGGCGTCGGCGGCGGCGTGGAAGTCGGCGTCGTTGTCGGTGTCGTAGTCGAACAGGTCGGGCAGGACCTCGCCCGCGAAGCGCTGGCGGAACCAGGACCGCTCCACGTCGGTCATGTGCAGGACCAGCCCGAGCAGGCTCAGGCTGGACGGCTCGACGCTCGCCGTGCGCAACTGCTCGGCGGTCAGGCCGGCGCACTTCTGCAGCAGGGTCTCGCGGTGATAGTCGAGCCAGCCCTCGAGCATGGTGCGCTCGTCACCGACGAGGGGCTCGGGTGTCCGGTCGATCTCCGGTGCTCTCCATGTCGTCATCGGGTCATCCTGTGGCCCGGGTACGACAGTCGCGACCGGATTTCAGGGCACCACGACGACGGGCCAGCGGCCGGTGCGGACCAGGCGGGTGGCGACCGAGCCGACCAGCCGGTGACCGGCCTGCTCGGAAGCGCCCACGACCACCATGTCGGCCTGGAACTCGTCGGCCGCCGCACACAGTTCGCCGTATGCGTCGCCGCGCCGGTTGAGGAAGGTCACCCGCAGGCCCAGCTCCTCAGCCCCGCGCCGGCACTCCCGACGCAGCTCGTCGGCCAACTCGTCGTGGGTGCGCTGGACCGCGCCGGCGTCCATTCCGGGAACCAGGGCGGTCAGCCCGCTCGCCGAGCTGACGAAGACCACCACCAGGGCGGCGCCCTGCCGGCGGGCCAGGCCCGCGGCGTAGGAGCCGGCCCGCTCGGAGGTTCGGGTGCCGTCGACGCCGACCATGATCACCCGAGGGCCGTCCGTGCCGCGCTCGAAGGGTAACGGTCGGGTCCGGGGGCCGTACTCCTCGCGGTCCGGTGCTCCCACACTCATGGCTCTACCTCACCTCTGCTCGCCGGTACGGACCACCGCTGCGCCAGCGCCGGCAGCGACGGTCGATTCCCGCTCGACCTCGTCGGAAACCGGATTGCTGTTGTGCTGCCGCAGCGGCACCTCCTTGATGAAGCTCACCGCGATCAGCGCGATCAACGCGAAGGGGGCGGCGGCCAGGAAGATGTCGCCGGCGCCGTGACCGTACGCGCTCTCCACCACTGTCCGGATCGGGCCGGGCAGGGTGTGCACGTCGGGCAGGACGCCACCGCTGCCCGAGCCGGACGCGGGGATGCCGAGCCGGGCCAGGCCCTCTGACGTGTAGCCGGTGACCTTGTGGGCGAGCACAGCGCCGAGCGCGGAGACGCCGATCGCGCCGCCCAGGCTGCGGAAGAACGCCACCACCGAGCTGGCCGCGCCGAGCTCGTGCGTGCTGACGGTGTTCTGCACGGCGAGGACCAGGTTCTGCATGGTCATGCCCAGGCCGATGCCGACCAGCGCCATGTAGACGCTGAGCAGGGTGAAGCTGGTGTCGGCCCGGAGCGTGCCCATCAGCGCGAAGCCGATGGTGAGCAATGCCGTACCGACCACCAGGAACCGCTTCCAGCGGCCGGTCTTGGTGATGATTCGACCGCTCAGCGTGGAGGAGACCAGCAGACCGAGGATCATCGGCAGGGTCATGAGGCCGGACATGGTCGGGCTCTGCCCGCGGCTGATCTGGAAGTACTGGCCGAGGAAGACCGAGGCGCCGAACATTCCGACGCCGACCGCGATGCTGGCGACGACGGCCAGGGTGATGGTGCGGTTGCGGAACAGGCGCGGCGGGATCATCGGCTCGGAGGCCCGGGTCTCCACCCGGATCGCCAGCGCGCCGAGCGCCAGGGCGCCGATCACCATGACCACGGACTGCCAGGAACCCCAGTCGAACTGGTTACCCGCGAGCGAGACCCAGATCAGCAGCAACGAGACGGCCGCGGTGATCAGGGTGGCGCCCCACCAGTCGATCTGCGCCTTCCGCTTGACCACGGGCAGGTGCAGGGTCTTCTGGAGCACGACCAGCGCGGCGATGGCGAAGGGCACGCCGACGTAGAAGCACCAGCGCCAGCCGAGCCACGAGGTGTCGACGATCACACCGCCGATCAGCGGGCCGCCGATGGTGCCGACGGCCATCACGGCGCCGAGATAGCCGCTGTAGCGGCCCCGCTCGCGCGGCGCGATCATCGTCGCCATGATCACCTGGGCCAGTGCGGTGAGGCCGCCGGCGCCGATGCCCTGGAGCACCCGGCAGGCGATCAGTTCAGTGGTGCCCTGCGCGGCACCGGCCAGCACCGAGCCCAGTACGTAGATTCCCAGGGAGAGTTGGACCAGCATCTTCTTGCTGGTCAGGTCGGCGAGCTTGCCCCAGATGGGGGTGGTCGCGGTGGTCGCGAGCAGGGCCGAGGTGACCACCCAGGTGTACGCGGACTGGCCGCCGTGCAGTTCCGTGATGATCCTCGGCAGCGCGTTCGAGACGACCGTGGAGGAGAGGATCGCGACGAACATGCCCAGCAGCAGGCCGGAGAGTGCCTCCAGGATCTGCCGGTGGGTCATGTCGACGCCGGTCGCCCGGGTGGGCGCTGTCGCCTGGCTCATCGTTGCTGCCTCCGAGGGGAGTCGAGGATGGTTTGGTTGCCTCAAGCAACAACTTGTCGAAGGGGAGGATCATTCCGTCTCGGCGGGGGTCATTTCCGGGTGTCGTTGAACCGGCCGAGAAGCCGGGCGAACTCCTCGACGTCCCGGGTCGGCCAGTCGTTCAGAGTGCGCAGGAACTCGCCCACCCGGGCGGACCGGGCGGCATCGAACCGGCGCTGGCCCTCCTCGGTGAACCTGATCTGCGCGGCCCGCCGATCGCTCGGATCGGGGTCGCGGCGGACCAGGCCGAGCGCCTCCAACCCGTTGATCTGCCGGCTCAGCGTCCCCTTGCCCACCCCGAGTCGCGCCGCCAACTCCGTCAACCGGATCGACCCACTCCGGCGCAGCCAGAGCAGCAGCCCGTAGGTGTTCGGTTCGAGGTTCGGGTGCACCTCCCGGCCGATCTCCCAGGAAACCGCCCGACCACGTCGCAGCAGGGCGGTCAGTTCGTGCTCGACCGCCCGGATCGGCTCCGGCAGGTGCTCGTCCACGGGCTCAGACTACGGCCGGGTCGGTTCAGCCGTCGCGGGAGAGCCGGCGGCTCATCACCGGGCGTAGGTGGCCGTCCTTCGTGGTGCCCTCGATGGTCACGTCGGCCCCGCGCCCCTGGTGGGTCAGGGTGGCGACCGCGTTGCCGAAGTAGGGGCCGGCCAGCTTGCGCCAGCGCACCCCCGGTCGCCGCACACCCGCCGAGCGGGCCAGCGCCCGGGTGGCACCCGCCGGGCCGGGCGACCAGCCCAGCCGCATCAGCGGACGGATGCCGGCCGGCACCTGGTTGTGAATCGGCGAACAGGTGAGCTGATGCACAGGGGTGACCACTGCCGGGTCGGCGAACCGGGCCCGGGCCACGTACGAGTGGTGCACGTCCCCGGAGAGCACGCTGATGGACGCCGGTGGGGCGTACGCCGGACCGGCGCCGACCCGCGCACCGGACTGCCCCGGGGTGCCGGTGCCGATCCGGGCGAAGGTCTCCGCGAGCGCCTCGAAGGAACGCCGGAACGCCGCCCAGTGCTCCAGGTCCAGTGCGCGGCGCAGCTTCTCCGCCCCGCGTGCGACCCAGGGTCGGCGCGAGTCGGCCAGCTTCTCGTTCCACGCCTCGATGTGATGGATGCCCTGCGGCAGCAGCCAGGGCAGCGAGGCACCGACCACCAGGTGGTCGTAGACCCCGTGCGCCTGGTCGAGGAACCAGGACCACTCGCCGGGCGGCAGCATGGCCCGACTGCCCCCATCGAGCACCCGGCTGCACCGGTTGTCCAGCATGACCAGCCGGGTCCGGCCCAGGTCCAGTGCGTAGCTCCACTGGTACTGCACCGCACGCCAGCGTTCGGTGTCGTGCGCCAGGTCCGACTCCTGGTCGACCCGGTGCCCGAACTCGCGCAGCACGCTGGTGGCGTCCTCGGCGGCGGCGACCTTGCTGAAGACCGGGTCGGCGGCGATCTCGTCGGGGGAGAGGTTGCCCAGGTGCTGGTAGACCCAGTACGAGGCGAGCCCGCTGCCGATCCGCTCCTGCCACCACGGCTGTTCGCGCACCTCCGCGCGCCACGCCGCGGAGGTGTTCCAGTCGTCGATGATCTCGTGGTCGTCGAAGATCATCACGCTGGGCACGGTGGAGAGCAGCCAGCGGATCTCCGGATCACGCCAGGACTCCAGGTAGAGCTTGGTGTACTCGTCGAAACTGACCACCTGGTCGGCCGGGGCACCCTTTGGCCGCCGCCTGCGTCGACGCAGCAGCCGGCGCACCGTGGGCGAGGTCACATCGGCGTAGACCTGGTCACCGAGCAACACCAGCAGGTCAGGCAGTGCGTTCGACTCCGGGTCGGCCATCAACCGCCGGGCGTACGCGTCCAGCGCGTCCGGCGGCAGCTTTCGGGTGGTGGCGTGCTGGGTGGTCTCCCGGCACGAGCCGAAGATCAGGGTGACCGGCTGGTCCCGGTCGTCGGCGGCCCGGGTGCGGATCACGCTGGGCGGGAAGCCGCTGCTCGGCACCGGCCAGACCATCTCGTCGTCGACCAGCACCTCGTAGGTGGTCTCGCTGTCCGGAGTGAGCCCCTCCACCACCACGAGGGCGTAGTGGTGGTCGTACGCCGAGAAGGTGGGTGCGGTGCCGGTGGCGCCGCTGGCGGTGCGGACGGTGACCACGGCGGGTGCGGCCGTCTCGACCCAGATGGTCGCCCGGGTGTCCACCACTCGCCGCAGGAGTGGGCCGATGAGCAGGTGTGCGGCGGGCATGCGGCCGAGCCTACCGCCGGTTCCTGGCACCGGCCGGGTGCGGTGGCTGGGACGCCGCCGCCCGCATCTGACAGGATTCCGGCATGGCCGAATATCTCGTCCTCGCTCTGGTCCTGCTCGGTGTGCTGATCGCCGGCACAGTCGGGCTGGTCGTGCCGCGATTGCGGCGGCGGCCCGCGCCTCCGCTGCCACGCACCGAGGTCGACACCAGAGCTGAGGAAGATCTCGCCGGCCCGCCGGTCGAGGCACCGGAGTCCGATCTGTCCACCGGCGTCCTGGTCGAGCCGCCGCCGGTGCTTGAGGCACCCGTGGAGGTGCCCGAACCGACCGCCGGGCGGCTCGTCCGGCTCCGCTCGCGGCTGTCCCGCTCACAGAACGTCTTCGGCAAGGGCCTGCTCGGTCTGCTCGCCCGCGACCACCTCGACGAGGACGTCTGGGAGGAGATCGAGGACAGCCTGATCACCGCCGACGTCGGCGTCGACGCCACCCGGGACATCGTCGACCGGCTGCGCGAGCGCACCCTGGTGCTCGGCACCCGCTCGGCCTCCGAGCTGCGCGCACTGCTCGCCGCCGAGTTGGTCAACGCGCTCGACCCGAGCCTGGACAGGTCGTTGCGGACCGCACCGAAGGACGGCGTGCCGGCGGTGGTCCTGGTCGTCGGCGTCAACGGCGCCGGCAAGACCACCACCTGCGGCAAGATCGCCCGGGTGCTGGTGGCTGACGGCCGTAGCGTGCTGCTCGGCGCGGCGGACACCTTCCGGGCCGCCGCCGCCGACCAGCTGGAGACCTGGGGCTCGCGCGTCGGTGCGGAGACCGTCCGTGGGCCCGAGGCCGCCGACCCGGCCAGCGTCGCCTTCGACGCGGTCAAGCGCGGCATCGACACCGGCGTGGACACCGTGCTCATCGACACCGCCGGCCGCCTGCAGAACAAGGTCGGCCTGATGGACGAGCTGGGCAAGGTCAAGCGTGTGGTGGAGAAGCAGGGCCCGATCGACGAGACACTGCTCATCCTGGACGCCACAACAGGGCAGAACGGCCTGGAGCAGGCCCGGGTCTTCACCGAGGTGGTCAACGTGACCGGCGTGGTGCTGACCAAGCTCGACGGCACCGCCAAGGGTGGCATCGTCATCGCCGTGCAGCGCAAGCTCGGCATCCCCGTGAAGCTGGTCGGCCTCGGCGAAGGCAAGGACGATCTGGCCCCGTTCGACCCGGGGCAGTTCGTTGACGCGCTGCTGGGGACCGAGGCCACCGGACGGGACGCGTAGTCTCGGGTGACCAGTGACAACCGCGCGTACGCGGGCTGGCGCGACCCCGGCCACCCTTCGCAGCGCCTCGGGAGACCGTACGTGACTTCGCAGGAGATCCCGCTGTACGGCGGCAACGTGAGCACCGTTGTCCGTGTCGGCGACACGGTCCGTCGCAATGCCGGGCCGTGGACACCGTCCGTGCACGCACTGCTGCGGCACCTGGAGTACGTGGGGTTCACCGGCGCCCCACGAGCGCTCGGCATGGACGAGCGCAACCGTGAGGTGCTGTCGTACCTGGAGGGGGAGTGCGGAGAATATCCGCTCGCCCCGCACTGGGTGACCGACGAGGCGCTGGTCACCGTCGCCACCATGCTGCGGATGTTCCACGACGCGCAGTACGGCTTCACCCCGCCACCGGGGGCGGTCTGGCGCTCGTTCGGGCCCCCACCACCGGACACCGAGGTGATCTGCCACCACGACGCCGCGCCGCACAACGTGATCTGGCGGCCGGACGGCACCCTCGGGCTGATCGACTTCGACCTCGCCTCGCCGGGTGCCCGGATCTACGACGTGGCGTACGCGGCCTGGACCTGGGTGCCGATCTTCGCGGACCGGGACTCGATCACGCTGGGGTGGAACCATCCGGACCGGCCGCGCCGACTACGGCTCTTCGCCGACGCGTACGGGCTGATCCCCCGGGACCGGCACCGGCTCATCCGGACCATCCGCAAGCGGATCGTGGACCACGTCGAGGGGATCCGCCGAATGGCCGCCGCCGGTGAGCCGGCGTTCGTCCGGATCGTGCACAAGGGGCACCTGCGCCGTCCGATGCGCGATCTGCGGCTGCTCGACTACGAGCGACACGCCCTGGAGAACGCCCTCCGCTGAGTGCCTGCCGGTCGATGCGCGGCCAGCCCCGATGGGCGGGTCGGTCGATGCGTATGGCCGGTCGGCCATCGGCGTACGTCGTCTGGCCGATCCACCACCGTCCATGCCGCCCACTGTGCGGACTTCGTGACACGTCCGAAACAACCCGTCACGAAACGGAAACCCGCACGGGACCCTAAGTGAAACAGCCGGCCGCGAAGCTTCCGCGCAACCGGCCTACGGGCGACGCTGCCCCGGAAAGCCGCGAAGGAGGACTTCACCTTTAGGAGGCCAGCGTGCCTGAAGCACCGACGATCGACGGCGCCAATACCGTTTGGCTGCTGGTTTCGACCGCGCTCGTGCTGCTCATGACCCCCGGACTGGCGCTGTTCTACGGCGGCCTCAACCGGGCCAAGGGCGTACTCAACATGATGATGATGAGCTTCTCCGCTATCGGGCTCATCTCTATTCTGTGGTGGTTCTACGGTTTCAGCGTCGCCTTCGGGGCCGACGTGAACGGATTCTGGGGCGACCCGGGCGCGTACCTCGGCACCAAGACCTTCCTCGCCGAGACCGACCTGTGGGGCGCGACGGCGGAGAACCCCAGCGGCATCGGGGTTCCGCTCTACGTGTTCATGGCCTTCCAGATGGTCTTCGCGGTGATCACCGTCGCGCTGATCAGTGGGGCCATCGCCGACCGGGCCAAGTTCGCCGGCTGGCTGCTGTTCGCCTTCGGCTGGGCCACCCTGGTCTACTTCCCGGTCGCCCACTGGGTGTGGGGCGGCGGGATCATCGGCGCTGACATCCACGCACTGGACTTCGCCGGTGGTACCGCGGTGCACATCAACGCCGGTGCGGCGGCCCTGGCCGTGGCTCTGGTGCTCGGCAAGCGGCTCGGTTGGCCGCGCGAGGGCATGAAGCCGCACAACATCCCACTGGTCGCGCTCGGTGCGGGTCTGCTGTGGTTCGGCTGGTTCGGGTTCAACGCCGGCTCGGAGCTGACCGTCGACTCCGTCGCCGGGCTCGCCTTCATCAACACCCAGCTCGCCACGGCGGCGGCGGTGCTCGGCTGGATCGCGGTCGAGTGGATCAAGGACCGCAAGCCGACCATGGTCGGTGCCTCGTCCGGCGCTGTTGCCGGCCTGGTCGCCATCACCCCGGCCTGTGGTTTCATCGCACCCTGGGCCGCCGTCCTGCTCGGCATCGTCGCCGGGGCCGTGTGTGCGCTGGCCGTGAGCCTCAAGTACAAGCTCGGCTACGACGATTCCCTCGACGTGGTCGGCGTGCACTTCGTCGGCGGTTGGATCGGGTCGCTCTGGCTCGGTCTCTTCGCCACCAACTCGGTCAACGCCGCGATCAGCGACGTGGTGGGTGCATCGGACGGTCTCTTCTACGGCGGCGGCGCGACCCAGTTGGGTCGGCAGGCGCTCGCCGGCCTGATCGTCTCCGTATGGTCGTTCGGCATCGCCTGGGTGCTCGCCGTCGTCATCGAGAAGACGATCGGCTTCCGCGTCAAGGGTGAGGCTGAGGCCGACGGCATCGACATCGCCGAGCACGCCGAGAGCAGCTACGACCTGTCACCGGCGGGCGGCGGCACGGGCAGCGCGTTCGCGATGGCCGGCATCGGCACTCCCGGTGGCGGCGCGACGAGTGATGCCAAGCCGGAGGCGGACACCGCCGAGCCGGTCAGCGCGAAGGTCGCCGGTTAACGTTCCTGGGATGGAGGGGTTGGACATGAAGCTGGTGACCGCGGTCATCAAGCCGTACCAACTGGATGCGGTGAAGGAGGCTCTGCACGCCCTCGGGGTGGCCGGGCTGACCGTCAGCGAGGTGCAGGGGTACGGGCGGCAGAAGGGGCACACCGAGGTCTACCGGGGTGCCGAGTACACGGTCGAGTTCCTGCCCAAGATCCGGGTCGAGGTGCTCACCGACGAGATCGACGTGGAAAAGATCGTGGACGCCATCGTCGGTGCTGCCCGCACGGGCAAGATCGGCGACGGCAAGGTCTGGGTCACCGGTGTCGAAGAGGTCGTCCGGGTGCGTACCGGCGAGCGCGGCCTCGACGCACTCTGATCCCGGCCACGACTGACATGACCTCGTTGATCAAGAAGAACGCGTCAGGACACGCCGATGACGGTGACGCCAACCTCTTGATCAACGAGGTCGTCGGCGTACGCGGCGGGGTCGGCGAAGCCGCTCGGGTTGGTCGGGCGGCGGCTTACGACGACTTTCTGCGCGGGTTGCTGCCCGCGCGGGAGGGGGTCGCGCTGATCGCCGTCGGTGGGCTGGGCCGGCGACAGTGCGCGCCGTACGGCGACCTCGACCTGGTTCTGCTGCACGCGGGTGTACCGGGCACGGACGAGTTGGCCGCCTCGGTCTGGTACCCGATCTGGGACGCGGGCCTGCGGCTCGACCATTCGGTACGGACCGTCTCGGAGGCGCTCTCGGTCGCGCAGGACGACGTCAAGGTCGCCCTCGGGCTGCTCGACGCCCGGTTGGTCGTGGGCGACCGGGCGCTGGCCGATTCGCTGATCCGCACCGCCGCCGATCATTGGCGGCGGACCGCCGTCCGCCAGTTGCCCGGCCTGCGGGAGGTCACCGAAGCCCGCTGGCGGGCCCACGGTGAGCTGGCCTTCCTGCTGGAGGGCGACCTCAAGGAGGCCGCCGGCGGTCTGCGCGACGTGGGTCTGCTGCGGGCCATCTCCGCCGCCGGCATCACCGACGCGCTGCGCCCCGCCGTACGCGCCGCTCACCTGCGCCTGCTGGACACCCGGGACGCCCTGCACCAGCAGGTCGGCCGCCGGGTCGACCGGCTGGTCGCACAGGAGCGGGACGGAGTGGCCGCGCTGCTCGGTCTTGAGGACGGTGACGCCCTCCTGCGCCGGGTCGCCGGTGACGCCCGCACGGTCAGCCACGCCCTGGATGACGCGTTCCGTGCCGCCGACCGGTTGCGCTCCGGCCGGTCCCGTGGCGGTAACGGTCGACCCGCCCGCCGTCCCGTGGCCCGCGACGTGGTCGAGCACGACGGGGAACTGGTGCTGGCCCGGACGGCGATCGGGGCACGTCCCGACCCGAGCCTCTCGCTGCGGGTCGCCGCCGCGGCTGCCGCGACCCGACTCCCGATTGCCCGGGCCACCTGCGAGTGGCTGGCGGCGTACTGCCCGCCACTGCCCGCGCCCTGGCCGGCCGGGGCCAGGGCCGCGCTGACCACCCTGCTCGGTGCCGGTCCCGGTCTGGTGCCGGCCTGGGAGACCTGCGACCGGTACGGGCTGGTCGACGGCTGGCTGCCCGAGTGGACCCGGTTGCGCAGCCTGCCCCAGCACAACCCGGTGCACCGCTACACCCTCGACCGGCATCTCGTGCAGACCGCTCACGAGGCCAGCCGCCACGCCCGCGAGGTGGAACGCCCCGATCTGCTGCTCCTCGGCGCCCTCCTGCACGACATCGGCAAGGGGCTCACCGGTGATCACAGCACCGTCGGTGTGCCACTGGCCCAGGCGGTGGCGACCCGGATCGGTCTGCCCCCCACCGAGGTCGAGTTGATCGGCACGCTGGTCCGATTGCATCTGCTCCTGCCCGACGTGGCCACCCGCCGCGACCTGGCCGACCCGGTCACCATCGCCTCGGTGGCCGAGGCGGTCGGCGACACCGGCACCCTCGACCTGCTGCACGCGCTGGTCCGCGCCGACGCGGCGGCGACCGGGCCGGCGGCCTGGTCGGACTGGAAGGGCCGACTCGTCGCCGAGTTGGTCGCCCGGGTCCGCACCGCACTGGACACCGGCGTGCTGCCCGATCCGCCCGCCCCGGACCCGGCGCTGCTGGCCGGGCCACTGCCGGTCGTCCACCTGACCGGGGACCGGGTGTCAGTCGCCGCGGCCGACCGGCGGGGCCTGCTCGCCACGGTTGCCGGCTGCCTGGCCCTGCACCGGCTGGAAGTGATCTCCGCGGACGCCTCCGTGGTCGACGGCCGCGCCCTGGTCGAGTGCCGGGTGCAACCCCGCTACGGACTGCCGCCGGACCCGGTCGCACTCCGCGCCGACCTGCGCAGGGCGGTCGGTGGTGACGTGTCGGTCACCCAGCGGCTGCGTGGCCGTGCGCTCGCCGCCCGGAGCGGCGGCGCGGCCCCCCGGGTCGTCTGGCACCGCGAGGCGGCCACCGACGCCGTGCTGTTGGAGCTACGCGCAGCGGACGCCGCCGGGCTGCTCTACCGGGTCACCTGCGCGCTCGACGAGGCGGGCGCACTGGTCCGCGCAGCCCGCATCTCCACCCTCGGAGCCGACGTGGTCGACGCCTTCTACCTGGTGGGCGGCTGGCCGGACGACGCGACCCGGGCCAACCTGGAAGCCGCGGTCCTGGCCGCCGTCTGACCCGCTCGGTGCCGGCCCGACGCCCCGGCCCTGCTATCGGGCGTCGGGCGTGCTCGCCTCCTGGCCGATGCGTGGCCCTCCTGGCCCTTGCGCGGGGCTTGCCTGGCCCCCAGGCTGCCTCGCTCCCACGAGCCCGGTCGCTCCCACGAGCGTGATACCTCAGAGTCATATTTATGCCCCAGAGTCATCACGCTCGCACAGGCGTGCGGCCCTCGACCCGGCCCACCGTGGGTGGCGACGGGGCGGCGGGTACGTCCGAGGGCGTAGTGGGGGTGCCGCCCCTGGACGCACGCCGTGGAGCGTCGACGCCGGCAGAATGACGGCCATGCGGTGGAGTGGGCAGTGGGCGGGGCGGACGGCTCCCGACGCCGTGCTCGCCCTGGTGCTGCTCGGCTTCGGGCTGTTCGCCACCGGCCTGGCCGGGGACAACCAGCCGGGGTCGAGACCGGTGGACGCCGCCTGTCGGGTGCTGATCGTGGTCGCCGCGCTCGCCCTGCTGGCCCGGCGACGCGCCCCGGTCGCCACCCTGGCCGTGGTCACCGTGGCCACCTCGACGTACCTGGTGAGCGGGCACCCGTACGGGCCGATACTGCTTACCTTCCTGGTCGCGGTGTACACCGTCGCGGTACGGCTGCCGGTGCGCCCGGCGGCACTGTCCACCGGTGGAGCGTTCGTCGTGCTGCTGGCGCACGTCTTCGTCTCTCGGGGCCCGGCTCCCGGTTGGACGGCGGTGCTGCCCACGTCGGCCTGGCTGGTCGTACCGTTCGCGGTGGGGGTGGTGGTCCGGGTCAACCGCGAGGCAGCCGCGCGCAGCAGCGCCGAGGAGGCCCGTGATCGCGTCGAGCAGGCTCGGCGGCGAACCGACGAGGAACGGCTGCGTATCGCTCAGGAGGTGCACGACGTGGTGGGGCACGGGCTTGCCGCGATCAGCATGCAGGCGGAGATCGCCCTGCACCTGCTGCCGAAACGGCCCGAGCAGGCGGAGATCGCGCTGACCGCGATCAGCCGGACCAGCCGGGAGGCGTTGGACGAGCTCCGGGTCACCCTGGGCGCGGTTCGGCAGGGCGCGGAGCGTGGGCCGGTGCCCGGTCTGGCCCGGCTCCCGGCGCTGCGCGACCGGCTCGCCGGGGCCGGTCTCGCCGTCGAGATGCGCGTGGTCGGCGACCCTCGGGAGTTGCCGGCGGCGGTGGACCTGGCCGCGTACCGGGTGGTGCAGGAGGCGTTGACCAACGTGCTGCGTCACGCCGGGGTGTCCGACGCGGAGGTGACCGTCGGCTATCGGGCCGAGGAGTTGACCGTCGAGGTCACGGACCGGGGCACGGGCGCAGCCGGCGATGGGGTCGATCCGGCCGGTGACGGTGACGGTAACGGTGACGGTGTCGGCGGGCACGGCCTGGCCGGGATGCGGGAGCGCGTCGCGGCGTTGGGCGGGCGGTTGGCAGCCGGGCCGCGTGCCGAGGGCGGGTTCCGGGTGTACGCCCGGCTGCCCGTGGAGCCGGCCTCGTGATCCGGGTGCTGATCGCCGACGACCAGGACCTGGTCCGGCTCGGTCTGCGCGCGCTGGTGGAGAGCGAGGACGACCTGACGCTGGCCGGTGAGGCGGCCGACGGGCTGCGGGCGGTCGAGCTGGCGCGTCGGGAACGGCCGGACGTGGTGCTGATGGACATCCGGATGCCCGGCATCGACGGCATCGAGGCAACCCGGCGGATCGTCGCGGACCCGGACCTGACCGGTACGCGGGTGGTGGTGCTCACCACCTTCGAGCTGGACGAGTACGTCTTCGACGCGCTGCGGCACGGCGCGAGTGGGTTCCTCACCAAGGACACCCGACCGGCCGAGCTGCTGCGTGCGATCCGGCTGATCGCCGAGGGGGAGGCGCTGCTGTCGCCGTCGGTGACCCGTCGAGTGGTGCGGGAGTTCGCCACCCGGCCGTCCCGGGTGCTTCGTCCGCACCCCCGGCTGGACGCGCTGACCGACCGGGAGCGTCAGGTGGTCGGCCTGGTCGGTGAGGGCCTGAACAACGAGGAGATCGCCCTACGGCTGGTGGTCAGCCCGGCGACCGCGCGGACCCACGTCAGCCGGGCCATGGGCAAGCTGGGAGCCCGGGACCGGGCCCAGCTCGTCGTCTTCGCGTACCAGTCGGGGTTGGTGTCCGGTTGAGGCCTGGAAGGCCGGCCGGGCCGGGCGACAGCGGCCGTGCGGGCGGCCGGTTACCCTAGCGGTGGCCGGACTCCGCAGTGCCGGCCGCGTTGTGCCCGCCGGAACACTGACAAACGGGATGTTCGCGTGTTTGACACCTTGAGTGACCGCCTGTCCGGGATCTTCACCAAGCTCCGCGGCAAGGGGCGGCTCACCGACGCCGACATCGACGCCACCGCGCGCGAGATCCGTCTCGCGCTGCTGGAGGCGGACGTCGCGCTGCCGGTGGTCAAGGGCTTCATCGCGGCCGTCAAGGAGCGTGCCCGCAGCTCCGAGGTCTCCCAGGCGCTGAACCCGGCCCAGCAGATCATCAAGATCGTCAACGAAGAGCTGATCAAGGTGCTCGGCGGTGAGGGTCGGCGGCTCCAGTTCGCCAAGCAGCCGCCGACGGTGATCATGCTGGCCGGCCTCCAGGGCTCCGGTAAGACGACTCTGGCCGGCAAGCTGGCCCGCTGGCTCAAGGGCCAGGGCCACCAGCCGCTGCTGGTCGCCGCCGACCTCCAGCGCCCCAACGCCGTCGGGCAGCTGCAGGTGCTCGGTGGCCGGGCCGGCGTCGAGGTGTACGCCCCGGAGCCCGGCAACGGCACCGGTGACCCTGTGCAGGTGGCGCGGGCGTCGATCGAGCACGCGAAGCGGGCTGCCCGCGACATCGTCATCGTCGACACCGCCGGCCGACTCGGTATCGACGCCGAGATGATGCAGCAGGCCGCCGACATCCGCGACGCGGTCCAGCCGGACGAGGTCATCTTCGTCATCGACGCGATGGTCGGTCAGGACGCCGTCCGCACCGCCGAGGCTTTCCGTGACGGCGTCGGCATCACCGGCGTGGTGCTCTCCAAGCTCGACGGTGACGCCCGCGGTGGCGCCGCGCTGTCGGTACGCGAGGTGACCGGGCAGCCGATCCTGTTCGCCTCCACCGGTGAGAAGCTGGAGGACTTCGACGTCTTCCACCCCGACCGGATGGCCAGCCGGATCCTCGGCATGGGCGACGTCCTCACTCTGATCGAGCAGGCCGAGCAGGCCTTCGACTCCGATCAGAAGGAGAAGATGACCGCCAAGCTGATGGGCGGTGAGCAGTTCACTCTGGAGGACTTCCTCGACCAGCTCATCGCGGTGCGGCGGATGGGCCCGATCGCCAACGTGCTCGCCATGATGCCGGGCATGGGGCAGATGAAAGACCAGCTCGCCGATCTGGACGACACCCACTTCGACCGGGTCACCGCGATCATCCGGTCGATGACCCCCGCCGAGCGCACCACCCCGAAGATCATCAACGGCTCCCGTCGGGCGCGCATCGCCAACGGTTCCGGGGTCACGGTGATGGACGTCAACCAGCTGCTCAACCGCTTCGCCGACGCGCAGAAGATGATGAAGCAGATGGGCGGCATGATGGGCCTGCCCGGTGGCGGCCGGCGCAAGGCGACCAAGAGCCCCAAGAACAAGCGCAAGGGCACCAAGGGTGGCGGCCGGCCGCGTACCGGTGCCGGCGCCGGGATGCCGGGCGGTTTCCCGGGCGGCATGCCGCAGCTCCCGCCGGGCATGGACGCGAACGACCTCGCTGGTGGCCAGGGCCTGCCGCCCGGCTTCAAGCTTCCGAAGATCGACTTCAACAAGCTCGGCAAGGGCGACAACCACCCCCGCTGACGCGTGTCGGTGACGGTGGGCGGCGTCGCGGACGCCGGGATGATCGGGTAGGACTGTGCACATGGCTCTTCATGTGCGCGGTGTGCTGCTCCCCGACGACGAGGTCCGGGATCTCTGGCTGGTCGGCGACCGGGTGACCTTCACCCCGGTGCCCGGGGCGGAGACGGTCGCCGACGGCGGCTTCGTCCTGCCGGGCCTGGTCGACGCGCACTGCCACATCGGCATCGCCCGTGGCGGCGCCCCGATCACCTCCCTCGACCAGGCCCGCGAGCTGGCCCACATCGACCGGGACGCCGGGGTGCTGGCGATCCGCGACGCCGGTTCGCCGTACCCGTACCCCGAATTGGACGAGGAGCCGGACCTGCCGCGACTGGCCCGCGCGGGCCGGCACGTCGCGCCGCCGAAGCGCTACCTACGCGACATCGGCGTGGAGGTCGGCGCGGCCGAGGTGGCCGCGACGGTGGCCGCACAGGCGCGGGCCGGCAACGGCTGGGTCAAGCTGGTCGGCGACTGGATCGATCGCGGCGTGGGCGACCTGGCGCCGGCCTGGGACGCGGACACCCTCACCGCGGCCGTGCGGGCCGCGCACGACGCCGGGGTACGCGCGGCGGTGCACACCTTCTCCGAGTCGGCCGTCGAGATCATGGTGCGGGCCGGGGTGGACTCGGTGGAGCACGGCACCGGGCTGAGTCTCGACCTGATCGACGAGATGGCCCGCCAGGGCACCGCGCTGATCCCCACCATGATCAACATTGCGACCTTCGGCGGGATCGCCGAGCAGGCGCGGGACAAGTTCCCCGGGTACGCCGAGCACATGCTGGCACTGCGCGACGGCTTCCCCGAGGTGGTGCGGGCCGCGCACGAGGCGGGCGTGCCGATCTACGTGGGCACCGACGCGGGCGGCGGCATCGACCACGGGCTCGCCGCGGAGGAGATGCTGCTGCTGCACGAGCAGGCCGGCATGGCGCCGATCGACGTGCTCGCCGCCGCCTCCTGGGGCGCCCGGGAGTGGCTCGGCTTCCCGGGCCTGGCCGAGGGCGGCCTCGCCGACCTGACCGTCTACCCCGAGGACCCCCGCCGCGACCTGCGCGTCGTCCGCGCCCCGTCCCGCACGATCCTCCGCGGCCGCGTCGTCCGCTGACCTTCGCCAGGACGCCGCCGTCGTCGGCCTAGTGCCCGCGGCAGCCGTCGTCGTCGCCGCCGTCCCCGCCGCCACCGCCACCGCCACCGCAAGATCGTGCTCGATCGTGGATGTAGTGGCCTCGGCTTCCTTGGGATGCCACTACATCCAGGAAGCAGCACGATCTTGGGCGCGTGGCGCGTGGCGCGTGGCGCGTGGCGCGTGGCGCGTGGCGCGTGGGTCCGTCGGGGGTCAGCGGTTGGGCTGGGTCGCGGCGGCGCTGAAGAGGCGTACGGCAAGGTCGGCCAGGCCCGAGGCGGTCTGGTCGATCGGGGAGCGGGGAAGCACGATGTGGCTCACGACCAGGCGGACGATGCTGTCGGAGGCGAAGGCCAGCGCGGCCGGGTCGGCTCCCGGCAGGTGGTCGCCGGCCCACTCGATCAGCGCGCCGGAAGCTTCGGTGAGCACCACCTCGGCCCGGGTGGTCAGGTAGGGCAGCAGCTCGTCCGACCCGCCTCGGGCGCTGGTCAGGATGGCCTTGACCAGCGGATTGTCCGCCGCCGTGGCGAGGGTGTGCGCGATCGCCGCGTAGGCGCCGGCCCGCACGTCGGCGTCGTGTGCGAGCAGCGCGGCACGGACGTCGCCGACGAACCGGTCCACCTCGTGCCGGGCCAGTGCCTCGGCCAGCCCCGCCTTGCTGCCGAACTCGTTGTAGACGGTCTGCCGGCTCACCCCGGCCGTCGTGGCCACCCCGCCCATCCGGACCGCGTCCCAGCCGGCGGCAATGGTCCGGGTGCGGGCGGCGTCCACGATCGTGTCCCGCAATTGCTGACGCGGTGAGTTGGTCGATGCAGTCATGGTGGTCGAATTCTACGGGCCCATCGTCGACCCGCCAGCGCTGCCACGACGGCCACGGCGACCGGGCGGGACACGGCACGGCTACTCCCGGACGCGGCGTCCCCCCGCGTGGCGCATAGGATGTGCGGTCATGGCTCGCGTGCTCACTCCCCGTGCGGAGGATTTCCCCCGCTGGTACCAGGACCTGATCGCCAAGGCGAAGCTGGCCGACAACGGCCCGGTCCGCGGCACCATGGTCATCCGACCGGCCGGCTACGCCATCTGGGAGCGTATGCAGGCCGAGATGGACGCCCGGATCAAGGCGGCGGGTGCGGAGAACGCGTACTTCCCGCTGTTCATCCCGGAGAGTTACCTCAAGCGCGAGGCGCAGCACGTCGAGGGCTTCTCGCCGGAGTTGGCGGTCGTCACCCACGGTGGTGGCAAGCCTCTCGCCGAGCCGGTGGTGGTGCGCCCGACCAGCGAGACGGTCATCGGCGAGTTCATGGCCAAGTGGATCGACTCGTACCGGGACCTGCCGCTGCTGCTCAACCAGTGGGCGAACGTGGTCCGGTGGGAGCTGCGTCCGCGCATCTTCCTGCGTACCAGCGAGTTCCTCTGGCAGGAGGGGCACACCGCGCACGCCACGCGGGAGGACGCCCGTGCCTACGCCCGGCGGATCCTGCACGAGGCGTACGAGGACCTGATGGTCAACGTGATCGGCATTCCGGTGGTGGTGGGCCTGAAGACGACGCGCGAGCGGTTCGCCGGCGCGACCGCCACGTACACCTGCGAAGGCATGATGGGCGACGGCAAGGCACTCCAGTTGGGCACCAGCCACGAGCTGGGCCAGAACTTCGCCAAGGCGTTCGACATCAGCTACTCCTCGAAGGAGGGCGGCCGGGAGCACGCCTGGACCACCTCCTGGGGCACGTCGACCCGCATGCTGGGCGGCCTGATCATGGCGCACGGTGACGACAACGGTCTGCGCGTGCCGCCGAAGCTGGCGCCCATCCAGGCGTACGTCATGGTGGTCAAGGACGGCGAGGGCGTCGGCGAGGCGGCGGCCAAGCTGCGCGACGGCCTGCGCGACGCCGGTGTCCGGGTGGCGCTCGACGACCGGACCGACACCCCGTTCGGCCGCCGGGCCGTCGATGCCGAGCTGCGCGGTTATCCGGTACGCGTCGAGGTCGGCCCCCGTGACCTGGCCGTCGGCAACGCGACGGTGGTGCGTCGCACCGACGGGTCGAAGACCCCGACGCCGGTGGCCGATGTGGTCGCCGCGGTGCTGGCCGCGCTGGAGACCGACCAGCAGGTGCTGCACGACCAGGCGCTGGCCAACCGCGAGTCGCGCACGGTGGAGGTGGCCACCCTCGCCGAGGCGATCGAGGCCGCCGCGAACGGCTGGGCGCGGGTGCCGTGGTCGGCGGTCGGCGTGGCCGGTGAGGCCGAGGCGAACGGCCAGGGCGTCACGGTGCGCTGCCTGCTGCGCGCCGACGGCTCGGTACCGGACTCCGAGGACGAGCCCGACCTGATCGCCATTCTCGCCCGCGCCTACTGAGGTGCGCTCACCGCACTCACCTCGTTGATCTAGGGCATACTGTCGTTAGTTGATCTCTGTCAACAACGATATGCCCTAGATCAACGAACGAGGTGAGTGCGGGTGCGGCGGCGCGGGGTGGGGTTTGAGGCGGGTCGGCTGATCATGCACCGGAACGTGCGGCACGGTCGGATCGGGTGGGTCCGGCCGGGCCGGGTGGTCAGCGACGACGAGCGGGGCCTGCTGGTGTGGATCGCCCGGGACTCTCCGGTGGCCCACGAGGTGACCGAGGCGGGGCTGGGGATGCGGGCGATGCCGTTCGCCGAGTGGATCTCGTCGACGTACCGGCTGGCGCACGGGCGCTGGGATGGCCCGCCGCTGCTGAAGTTCCTGCCCGCCGGGGCCGCGCACTCCGTCTGGTGGTTCTCCGACGCGCAGGGCCGGTTCGCCAACTGGTACGTCAACCTGGAAGAGCCCGGTGTCCGCTGGGACGACGGCCCGGTTGCCGGTGTCGACGTGGTGGACCAGGACCTGGACGTGGTGGTACGACCGGACCTCAGTTGGGACTGGAAGGACGAGGACGAGTTCGTCGAGCGGCTCGCATTCGGTGACGACTACTGGGTGACCGACGAGAAGGCGGTTCGCGCCGAGGGGGAGCGGGTGATCTTGCTCGCCGAGGCTGGTGAGTTCCCGTTCGACGGCACCTGGTGCGACTTCACGCCCCCGTCAGACTGGGACGTACCGGACGAACTTCCGCCGGGATGGGACCGTCCACCGGTGCGCTGAGAGGTGTTCCGAGTCACTGGATACGCGGTGTCCGGGTCCGATGCGTGAGATCGGCATCGGATCTGGCAGAATAGGTCGCTGGTATCCGGCGCGCGTCCGGCGCCCTCTAACCCGGGCACGTTGCCAGTCCACCGAGTAGTCTCCGGCCCAACCCCACTGTGCCGTCGGCGCTCACCCATGCACACCGCCCGCACGGGCCGGTGAGATCGCAACAGGAGCGAAACAACTGTGGCCGTAAAGATCCGGCTCCTGCGGATGGGCAAGATCCGCAACCCGCAGTACCGCATCGTCATCGCCGACTCGCGCACCAAGCGTGACGGTCGGGCGATCGAGTTCGTCGGGGTGTACCAGCCGAAGGAAGACCCTTCGATCATCGAGGTCAAGTCGGAGCGGGTCCAGTACTGGCTGTCCGTCGGCGCTCAGCCGAGCGAGGCGGTGCAGCGGCTGCTGGAGCTGACCGGTGACTGGCAGAAGTACAAGGGCCTGCCGGCCCCGCCGCCGCTGCTGGTCGCCGCCGAGCGGACCGACCGCAAGGCGGCGTACGAGGCTGAGGCGAAGGCCGCCGCCGGGCTCGCCCCGGAGACCCCGGCCAAGCCGGCCAAGAAGGCCGCCAAGGCTGCCGAGGCTCCGAAGACCGAGGCTCCGAAGACCGAGGCTCCGAAGACCGAGGCTGCGGCCGAGGCTCCGAAGACTGAGGCTCCGGCCGCCGCTGCCGAGGCTCCGGCCGAGGCCCCGGCCGCCGCTGCCGACGCCGGTGAGCAGGCCTGACATGCCATTGCGTCCGGCGTTGGAGCACCTGGTCAAGGGCATCGTCGACCACCCGGACGACGTCCGGGTGCGGATGGTCGATTCCCGTCGGGGCAAGCGGCTCGAAGTCCGCGTGCACCCCGAGGACCTCGGCACTGTGATCGGGCGGTCCGGCCGGACCGCCAAGGCGCTGCGCCAGGTGATCGGCTCCATCGGCGGGCGCGGGGTACGCGTCGACATCGTCGACTCGTACTGATGCAGCTCGTCATTGGCAGGATCGGCAAGCCGCATGGTGTCCGCGGTGAGGTCACCGTGGAAGTGCGGACCGACGAGCCCGAAGCACGGTTCGCCCCCGGCACAGTGCTGCGCACTGAGCCGGGGGCGAAGCCCCCGACCGCATCGCCGCGCAGCACTGAGCCGGGCACTGAGCCGGGGGCGGTTCCGGCTTCCGCGCCAGCGGGCGAGCTCGGAGTGCCGTTCCGGGTTCCCGCGGAGCTGACCATCGAGGAAGCCCGCTTTCACCAGGGCCGGATGCTGGTCGCGTTCGACGGAATCCTGGACCGCGACGGCGCCGAGGCGCTGCGCGGGACACTGCTCGTGGTGGACAGCGCCGACGTGGCTCCGCCGGACGATCCGGAGGAGTTCCACGACCACCAGTTGGTCGGGTTGGCGGCGGTAACCCGGGCAGGCGAACGGCTGGGCGAGGTCGTTCGGATCGACCACGCACCCTCCTCCGACCTGCTGGTCCTGCGGCGCCCCGAGGGGCGTACCGCGTTGATCCCCTTCGTCCGGGCGATCGTTCCGGAGGTCGACCTCGCCGGTGGACGTGTGATCGTCGACCCGCCAGCCGGACTGCTCGACCTCTAGGCCGCTGGAGCACCCCCGCATGCGCGTCGACGTCGTGTCGATCTTTCCGGAGTACTTCGCCCCGCTGGACCTGTCGCTGATCGGGCGGGCGCGGGCCAACGGCGTACTCCAGCTTGCCGTGCACGACCTGCGGGCCTGGACCCACGACGTGCACCGCACGGTCGACGACACCCCCTACGGCGGCGGCCCGGGCATGGTGATGCGTCCTGAGCCGTGGGGTGAGGCGCTGGACGCGCTCGCGCCAGCCGAGGCCCCGCCGCCCCGGCTACTGGTGCCGTCGCCGGCCGGCGCCCCGTTCACCCAGGCCATGGCGTACGAGTTGGCTACCGAGTCGCACCTGCTCTTCGCCTGCGGTCGCTACGAGGGAATCGACCAACGTGTGCTGGCACACGCCGCCACCCGGATGCCGGTCACCGAGGTCTCGCTCGGTGACTACGTGCTCTTTGGCGGCGAGGTCGCGGTCCTGGTGATGCTGGAGGCGGTCACCCGGCTGCTGCCCGGGGTGCTGGGCAACGCGGGCTCGCTGGACGAGGAGTCGCACGCGCACGGGCTGCTGGAAGCGCCGATCTACACCAAGCCGCCGAGTTGGCGTGGGCACGACGTGCCGGAGGTGCTCCGCTCCGGGGACCATGGCAAGATCGCCCGCTGGCGGCGCGAGGAGGGCCTGCTGCGGACCGCCGCCCGGCGCCCGGACCTGCTCGCCGCGCTGCCCGCCGACCGGCTCGACAAACGGGACATCGCGGCCCTGGACCGGGCCGGATTTCAGCCGCCGCCGGGGGATGTGGCAAAGTAGGGGGGTTGCCGCATCCGTCCGCGCCCGCGGGCAGCTGCGAGGATCCCCGACCGGGGTCGGCTCGCCGAGCACCACCCGGGGATCAGAACCACCCACCCGCGCACCGAGTGACGGTGCGCCGTGAGCCTTACGAGGACGCAGCGATGAACATCCTGGACGCCCTTGACGCCCAGTCGAAGCGGACCGACCTTCCCGACTTCCGGGCCGGTGACACCGTCAAGGTGCACGCCCGCGTCGTCGAGGGCAACCGGTCCCGTGTCCAGATCTTCCAGGGCGTCGTGATCCGTCGCCAGGGTGACGGTCTGCGCGAGACCTTCTCGGTCCGCAAGATCAGCTTCGGTGTCGGCGTTGAGCGGACCTACCCGATCAACGGCCCGGGCATCGACCGGATCGAGATCCTGACCCGCGGTGACGTGCGTCGCGCGAAGCTGTACTTCCTGCGCGAGCTGCGCGGCAAGAAGGCCAAGATCAAGGAGAAGCGGGAGAAGCAGCCCAGCTGACTTCCCGCTCGCCACGCCGCCTGAGCTGCGCGTATGCCGTATCGACCAGATCGCACTACCCTGGTCGTACGGGCGCAGCTAGGCGGCAGGCCCGCCCATGTGATGGGCAGCCGTCCACTACCGCCCGTGGAGCCTCGACGAGGCTCCCGGGCGGTGGTTTTTCTGCGGACCGGGGAGTGGCGTGGTGCAGACGCTTGACGAGGACGGCGCCGTCGATCCCTGGCGCCGACGGGCTCGCCGTGGCCGCCGGCAGATGCCGCTCTGGCAGGAGCTTCCGCTGCTGCTGGTCGTCGCCTTCTGCCTCGCGGTGCTGATCCGCACCTTCCTGCTCCAGGCGTTCTTCATCCCGTCCGGCTCGATGGAGGACACGCTCCTCATCGGGGACCGGGTGCTGGTCAACAAGGTCGTCTACGACGTCCGTGACCCCGTACGCGGCGAGGTGGTGGTGTTCCGGGGCACCGACCGCTGGGCGCCGCAGGTCGACGAACAGCCGGATCCGGGCGTCGCCGGCAAGCTCGCCCGCACCGTCGGCGACCTGGTCGGGGTGAGCCGCCCCGGTGAGAAGGACTTCATCAAGCGGGTGATCGGTCTGCCCGGCGACCGGATCAAGTGCTGCGACAGCCAGGGTCGGGTGACCGTCAACGGCACCCCGCTCAACGAGCCGTACGTGCTGCGGAACTCCCCGCTGGACCTGCCGCCCAACCCGTCGGAGTGCCGCTCCCGGCGCTTCGACGAGGTTGTCGTACCGCCCGGTCAGATCTTCGTGATGGGCGACCACCGCGAGGTCTCCCAGGACGCACGCTGTCAGGGCCCGGTGCCGATCGACAACGTGGTCGGCCGGGCCTTCATGGTGGTCTGGCCCTCGTCGCGGTGGAATTCGCTGTCGGTGCCGTCGACATTCGAAGACGTGTCCGGGCCGGCCACGGCATCCTCCGGCGCGCCCCCGGTGCGACCGACCCCGCAGGGCGGTGTGCTGCTCATTCTTCCGGTGGTGGCCGCTCTGCGTGGTTCCCGCGCGTTCCGGACGGTGACGTCCGGTCCGGCAACGTAGGCTCCTTGGCGTGATTGACGAGCAGACCGACAAGCCCCGCAGTTCCTTCTGGAAGGAGCTGCCGATCCTGCTGGGTGTGGCGATCCTGGTCGCGGTGCTGGTCCGCGCCTTCGTGCTGCAGACCTTCTTCATCCCCTCCCCGTCCATGGAAAACACCCTCAAGATCGATGACCGGGTGCTGGTCAACAAACTGGTCTACGACTTCCGATCGCCGCACCGCGGCGAGGTCATCGTGTTCAAGGCTCCGACCGAGTGGAGCGGCAACCCCGACGGTGAGGACTTCATCAAGCGGGTGATCGGCACCCCCGGCGACCACGTGGTCTGCTGCGACCCGGAGGAACGGTTGATCATCAACGGCAAGTCGCTGGATGAGCCGTACATCTTCTCGATGAACGGGATCCGCGACAAGCCGGCCGACCAGGAGTTCGACATCACGGTGCCGGAGGGTCGGCTGTGGGTGATGGGTGACCACCGCTCGGCCTCGGGCGACTCACTGGAGCACTGGCAGCAGTCCGGGCAGAACATCACCGAGGCCACGATCCCCGAGGAGGAAGTGGTCGGGCGCGCGTTCACCGTCTTCTGGCCGTTCAATCGGGCCACCTGGCTGACCGTGCCCGATCAGTACGACGGCATTCCCAAGCCGTAGACCGGCGGGGGCGTGGGCGATCCGCCGTCGGTCTGGCAGGCTGGGGCGGTGAACGTGAGCGCGAGGAGTGAGCTTGCGAGCCCCGCAGTCGCGAACAGCAGCAACCGTGTCTACACCCCTCGACGCGCGGCCCGCGTGCTGCTCGTCGACGCGGCCGGTCGGGTCCTGCTGTTCGAGGGCTTCGACCCGGCACGACCCGGGCACCGCTACTGGTTCACGCCGGGCGGCGGGCTCGACCCGGGGGAGTCGCCGGCGGCGGGCGCGGTCCGAGAGTTGGCCGAGGAGACCGGGCTGCGGCTCGACCCGGCCGAGCTGGGCGAGCCGGTCTGGTCCGACGCGACCGAGTTTCCGTTCGACGGCACCTGGTACCGCCAGGAGCAGGACTTCTTCCTGTTCCGGGTGCCGTCCTGGGAGGTGGACACCACGGGCTTCAACGACGTCGAGCAGCGCAGCATCGCCGGTCACCGCTGGTGGCTTCCCGACGAGCTGGTGGCCAGCGGTGAGCGGTTCTACCCCTCCGAGCTGCCCGCCCTGCTGACCCGGCTGGGGCAGTCGACCGCCGCCGACCAGGACGAGGCGTCGTGCTGACCCCGCCGCGCACCGTCGTGCGCCGCGAGGCCGGGCTGTACGCCCTGGAGCGGGCGCTGCAACGGCGGGGCTTCCGGCACGTCGCCGGCGCCGACGAGGCGGGCCGGGGCGCGTGCGCCGGTCCGCTGGTCGCCGCCGCGGCGGTGCTGCCCGAGGGGCGGCGCGGCGAGATCGAGGGGCTGGCCGACTCGAAGCTGCTCACCCCGGCCAGCCGGGAACGGGTGTACGCGGAGGTCGTGGACCGGGCACTCGCGTACGCCGTGGTGGTCATCCCGGCCGAGGAGGTCGACGCTCGGGGGCTGCACGTGTGCAACCTGGCCGCGATGCGCCGGGCACTCGCCTCGCTCACCACGCGCCCGGAGTACGTGCTGACCGACGGCTTCGGCGTGGACGGCCTGGGCGTGCCCGGGCTGGCGGTGTGGAAGGGCGACCGCGTGGCGGCGTGCGTGGCGGCAGCCAGCGTGCTGGCCAAGGTCACCCGGGACCGGATCATGGTGGAGATGGACGGGGTGTTCCCGGCGTACGGCTTCGCCGAGCACAAGGGCTACATCACCCCGGAGCACACCGCGGCGCTGCGGGAGCACGGGCCGTGCCGGGAGCACCGGTTCTCGTACGTCAATGTCGCCACCGTCTCCGGCCGCGACGGCCGGCCGCCGCGCGCCCGACGGCCCGGCGGCCACGGCCCGGAAGAGCCGATGGAGCGCTCCTGGGCGTCAGGGGGTACCGTCGGCGTGGCGTTGGGCGAGCAGCCTCGGCCTCCGACGCCGGTGGGGGAAGATGTGGCCATGGAAGGCGGAGTGCGATGAGCGCGGAAGATCTCGAGAAGTACGAGACCGAGATGGAGCTGCAGCTCTACCGGGAGTACCGCGACATTGTCCGCCAATTCTCGTACGTGGTGGAGACGGAGCGTCGGTTCTACCTGGCCAACCAGGTCGACCTGCACGTGCGCAACTCCGACGGCGAGGTCTACTTCGAGGTCGAGATGCACGACGCCTGGGTGTGGGACATGTATCGTCCTGCCCGCTTCGTGAAGAACGTCCGGGTGATGACCTTCAAGGACGTCAACGTCGAGGAGCTGGAGAAGCCCGACATCTCGCTGCCGGCCGACTCCGGCTTCGGCGGCTGACCGCACCCGTACCGCCCGGCCGCACCACGGGCCCCCCACCCGTGGCGTAGCCGTCGCCGCCGATCACTCGGCCGGCACCACGACCTCGACCCGCTGCACCAGGTTGTTGGCGAAGCCGCCACGGTTCCACGGTTGCTCGACCGGCTGGGTCCGCCCGGACGCGTCGGTCGCCCGCGCGCCGAGCACGTACCGACCGGGCGTCGCGACCCACTCGTGTCGCCAGCGCCGCCAGGCGAAATCTCCAGCCTCCGCCGGGTCCAGCTCGGCCGGTGCCCAGCTCTCCCCGCCGTCGGTGGTCACCTCAACGGCGACCACCGGCGCGTGCCCCGACCAGGCCCGACCGTCGAGGGTGCACGGTCCCGGGCGCAGCACCCGGCGGCGGGACATGAAGTCGGGGAAGCCGGGCGGACGGACCAGCGCACGCGGCTCGATCCGCGTGACCGGCACGCCCGGGTCGTCGGCATCCTGGCGCACCCGGTAGGCCACCGCGTTCTGGTAGCCGTCGAACGGTCTGGTCTGAATCTCGATGGAGTGGACCCACTTCACGTGCGCCATGCCGTACCAGCCAGGCACGATCAGTCGCAGCGGCGCGCCGTGCTGCGGCAGCAGGGCAGCGCCGTTCATCTCGTACGCCAGCAGCACCTCCTCGCGCAGCGCGTCGGCGACCGGCAGCGCCCGCTGGTAGTCCTGCTCGATCCCGCGTTCGACACCGTGATCGGCGCCGGTGAAGACCACGTCCACCGCGTCCGACCCGAGGCCCGCCTCACGCAGCAGCGGCGCCAGCGGGGTGCCGGTCCACTCGGCGTTGCCGACCGCCTCGACCAGCCAGGGCTGGCTGACCGGCCGGGGGTGCAGCAGGGCTCGACCGTTGCCGGCGCACTCCAGGGTCACCTGGTGGGTGACCCGCGGCCGCTCGCGCAGCTCGGCAAGCGTGACCGTCAGCGGCCGGTCCACCGCGCCGCCGATGGTCAGCGTGTGCGTCGCCGGGTCGAGCTCCGGAATGTCGTAGTGGATCAGCAGGTAGTGCAGCCCGGCCGGGGTGACGTCGTAGCGCAGCGCCTCCAACGGGATGCCGTGGTTGCGGGCGGCGAGCTGCAACTCCTCGGCGCTGATCGCCTCGTCCGGCTCCGCGAGCCGGGACGGCCCGCTCACCTCGGCCAGCGTCGGCCCGCTGGGGGGCTTCGTCCGGTCATCGACACTGGTCATGCGGGGCCTCCCGGTCCAAACGGCGGCACCCGCCGTACGCGGCCCAGCCTAGGCCCTCCGTGATGGCCCAACACGGGCCGGCGGATGCCGCGGCGTTCGAGCGCCTCACCACCGAGGAGGCCGCGCATGCGGAATTGATTCTCGATGTTCCCTCCGACGTCGACCAGGAGGTGACCGGAGGGGAATGCTGCATCAGCTCGGCAGGAAACGGAACATCGTCATCCCGGAGGGCAGCGGCCGGGGATGGCCGAGGTGCCGGTGTACGCCGACACCCACCTGTTCGGCCGGGGTGCTGACCGCGATCTGCGCGAACCCCTCGTGCGCGAACCAGTCTCCGATGGCCGGCACCAGATCGGGCTCGCGCCGGTGCCGCGTCCAGATCACCGTGCCGCCGCTCGCGCAGAGGGCGGCGCAGTGCCCGACGGTGGCCCTGACGTCGGCGTCCGACACGTTGCCGAACACCCCGCAGAGCAGCACCACGTCGGCGGGGACCAGATCGGCGTACGCGTCGGTCAACCCGGCGTCGCCCACCACCACCTGCACGCTGGTCAGCCCGGCCGCCCGTGCGGCGTCCTCGGCCATCGCGGCGTTGCGCGGGTCCAACTCGACCAGGCGGGCGGTCACGTCGGCTTGGCGGGGGTGTGTGGCGAGCACCGGGATCAGGTCTCGCCCCTGACCCGCGCAGGCGCTGACCACCCGCAGCGGCCCGGCCGGTGCGCGGTCCAGGGCCGTCCGGACCTGCTCCTGCACCTTGGTCAGCCGGGCGGCCAAGGCCGACCCCGGCTCGTCGTAGTCCTCGTGCCAGGAGAGCCAGTCCCGAGTCATCGGCCCAGCATAGGTAGCGTCCACCAACCCCGGGCATAGCAGATCATCGACGCCTTCGGGTCGTCGTCCACAGGTCCTCCGGTCATCCACAGCTCGGTCGGCCGGGCTGGCGGACGACCCGGCCCTGGCCGAAGGCTGCCGTCATGCGACCGCCATCCGCACCGTGCGTCGGCTCGATCCGCCGTACCGTCCTGCTCTGCACCGCGTTGCCGCTCGCGCTGACCGTCCAGCTCTGCGGGCTGGCCGTGCTGGTCGCGGCAGTGCCCGGCCAATCACCGGCGCCGGCCGTGCCGCTCGCTGTGGCGGCGGTGGCGGACCAGGTGGACGCCGGCCCCGGGCGGTTCCGCTGGCCGGTCGACGGGCCGCCTCGTCCGGTACGCCGGTTCGATCCGCCGCCCCGGCCCTGGCTGCCCGGCCATCGGGGGGTCGACCTGGCCGCCCCGCCCGGAGCGGTGGTCCGCAGCGCCGGGTCGGGCACCGTGCTCTTCGCCGGTCTGGTGACCGGCCGCCCGGTGATCACCGTGGGGCACGCCGACGGGCTGCGAACCACCCACGAACCGGTCCGACCAGCCGTACGCCCCGGCCAGCCGGTCGCCGCCGGCGCGCCACTGGGTGAGCTGCTGCCCGGACATCCGGGTTGCCCGGCCGACGCGTGCCTGCACTGGGGTCTACGCCGGGGCCAGGAGTATCTGGACCCGCTGGCACTGCTCGGCCTCGGCCCGGTGCGACTGCTCCCGGTCGACGGGGTCAGTGCCGGCGGGGGTAGTGGGGTCAGCGCTGGGCGAGCAGTGCCGGCAGCCGCACGGCCAGCCGTTCGTACTCGTCGGCGGTGTTGTAGACCTGACCGGTGAGCCGCAGCCACCCCTGGCCGCTCCAGCTCATCACCGCCACCTCGGCGGCGAGCCGCTCGCCGATCCGCGTCTGCAACGCCCGCGCCGCGTCGATGGTGGGGGCTGTGCCCGCCGGCAGCGGAATGAGGCGCAGAGACACCCCCGGCCCGCCGGGGTCGGGCAGTTGGGCGGGGGGCACCCCCAGCGCGTCCCCCACCACCCGCTGGCCGTACGCGGCGAGGGCGGAGTTGTGCGCCCGCACCCGGTCGAGGCCGAGACTGCGCAGCGTGAACAGGCCCGCCGGGGCGGCCAGCCAGGGCGTGTAGTCGAGAGTCGCCTGCCACTCGATCCGGGCCGGGAAACCGGAGTCCTGCTCCCAGGAGACCACCAGTGGCTCGATCTGGTCCCGCCACTGCGGTGCCACCGCCAGCAGGGCGGTCCCGCGCGGGGCGTACGCCCACTTGTGCAGGTTGCCCACCCAGAAGTCGGCGCCGATGCTGGCCACCGGCGTCGGCAGCATGCCCGGGGCATGCGCGGCGTCCACCAGGACCGGCACGCCATGTTCGCGGGCAACCCCGACGATGGCGGCGGTCGGGAAGAGCTTGGCGGTGGCCGAAGTGAGCTGATCGACGACAAGTAGCCGGGTACGCCCTGGACGCAGGCCGGCGCGGATGGTCTGCACGATCTGCTCGTGGGTGGCGTCCAGCGGGATCGGCAGGACCCGGCCGACCGCTTCGGTGCGGCGGCACTCACGTTGGATGGCCAGGCTCACCGCCCCGTACCCGTGGTCGGTGCTGAGCACCTCGTCACCGGGTCGCAGGCCCAGCGACTGGAGCACCACGGCGACGCCGGTGGTCGTGTTGCCCACCAGGGCGCTGCCATCGGGGTCGGCGCCCAGGAACCCGGCAAGGTGCTGGCGGGTGTGGGCGATCCGATCGACCAGCCCCTGGGTGAAGAAGCGCAGGGGGTTGGCCTCCATCTCGTCGCGCAGCCGCTGCTGGGCTCGCTGCACGCCGATCGGGACCGCGCCGAACGAGCCGTGGTTGAGGTGGCTGACCGCCGGATCCAGGGAGAAGAGCAGGCGGGCGCCCGGGATCGGCTCAGGGGGCTGCGGGACGCTCACTTGATGATCGTAACCGCCGCGCTCCCTCGCCTCCGGCCCTTGATCAGGCGCGCGGGTGGGCCTGGCGGTACGCGGCACGCAGCCGCTCCACCGAGACGTGCGTGTAGATCTGCGTGCTGGCCAGCGACGAGTGGCCGAGCAGCTCCTGCACGGCGCGCAGGTCCGCACCACCCTCCAGGAGATGGGTGGCAGCGGAGTGGCGCAGACCGTGCGGGCTGATCCGGGGCAGGCCGGCTGTCTCGGCGTACGCACCGACGATCTGACGCGCTGTCGTCGTGTTGAGCCGACCACCTCGGGCGCCGAGCAGCAGCGCGTCGCCAGAGTGGACGCCCACCAACGGTGGGCGTCCCCGGCGTAGCCACTCGTCCAACGCCCGCTGAGCGGGCACCCCGTACGGCACCGAGCGTTCCCGTCCGCCCTTGCCGAACACCCGGATCACCCGTCGGCCGTGGTCGACGTCCCCGACGTCCAACCCGCAGGCCTCGCTGACCCGCACACCGGTGGCGTAGAGCAGCTCGAGCAGCACCCGGTCGCGCAGCGGCACCGCCTCGGTCGCGGCCCGTTCCGCTGCGCCCGATGCCGGTCCGGTCGGTGGGTCCGCGGGCGGTGCCTGCCGGGTGGGCGCCTCGACCAGAGCGGCGGCCTGGTCGGCGCGCAGAACGGTGGGCAGCTCCCGGTGCGCACGAGGGCTGGCGAGCGCGGCACCCACGTCGGCGGAGAGCAGCCCGGCCCGGTGCGCCCACGCGCTGAACGCCCGCGCCGACGCGGCCCGCCGGGCCAACGACGTGCGGGCCGCACCAGTGGTTCGCTGCCGCGCCAGCCAACTGCGCAGCACCGACAGGTCCAGCTCGGCCAGGTCGCCGCAGCCCATCCGTACGGCGTGGTCGAGCAGTGAGACGAGATCGGTGACGTACGCGCGGACGGTGTGCGCCGACCGGTTACGCACCCGGGACAGGTGCTCGGCGAAGTCGTCGATGGCGTCGCGCAGCGCTGGCGGTAGTGCCTGGTGCATGGCCCGGGTGCCCCGGTCGGGCCGGCTCATCGTGGCCCCGCCAGCCGCGCCGACGCGCTGGCCCGACCGGCCCAGGCAACCCCACTGACAGCTGGCACGGCACCAGCCTACGGCCGGGCGACGTACGTCACCGGCCACGATGGTGCCGGTGTTCGTCTAGCGGCGGTTGGCCCTCTTGATCAGTACCGCGACCAAGCCGGCAATGAGCGCGGCGGACGTGACGAGACAGCACAGCGTGGTGATGTGCCACGGCTTGATAGCACCCATGACCGCGCACGGTACCGGCAACACCGACTGTCGGGGTGCCCGGTGCTTCAGGGTGCGGTGACGCCTTCGGTGCCGCGCTTCGGTTTGACGGGTGAGGTGAGGGCATAGCCGTCGTCGCGACGGACCACCATGGACAACTCCTCCAGCAGGGACAGCTTGCGCAACGCGGTCCGTAGGTCGACACCGGCGCGGGCGGCGAGCCGGTCCACGCCCATCGCGCCCCGGCGGGGCAGCGCCTCCAGCAGCGAGCGCGCGTCGTCGTCGAGCGTGTCGGTCGCCCGTTGCGGGCCGCGCGCCAGCGGGGCCAGGTCCGTGCCGATCCGGCCTACCTCCTCAAGCACGTGCGCCACCCCGGTGACCAGCCGGGCCTTGGGGAACTCGCGGAGCAACTCGTGTGCCCCGACGGACATCGCCGAGGTCACCGGCCCGGGCACCACCATGGCCACCCGCTCGGTGTAGATGGCTCGCCGAGCGGTCTGTGTCGCGCCACTGCGCGCCGACGCCTCCACCACGACGGTGCCCAGGGTGCCTCCGGCGATCACCCGGTTGCGGATCAGGAACCGGGGCCGCAGCGGCTCGGCGCCGGGCGGCCACTCGCTGACCAGCAGCCCGGTGTCGGCGATCCGGTCGAAGAGCGCGGCGTTGCCCATCGGGTACGGCCGGTCCAGCCCACAGGCGAGCACCGCAACGGTCAGGCCGCCCGCGTTGAGGGCACCCCGGTGGGCGGCAGCGTCGATGCCGAACGCGCCACCGGACACGACGGTCCAGTCCCGCTCGGCCAGCCCGTACCCCAGCTCAGTGGCGACGTGCTGGCCGTAGCCGGTCGCCGCCCGCGCCCCGACCACGGCCACCGAGCGCTCCAGGGCCTCGCCCAGCGGCCAGCTGCCGCGTACCCAGAAGCAGAGCGGTGGGGCTGTCTCACCGTCCACCCGGCGGGTGACGTCCGGCAGGTGCAGCGTGGCCAGGCCCGCCACCCGGGCCGGCCACTCCTCGTCGTCCGGTGTGACCAGCCGGGCACCGAGCCGGTCCGCCCGGTCCAGCGCCTCGGCCGCCACCGCCCGGGCGTCGCCAGCCGCCGACCGGGCGGCCACCGTGGTGTGCAGCCAGCCGTCCGGGCTGCCGCCGTCGAGCAGCAGGTCCAGGGTCGCCACCGGGCCGAGCCGTTCCACCAGTCGGTGCACCGCGCGGGTGCCCGGCTCGGCCAGCCAGGTCAGTGCGACCCGGGCCAGCCTGCGTTCCTCGTCGGCGCTCACGTCGCCTCCCCCGTCCGTAGTTGGATCGCCTCCCGGACGTCGTCCAGGTCTGGCCGGTCCCGGCCGTCCAGATCAGCGATGGTCCAGGCCATCCGGATCACCCGATCGAAGCCGCGTGCCGACAGCGAGCCGGAGTCGAGCCGGCCACGCAGCTCGACGGTGACCCGGGCGGGCAGCCGCCACGGCGGTCGGCGCAGATGCGGGCCGTCCACCTCGGCGTTGACTCGCCGACCGAGGCTGGCCCAGCGGGTGGCCGCCGCCTGCCGGGCAGCCGCCACCCGGGCGGCGACCGTCGCCGAGGGCTCGGCCTCGCCGTCGGGTGCCATCAGTTCCGCCGCCCGCACCGGCATCAGCCGCACCTGCACGTCGATCCGGTCGAGCAGCGGCCCGGAGAGCCGGCCCAGGTAGCGGCGGCGGGCCAACGGCGTGCACTCGCAGTGCGCGTCGCCGGCCGGTTTGGCACAGGGGCACGGGTTGGCGGCCAGCACCAACTGGGTTCGGGCCGGGTACACGGTGCCGCCCCCGCTGCGAGTCAGCTGAATGCGGCCGTGCTCCAAGGGTTGACGCAGTGCCTCCAGGGCACCCTTGCTGAACTCGGGGGCCTCATCCAGAAAGAGCACACCGCGGTGTGCCAGCGACACCGCGCCGGGTCGGGCCAGCCCCGAGCCGCCACCGACCAGCGACGGGACGGTCGCGGTGTGGTGCGGTGCCTGGAACGGCGGGCGACGCAGCAACCGGCCGCCCGGTGGCAGCAGCCCGGCGACCGAGTGCAGCGCGGTGACCTCCAGCGCCGCGTCGTCGTCCAGCTCGGGAAGGATCGACGGCAGCCGTTCGGCGAGCATCGTCTTGCCGGCGCCCGGAGGGCCGAGCAGTGCCACGTGGTGCCCGCCAGCGGCGGCGACCTCCAATGCGCGCCGGCCCATCTGCTGCCCGGCGACGTCGGCGAGATCCGGCCCGTCGGCGGCCGGCGCCGGGGTGGCGGCCGGCGGCTCGATCAGCGGGGTGCCGTCGCGAACGAAGGCGACCAGCCGGTGCAGGGTGTCCACCGCTCGCACCCGTACCCCGGGGATGACCGCGGCCTCGGCGGCGTTGCCGACCGGGACGATCACCCGCTCGACGCCGGCCTGGGCTGCGGCGGCGACCATCGGGAGCACCCCGCGCACCGGCCGGACCGTTCCGTCCAGCCCCAGCTCGCCGAGGACCACCACCCCCTCCAGGGGAAGCAGCGGCAGCTCACCCGAGCCGCCCAACAGAGCTGCGGCGATGGCCAGGTCGAACCCCGAGCCGAACTTCGGCAGCGTGGCGGGCAGCAGGTTGAGGGTGATCCGCCGGTTGGGCCAGCGCTGGCCGGAGTTGACCACGGCGGCGCGGACGCGGTCGCGGGCCTCGTGCAGGGCGGTGTCCGGCAGACCGGAGATCACCACCGCTGGTAGACCGGCGGCCAGGTCGGCCTCCACCTCGACCAGGTGGCCGGTGACGCCGACCAGCCCCACACAGAGCACCTTCGCGTAGCTCATCGCGCGTCACCGACAGCCCGAACGTCCGGTGTCCGCATCTCAGAACGCGCCCTTGAGGTGGTCGACCTGGGCCGGGCCGGCGTCCGGTAGGCGCACCGACAGCACGTCGAAGCGAACCTCCTCGGCGGTCGTGCCCGTCTCGGCCAGCCAACGCGCGGCGAGCCCACGCAGTCGGCGGGCCTTGGCCGGCACGACGGCTTCGGCAGGGGTGCCGAAGTCGTCGCTCCGGCGGGTCTTCACCTCGCAGAAGGCGAGCACCGGCCCATCCCACGCGATGATGTCGATCTCCCCGGCCGGGCAGCGCCAGTTTCGGGCGACCGGGCGCAGCCCTGCCTCGGTCAGGTGCTGGGCGGCGCACCGCTCGCCGTAGGCGCCAACCGCCTGGTTCCGCTTCGTCATGGCCGGCACGGTGCCTGTCGCCGCACCGGCATCGCGACCCCGCTGGAGGCCGAACTGTGGACGACGGGCCACCTGTGGACAGCCGGACGATCAAGCCCGCGATGTGCTACGGCACCCTGCTGCACAGGTGGGCGGCCGGCGCGGCCCGCGCGGGTTCAAATGGCGCGCAGGCAGCCGGTCGCATACGGTGCCGGACGTGGACGGACGACGGAGCATTCCGGAAGATCAGGAGCCGCGCTGGTACCCCGACGAGCGGGGTCGCGGTTACGGCGAGTCGGAGTGGCGTGGCGCGGGCGAACCGCGGTACCGGGACAGCGAGATTCCCGAGCAGCGTGGCGCCGACGAGGGCCGCTTCGGCGAGGACACCGGCGCTGGCCGACGTCGGGAGCCGGACTCCGGCCGCTTCGGCGCCGTCGACGCGGGCCGCCTCGGCACGCCTGAGCCGGATTCGGGCCGCTTCGCCTCGGCGGAGCCGGACCTGGCTCGCTTCGCCTCGGCGGAGCCGGATTCGAGCCGCTTCGCCTCGACGGAGCCTGACTCGGCTCGCTTTGGCGTCGCGGAGCCGGACTCCGGTCGCTTTGGGGCGGTCGAGGGCCAGCCCGTCCGCTTCGGTACGCCTGAGCCCGACTCCGGGCGGTTCGGCGCGGTCGACCCGTTGGGGGACGCCCGGCCGGAGACCGACGGATACCGGGCTACCCGGTCCCGGCGCGCGGAGCGGGACCCCTCGGAGATCTCCGGCGAGCTGCCCGGTCGCCGGGCCGCCCGGGAGTCGGCCGGGACGGATTCCCGGCTGACCATCGGCCGCGAGGACGCCACCGCCAACCGGGTGGCGACGCCGACGCCGCCAAGCGACACGTCGGCCGGTGTGCTCGCCGACCAGGCTCGTCCGGCCCCGCTCAGCGCATATCCGATCATCGAGCCGACCCGGGGCGGCGACACGCCGCACCCGCTGGAGATGCCGACCGGCCCGATGACCCCGATCATCCCGCGCGGGGAGCTGCCCGCAGGCGAGCCGTCGGTGTATCCGCCGGTGGCCGACGGCGTCTACCGGACCCGTCGGCCGGTGTTGGCCGTACTCTTCGCCCTGCTGGTGTTGATCTTCGAGGTTCCCGCGCTGCGGGTGCTGCTGGCGGGCGTGACCGGTGATCCGGTGGACGCCGGGAACGTGGTGGTGGGTATCGCCCTGGTCGCCGCTCTCCCGATCTTCGCAACCGGGCTCTATGGGCTCCGTACCGGAGGTTTGGCGCTTTCCGACGGCGGCCGGGGCTGGCTACGCCCACCGACGGCCTACCTGACCGTCGGCCTGGGGCTCTTCCTCGCGGCGGCGCTCGCCGCCGGCTGACCCGCCGCTGTTGATTCACGCAACAACCAGGAAATAGTGGCCTCCGGCGACGCGGAGGCCACTATTTCCATGAACCAGCGCGATCGTCCAGCGCGAGCGGGCGGCGAGCGGCGAGCGGCGGCTCAGCACCCGCGCGCACCCCGGAAAGGCTGAACGGGTGAGGGGCGTACACTGGCCAACTGGCGACCGCCTCGTGCGGTCGACCTCGCGCGCCCTCTTCACGAATCATCGTGGAGTGACGGCCTCCCTGGTCCCGATCTTGATCGGGTCCACCATGGGCCGGCGACCAGGCGCCAGGACGCCCGGCCACCGGCCGGGCGTGACAACCAGGGATCTTGAGGAGTACCCCAACCATGGCCGTCGTGACCATGCGCCAGCTGCTGGAGAGCGGTGTCCACTTCGGGCACCAGACCCGGCGCTGGAACCCGAAGATGAAGCGCTTCATCATGACCGAGCGCAACGGCATCTACATCATCGACCTGCGCCAGACCCTCGAGTACATCGAGAAGGCGTACGAGTTCGTGCGTGGGACCGTCGCCGAGGGTGGCAGCATCCTGTTCGTCGGCACCAAGAAGCAGGCCCAGGAGGCGATTGCCGAGCATGCGACCCGGGTCGGCCAGCCGTACGTCAACCACCGCTGGCTCGGTGGCATGCTGACCAACTTCCAGACGGTGTACAAGCGGCTCCAGCGGATGAAGGAGCTGGAGGGCCTGGGTGACCTCAGCGGCACCACCGCCGGTTACACCAAGAAGGAGACCCTGCAGCTCTCCCGCGAGAAGATCAAGCTGACCCGCACCCTCGGTGGTCTGCGGGACATGCAGAAGCTTCCCGCCGCGGTCTGGATCGTCGACACCAAGAAGGAGCACATCGCCGTCGACGAGGCCCGCAAGCTGGGCATCCCGGTGATCGCGGTGCTGGACACCAACTGTGACCCGGACGAGGTCGACTTCCCGATCCCGGGTAACGACGACGCGATCCGGTCGGCCGAGCTGCTGACCAAGGTCGTCGCCGCCGCCGTCGCGGATGGTCTGATCGCGCGTTCCGGCCGTCGCCGGGGCAGCGACGAGAAGCCCGAGGGTGTCGCGAGCGACGAGCCGCTGACCGAGTGGGAGCGCGAGCTGCTGGAGCCGAAGAAGGCCGACGAGTCGGCCGCCCCGGCCGCGCAGCCCGCCGCTGTCGCCGCCGAGCAGCCTGCCGCCGCGCCGGCCGAGCAGCCCGCCGCTGTCGCCGAGCAGCCCGCCACCCCGGAGCAGCCGGCGCAGGCTGCCACCGAGCAGCCGGCGACCGCTACCGCGGAGTGATCGCACCGTCGCTGCCCCGCTGTCCGTTTCGGGCGCGGGGCAGCGGCGGTACGCCGGGCACGATTCGCCCGGATCCGGGTAACCGGCACCTCTGACCATCCACACGCCGTCTCAACATCGAAGAGAGAGCCATGTCCCAAATCACCGCCGCGGACGTCAAGAAGCTCCGCGACCTCACCGGCGCCGGCATGATGGACAGCAAGAAGGCGCTGACCGAGGCCGAGGGCGACTTCGACAAGGCCATCGAGATCCTGCGCGTCAAGGGCGCCAAGGACGTCGGCAAGCGGGCCGGTCGTACGGCCGCCAACGGCCTCGTCGCCCACTCCGGCAAGGCGCTGCTCGAGCTCAACTGCGAGACCGACTTCGTCGCCAAGACCGAGTCGTTCATCGCGCTGGGCCAGCAGCTGGTCGAGCACGGCGAGCGTTCCGGCGTGAACACCGCCGAGGAGCTGCTCGCCACCGAGCTCGACGGCAAGGTCGTCGCGGACCTGATCCAGGAGCAGTCGGTCAAGATCGGCGAGAAGCTGGTGCTCAACCGGTTCGCCAAGGTCGAGGGCACCACCGCCGTCTACCTGCACCGCAAGGCGCAGGACCTCCCGCCGGCCGTTGGTGTGCTGGTGTCGTACACCGGCAAGACCGACGAGGCGGGCGACGCCGACGCCCGAGGTGTGGCCATGCAGATCGCCGCGATGCGGCCGAAGTACCTCACCCGGGACGAGGTTCCGGCTGAGGTCGTCGAGTCCGAGCGGCGCATCGCCGAGCAGACCGCCCGCGAGGAGAACAAGCCCGAGGCGGCCCTGCCGAAGATCATCGAGGGCCGGGTGAACTCCTTCTTCAAGGACTACGTCCTGATCGAGCAGTCGTCCGTGTCTGACAACAAGAAGTCGGTGAAGCAGCTGCTGGCCGAGGCCGGCATCGAGGTCACCCGCTTCGTACGGTTCGAGGTCGGCCAGGCCTGAGTCGCCACCGGGCGCCGCGGGCGCCCGTGGGCAGAGACGTCAACGAGGAGGCCGCCGGTGTACATGACAGGCACCGCGGCCTCCTCGTCACATAGGGTCGGCAGCGGCAGGTTCGCGGTACGCGCCGCACGGGGCGTGCGCGTGGGGAAGGGCGGGGCGGATGACGCAGGTTGTGAGTGACCGGACGCTGGCGGTGGACGATCCGACGGCACCGCCGCCGGGGCGTGCCCGCCGGGTGGTGCTGAAGCTCTCCGGTGAGGTGTTCGGTGGCGGCGCGATCGGCGTCGACCCGGACGTCGTCCAGGCCATCGCCCGGCAGATCGCCACCGTGGTCCGCCGCGGCGTGCAGGTTTCCGTGGTGGTCGGTGGCGGCAACTTCTTCCGTGGCGCGGAGCTGCAGAAGCGCGGGATGGACCGGGCCCGCGCCGACTACATGGGCATGCTCGGCACCGTGATGAACTGCCTCGCGCTGCAGGACTTCCTGGAGAAGGAAGGCATCGAGACCCGGGTGCAGAGCGCCATCACCATGGCCCAGGTCGCCGAGCCGTACATCCCGCTGCGGGCGATCCGGCACCTGGAGAAGGGCCGTGTGGTCATCTTCGGCGCCGGCGCCGGGATGCCGTACTTCTCCACCGACACGGTGGCCGCCCAGCGGGCGCTGGAGATCCGGGCCGACGTGGTGCTGATGAGCAAGAACGGCGTGGACGGCGTCTACACGGCCGACCCCCGGATCGACCCCACCGCCAGCAAACTCGACTCGATCACCTTCTCCGAGGCGCTGCGCCGCAACCTGCGGGTGGCCGACGCGGCGGCGTTCAGCCTCTGCATGGAGAACGGCCTGCCGATGCTGGTCTTCGGCGCGCAGGGTGACGACACCATCATTCGCGCGGTGGGTGGCGACAAGATCGGCACCCTGATCACCGCCTGAGCCCCGCCGATGGCGTTGGCAGCGGCGGTCTGACGACTTTCAGCAGAGCCCACGACGAGCACAGAAGGAGGCGAGGAGACCGGTGATCGACGACACCCTCCTCGAGGCCGAGGAGAAGATGGAGCGTGCGGTTGAGCACGCCAAGGAGGAGTTCGGCGCCATCCGTACCGGTCGCGCCAACCCCGCCATGTTTTCCAAGGTCATCATCGACTACTACGGCACGCCCACGCCGCTGACCCAGATGGCGTCGATCGCGATCCCCGAGCCGCGGATGGCCATCATCAAGCCGTACGACAACTCGCAGATCAACGCGATGGAGAAGGCGATCCGCGACTCGGACCTCGGGGTGAACCCGAACAACGAGGGCACTCAGCTGCGCATCCTGCTCCCACAGATGACCGAGGAGCGCCGCCGCGACATGATCAAGGTGGCCCGGCACAAGGGTGAGGAGGCCAAGGTGGCGATCCGCAACGTCCGCCGCCGTGGCAAGGAGGAGCTGGACCGGATCGTCAAGGACGGCGAGGCCGGCGAGGACGACGGTCGCCGCGCCGAGAAGGAGCTCGACGACCTGACCCAGCGGTACGCGGCCAGCATCGACGACCTGGTCAAGCACAAGGAAACCGAACTGCTCGAGGTGTGACGGTCCGCCCGCTGGGCGGGTGAGACGCTCCGAGGCCCGTCCCCGACGTTGGGGACGGGCCTCGCGTCGTACCTCAGCGGGAAATGGTGGTCTCGGCCAACTGCTCACCGGTGTACGCGTCGCGTAGCGACAAGCGGGCGCCGGCCCGGGTGTCGAACCCGGGGCTGGCGGCCAGGGGCGACATCCGCCGCCGTGCCTCGTCCACCGTGCCGGTACGGCGTGTGCAGTAGGCTCTGCAGGATTCCCGGCCACCGGGCGGTGAACACCGGGAATCGACCGACCGTCGGGGCGGTCAATCGGAGGAACATCGCGCTGTAGGGGATGCTTGTGGTCTTGCGTCATGTGGTGGTTCTCGTGTCGCGTCGCGGTGCGTGATGTCCCACCCCGACCCCTACGGCAGCGAGCCTCGCGGCTGGGACCGGCCCGAGCGCCCGGTGGCACTGCCCTGGCCCGAACAGGACCTGGATGCCGGCCAGTGGAGCCGCCGTCCAGCCCCCGGCCCCGAGCTGTACGCCGAGCCGCACACCCGGCCGTACACCGACCCCCACCCGACGGACCCGTACGACGAGCGTGGCCGCCCGGACGACCGGGACCGCTTCGACGACCGTGACCGGCACGATCGTTTCGACGATCGCAACCGGTACGACCACCTGTCCGCCACTGGCGACGGCCCGACCGGTTACGACGGCCCGGAGCACCCGGACCCGGACCGGAGCTCTCCCGCCCGCCTCGACGACCCCGGGTATCCGACCGAGCAGTTCGCGCCCGTCCGGGCCGATCCGGCACCGGACCAGGAACCGGCGGCGACCGGTCGACGGTCGAGAGGTCGACGCCGGGCCAGTGCCGACCGACCCGCCACCCAGCAGTTGGGCAATGGGCGCGCCGGCCGCAACCTCCCAGCGGCGATCGGGGTCGGGCTCGGCCTCGGCGCGCTGATCGTGGTGCCGCTGGCCTTCTACCCGTTGGCGTTCCTGCCGGTGATCGCCGCCGCCATCGCCATCGGCATGTGGGAGATGGCCCGAGCGGTCCGGCGCAGCGGCGCCCACCCGCCGCTGGTGCCGCTGATCGCCGGTGGTGTGCTGACAGTCGGTCTGGCCTGGTTCGCCGGCCCGGACGCGCTCAGCCTGGGGCTACTGGTCACCGTGCTGGGCACCATGATCTGGCGGCTGGGCGACGGTCCGGCCGGCTTCCAGCGGGATCTCACCGCAGCCACCCTGATCGCCGTCTACGTGCCGTTCCTCGGCGGTTTCGCGGCGCTGCTGGCGGCAGCCCCCGACGACGGCCCGCTGCGCATCCTGGCCACGCTGATCGCGGTGGTCCTCTCCGACACCGGCGGATACGCGGCCGGTGTCTCCTTCGGCCGACACCCGATGGCCCCGTCGGTGAGTCCGAAGAAATCCTGGGAGGGTTTCGCCGGCTCGGTCACCGCGGCGGCCCTGGGCAGTGCGCTGCTGCTGTGGCTGATGTTCGAGGTGGCCCCCTGGTGGGGCGCGTTGTTCGGGGTGGCGGTCTCCTGCGCGGCGGTCCTCGGCGATCTGGCCGAGTCCATGATCAAGCGGGATCTCGGTGTCAAGGACATGAGTAACCTGCTGCCCGGCCACGGCGGTCTGATGGACCGACTGGACTCGATCCTGTTCGCGGTGCCGACCGCCTACCTGCTGCTGGCGATCTTCGTGCCGATGGTGAACTGAGGTATGAATCACGGCGTCCCGGTCTTCCGGCTCCGGCGGTCGCGGCCCGTTCGACACCTCCGGACCGGCACCTGCCGCCAGCGGCGTGACACACTGGACCAGCCATGACGAGCCTGCCGTTGATCCCTGTCATCTCGAACGCCCCCGCCGCGCGCCGGGCGTCCATGCCGCCGAAGCACCTCGCTGACCTGGACCTGGCGGGCCGGCAGGCGCTGGTCACCGAGTTGGGCGAGCCGGCCTTCCGCGCCAAGCAGGTCTCGAACCACTACTTCGGGCGGCTGGTCCGCGATCCGCAGGCAATGACCGACCTGCCGGCGGCGACCCGCGAACGGCTGGCCGGTCAGTTGCTGCCCACGCTGCTCAACCCGGTGCGGGAGTTGGCCTGCGACGACGGTGCGACCCGTAAGGCGCTGTGGCGGCTGCACGACGGTGCAATGGTTGAGAGCGTGCTGATGGGCTACCCCGACCGGGTGACAGTCTGCATCTCCAGCCAGGCCGGCTGTGGCATGGCCTGCCCGTTCTGCGCGACCGGCCAGGCCGGGCTGACCCGCAACCTGTCCACCGCTGAGATCGTCGACCAGGCGGTGTACATGGCCGGGGTGGCGGCCTCCGGCGCGGTCGCCGGCTCTCCGCCGCGGCTGTCGCGAGTCGTCTTCATGGGCATGGGCGAGCCGCTGGCCAACTACAACCGGGTCATCGCGGCGGTCCGTCGACTGGTCAGCCCTGCTCCGGAGGGGCTCGGCCTGTCCCAGCGGCACATCACCGTTTCCACGGTCGGCCTGGTGCCGGCCATCCGCCGACTGGCCAGCGAAGACCTCTCAGTGACCCTTGCGCTGTCGTTGCACGCGCCCGATGATGATCTGCGCGACGAACTTGTGCCGGTAAACCAGCGCTGGAAGGTAGCTGAGGTGCTGGACGCAGCGTGGGACTACGCCGCCCGGACGGGCCGTCGCGTGTCGATCGAGTACGCGATGATCAAGGACGTGAACGACCAGCCGTGGCGAGCTGACCTGCTCGGGCGGCTGCTGGCCGGCAAGTTGGCCCACGTGAACCTCATCCCGCTCAATCCGACGCCGGGCAGCCGCTGGGACGCGAGCCCGAAGCCGGTTGAGCGGGAGTTCGTCCGGCGGTTGCGCGACGCCGGGGTGTCCACCACCGTACGGGACACCCGAGGTCGCGAGATCGACGGCGCGTGTGGCCAGCTCGCCGCCGCCGAGGACAACGACACCAACACCGACCGCGCCGGAGAGGCACCGGCGTGACCGGGCGTGGCGAACGAGACCAGGAGACATAGTGGCGAGTCAGGGTCAGCGTTTCCGGCGCAAGGCGCTCCGCCGGGGATACAAGGTCGACGAGGTGGATGCCTTCCTCGACCGGGTCGAGGCGACGCTCGACGGCCGACAGGTCGGCGCCCCGGTGGCCTCCCAGGAGGTCCACGACGTCGTCTTCCGGGTCCGGTTCAACGGTTACGACGAGTGGCAGGTCGACCTGCACCTGGACCGGGTCGAGCGGCAGTTGGCCGAGCTGGAGGAGCGCAGCAGCGCCGGGCGCGGCGGCGACCCTCGAATGGGTGACCGGATGGGCCCTCCGGACCGTATGGGCCCGCCGATGCGCGATGACCGGGGCATGGTTCCGCAGCCGATGCCGCCCCGGCCGATGCCCGCGCAGGCCGGCCCGCCCGCCGACCGCTACGGCCGCTACGACGAGCCGACCGGCGCCTTCGCCGGCGGGTACGACGCCCCCCGTGGCGGTTACGACGCGCCGCGAGGCCCGGCTGGCCCTGGCCCGATGGGCCCCGGCGGCCCGATGGGCCCCGGCCCGATGGGTGGCCACGGAGTCCCGCCGCGCGGCCTCCCCGCAGGCCCTGGTGGCTACGGCCCGGATGATCAGCGTTCGCCGGGTGGGTATGGCCCCGACGATCAGCGTTCGCCCGGTGGTTACGGCCCGGATGATCAGCGTTCGCCCGGTGGTTACGGCCCGGATGATCAGCGTTCGCCCGGTGGGTACGGCCCCGACGGCCAGCGCTCGCCCGGTGGCTATCCGCCGGAGGAACCGCGCTTCGACGGCTTCGAGGCCGGGCGGCACGGCCGCGCCGACATGACCGCCGAGATCCGGATGCCGGAGCGGGACCTGCGCGACATGCGCCGTGGCCCGGCCGGTCCGCCTCCGATGTCGCAGCAGGGCATCGGTGGCCCGCCGATGGCCGGTCCGCCCGCTGTGGCTGGCCCCCCGATGGGTGGTCCGCCGATGGCTGGCCCGCCCGGCAGCGACCTGTACCGGGTCGACCAGATCCGCCGTAGCTTCCAGGTGCGCCGGTTCGGCAGCGGGTACGACCCCGACCAGGTGGACCGATTCTTCGACACCCTGCTCGGCGGCATGCAGCGCCGTAACCCGATGCCGGTCGACCCGAAGGACCTGGACACGCTCCGGTTCGGCCTGGTGCCCGGTGGCTACTTCGAGGCTGAGGTCGACGCCGCGCTCAAGGACGTGCAGGACATCCTCTTCGGGCGCTGACCCCGATCTGTACGGACGAGGGCCCGTCCCCCGGGTGGGGGCGGGCCCTCGGCGTTGTCGGCCGGTCGTCCGGCGGGCGGTCGGGTCAGGAGCGCAGACCGTTGCGCCGCAGCACGGCGTCGCCGATCACGATGATCAGCAGCAGCGCGGCCAGGCCGATCAGCCAGATGTCCTCGACCCTGCCCTCGTGGTTGCCGCAGATCATCGCCAGCAGCGCCAGCGCGGACAGCACCGCGCCAATCTGCCCGGACTTGCGGTGTCCGGGCTTGTGCTGGTCTGGCGACGTTACCGGCTCGCTTCCTGCCACTGTCGGTCCTTCCCTCGCGATCGGATCTTTGGTTAGTCTGGCACGCCTCCTGCTCGGTACGGTCGGGTGGGGGTTTCCCGGCCATCGGCCTTGCCCACCCGGGCCGAACGGCACTGCCGGCATCGAGGGGCGGCGGTCAGACTCGCTCCGGTAGCGTTTGGCGTACACCTGATTGTCTGTTTGAGGGGGACTGTGCGGTGCGAGTGACCGGAACCGGGCACGCCAGCATGCGGATCGACACGGCCGCGGGCAGTATTCTGTGCGACCCGTGGGTCAATCCGGCCTATTTCGCTTCGTGGTTCCCGTTCCCCGACAATTCCCTGCTCGACTGGGAGAGCCTGGGCCAGGTCGACTACCTGTATGTCTCCCACCTGCACCGGGACCACTTCGACGCGAAGCATCTGCGGGACTTCGTCTCCAAGGACGCCACGGTTCTGCTCCCTGAGTTCCCCACCTCGGAGATGGAGGACGAGTTCCGGGCGCTGGGCTTCACGAAGTTCCTGAAGGCCCCCAACGAGCAGGTCGTGGAGCTGCCCGGCGGCCTGAAGATCATGATTCAGGCGTTGACCAGCCCGACCGACGGGCCGATCGGCGACTCCTCGCTCTGGGTCGAGTACGACGGGGTGCGGCTGCTCAACCAGAACGACGCCCGCCCCACCGACCTGACCGTCTTCGCCGAGCTGGGGCATGTGCACGCGCACCTGCTCCAGTTCTCCGGCGCGATCTGGTACCCGATGGTCTACGAACTGCCGCAGGCGGCGAAGACCGCGTTCGGTAAGCAGAAGCGCGACCGGCAGTTCGACCGGACCTGGCGTTACATCGACGACCTGAAGGCGTCGCACGTCTTCCCGATCGCCGGCCCTCCGTGCTTCCTCGACGACGAGCTGTGGCAGTTCAACGACATCCACGGCGACGAGGGCAACATCTTCCCCGACCAGTCCGTCTTCCTGTCGGAGTACGCCAAGGTCGGCGGCACCAACGGCATCGTGCTGCTGCCCGGCAGCGTCACCGAGGTCACCACCGAGGGTGCGACCACCACTCACCCGGTGCCGATCGACGAGTTCTTCGCGAACAAGGTCGCCCACCTGGAAGAGATGCGGGAGCGCAAGCGCCCCATCATCGAGGCGGAGAAGGCGTCCTGGCGGCACCCCGAGGTGGACGTGCTCGGCCAGATGAAGCGCCGGATCGAGCCGCTGCTCGACGAGTCGATCTACCTGGCCAAGGGGGTCGGTGGCCCGGTCCGCTTCGACCTGGTGGGTTACGACGGGGTGAGCGTCGAATCAATCGTGGTGGACTTCCCGGGTAAGGAGGTCCGGCCGTACGCCGAGGAGAAGGTGCGCTACCGGTTCCGTACCGAGCGGTCGCTGATCGAGCATCTGCTCTTCATCGACGAGGTGGACTGGGTCAACTCGCTCTTCCTGTCCTGCCGGTTCTCGGCGGCCCGGATCGGTCAGTACAACGAGTTCGTCTACGCGTTCTTCAAGTGCCTCTCCGAGGAGCGGCTCCAGTACGCCGAGGGCTGGTATGACGAGCACGAGCGCAGCACCGACGCCGAGGACGTCACCCTGGGCGACTGGGTGGTGCAGCGGCGCTGCCCGCACCTGAAGGCGGACCTCACCCGGTTCGGCATCGTCGACGGTGACCAGCTCACCTGCCAGTTGCACGGCTGGCGCTTCGACCTGCCGTCTGGCCGCTGCCTGACGAGCGTCGGCCACAAGGTCCGAGCCCATCGCGTAGACGCGGAAACCCCCTCCCCAGCAGGCGAGGCCGCGATCTAACCAGCCTCCAAGCGCGTCGATCATGGAGTTGTGGTGGGTGACAAAATCCGCTCCCTGCCCCAAAGCAGGCACCACGCCTCCATGATCGACGCGGTGTCGGGCGGGTTAGGGGTTCAGGTCTTTGAGGATGCGGCGGGCGGCGTTGTGGCCGGCTGCGCCGATCACGCTGCCGGCCGGGTGGCAGCCGGCGCTGCCGGCGTACACGCCGTCGATGCCGGTGGCGTAGGGCATCCGATCCGTGAACGACACCGTGTTGTCTACGTGGTGGATGTGGCCGCCGGTGATGCCGAAGTGGGCCTCGATGCCCGGTGGGGGCAGTGGCACCGCGTCGGCGATCAGGTCGGCCGTGCCGGGGGCGTACCGCTCGACGATCTCGATGAGCCGGTCGACGTAGCCGGGCAGTTCGGCGTCCCAGGTGGTGCCGGCCAGCTCGTAGGGGACCGACTGCACGAAGAGCGCCGACGAGTGGTGCCCGGCGGCGTCGGAGAGCGACGGGTCGACGGTCGTGTGCAGATACCACTCGATGGTGGGCTCCGCCGGCAGCAGCCCGGCCTGCACGTCCGCCCACATCGCCCGCAGTGCCGTCATCGGTGAGGTGGCCTCCCCACCGACCAGCGATGCGGAGCCGGGCAGCAGATGGATGGTCGAACCGAACGGGCTCGGCGTACCGACCGGCAGGCAGGAGAACTGCGGCAGCCCGGTGAGCGCCAGGTTGAGCTTGAGGGTCGTGCCGGGGCGGCGGACCGCCGCCATCCGCTCGCCGAGCGGCGCCGGGAGCGCGCCGTCGGGCAACAGGTTGATCAGCCGGTACGGGTCACACGCGCCGAGCACCACCCGTGCGGCGACCTGCCGGCCGTCGGCCAGCACCACTCCGCTCGCCGCGCCGCCGTCCAGGGTCACCGCACTCACCGGCGTACCGGTCAGGATGGTCGCCCCGGCGGCGCGGGCGGCCTCGGCGAACGTGCGCGAGACCGTGCCCATCCCACCCTCGGCGATCATCCAGGTGCCGCCCGAGCCGGGTAGCCGGCACATGTTGTGCACGAGGAAGTTGTGGCCCGTCCCGGGGTCGTCCGGGCCGGCGTTGAGCCCGGACAGCCCGTCGGTGACCGCGTACATGCTGACCAGCAGCTCGGAGCGGAACTCGAACCGGGCCAGGTAGTCGGCCACCGAGCCCTGGACGAGGTCGACGAAGACCTGCCGCAGCGCCGGGCGGACGTGCCGCTCGGCGGTCTCCTGGACGCTCAGCGGCTCCGCCAGCCAGGCCGGGGCGAGATCCTCGCGCAGCGCGGCCAACTCGGCCTGCATGGCGTCGTCGGCGGCCACGTCGGCGGGGGAGAAGAACTCGGCGAGCTGCGCCCGGGTAGCGGCGGTGTCACTGCCGAAAAGCAGGTACGGCGAGCCGAGACCGCCCGGCGTGGGCAGGAAGTAGTGCGGGTCGCGTCGGAGCACCGGGATCCGTACGTCGAGCGTGGTGAGCAGCTCCGGCGGCATCAGCCCGAGCAGGTACGAGCCGGTGGAGTGGCGCAGCCCCGGCACCTTCGGGAACGGGTTCTCGGTGCGGGTCGCGCCGCCGATCATGTCGGCGGCCTCCAGCACCAGGACGTCCAGGCCGGCGCGGGCCAGCAGGACTGCGGAGACCAGGCCGTTGTGCCCGGCACCGACGATCACGACGTCGGCGCGGGCCGGAATCTCACTGCTCATGCCGCCGCAGCCTAGTCCGCACCCCGGCCCCCCGCCCGCCCCCGCCCGGCCCGGCCCTCGCCTGGTGATCAAGAGGTTTGCGTCACGAGAGGCGCTTTCGGTGACGCAAACCTCTTGATCACCTGGGCTGGGGGGTGGTGCGGTCGGCGCGCCAGCGGGAGAGGGCCAGGGTGGCCGAGTAGCCGGCCAGGACGATCACGTGGAACAGGTAGAGCCAGAGGAGTACGGCCACGCCTGCGCCGATCTCGTCGAAGCCACCGAACGGCACCCCGAGGTTCAGTGGGAGGGAGGCGAAGAGCACGAAGCCGTGCATGAAGCCGGAGAGGTTCGCCGCGGTGAACGACCCGATCGCGAGCGTGGAGAGCCAGTCCGGCGAGGCCGGCCCGACCACCCGGAACACCCACATCAGCACCGGCGTGAGCACCAGCCAGACCGCGAGGAACGACAGCACCACGCCCAGCACGCCGAACCAGCCGCCCCGGCGCACGAGATGGGTGGTGAGCGGCAGCGCCAACAGGATCGACAGCAGCAGCGCCGGGGCGGGCGCGAGCAGCGGCAGCAGCAGTAGCCGGCCCCGCCAGCCGACCAGGTGCTCATCGGAGCGCGGCGCGGCCACCGAGACGAACGCGCGGCGCAGACCCTCGCCGTACAGCGAGGCGGGCAGCAGTGAGGCCAGCGCCAGCAGCGGGGTCAGCTCCACCCCGGCGTTGACCAGCGCGTCCACGGCCCGGGGCGCGCCGATCGCGGTGGGTAGGGCCTCCACGGCGTACGAGGTCAGCCGGCGTACCCGGTCGGCCCCGGCGACCAGCGCGGTGAGCCAGATCGCCAGCAGGGCGACCGGCACCACCGCGATCGCCCCGTAGAAGGTGATCGCGGCGGCGTGCAGCGACAGGTCTCGCCCGCGCACGGGTCGGAACGCGGCACTGGTGATGCGCTTCGCCCGCTGCCATCCGCTGCCCATCGGGATCTCTTTCCCTGCCAGAGGGTCGGTCACTCATTAAGATCGCGCGCCATGACCGTTGTCACTACCGAACGCCTGATCCTGCGCGACTGGACGGCCGATCCGGCCGATCTGGCCCGGATCTACGACATCTACTCCCGCCCTGACATCACCCGATGGCTGGGCGCGTCACCGGGACTGCCGATGACCGACCCGGCCCAGGCCGTCGAGCGGCTGGAACTCTGGCGGGACCGGCACGCCGCCGACGCCGGCCGGTACGGCACCTGGGCTGTCCAGGTACGCGAGACCGGCCTGGTGGCGGGCACGGCGTTGCTCAAGCCACTGCCGGGGCGCGATGAGGGACGGCGTACCGAAGACATTGAGACGGGCTGGCACCTGCACCCGGATTCGTGGGGTCACGGCTACGCCACCGAGGCCGCCCGTGCGCTCATGGCGCGGGAGTTCGCCGCCGGCACCTCGGAGATCTACGCGGTCGTATCGCCGGGTAACGAGCCGTCGATGGCGGTCTGCCGGCGACTCGGCATGGCGCACGTGGGCCGGCGCACCGACTGGTATGGCGGGGAGGAGTTGGAGACCTTCGTCCTGGCCGCCCCGGGCGGACACCCGTCCTCGGGTCAGCCGGGCAGATAGCGGGGGGCGAGTTCGGGGCGCCGGCCTCCGAAAGCGGCGAGGTCAGTGCGAAAGACCGCGTCGAGGAGGCCGGCGTCCTCGACGCCCGGGGCGAGGACGACCTCCCCCAGTTCCAGGCGGCGCAGGCTGGCCGTGACCACGTCCTCGGCGCTCATGCGCGGGATCACGCCGCGCTCCTGCATGCACACGACCGCGGCACGACCGCGCAGGGTCAGGGCGACGACCTTGACGTGTACGAGTTCCTTGACCTTGGGATGCGCGGTCCTCTCACCGACCCGCCATCACCAGGTCGTAGCCGTCGTCGCAGCCGGTCGGCCACGGCGGGGCAGGCGCGTCGGTACGTGGATTGCCATCAATAGTCACGGTGGTCGAAGTGTTGACGCCTTCGTAGCACGTCAGTAATCTTTGGTCAACGCGATGCAAGATCTCGACAAAGACGTGCTTGATTCATTGCATGCGTAGGAAAAATCCGATGGACCGATCCTTCTTGATGGGGTTCATCCCGCAATGCGGTGCCCCCGCACCGTTAGCACGTCGTCTCTTCGGCACCCCCCGTCACCGGCCCGATCGCGTCCCCCGCGTCGGGCCGGTGATGCACCGCCGCACACCCACCCCGTGGTCAAGCCGCCCGCGGCAACCGTCCCCCGACGACAAGGACAGTGATGAGACGAACGAATCTGTTCAGGATGGTGGCGGCGACAGTCGCGGCCACGCTGATCGCCACGGCAGGCGCGACGGCCGTCGCGAACCCTGCCGACGCCGCCCGCCCCGCAGACACGGCAGCCGCGCCACGCACCGGCTTCGCCCCGGCGGCCACCAACCTCGCCCAGGGTCGCCCCACCCAGGAGAGCGGCCACGCAGACGTCTACGACTCGTCGAAGGTCGTCGACGGCAACGCGGGCAGCTACTGGGAGAGCGTCAACAACTCGTTCCCCGAGTGGGTGCAGGTCGATCTCGGCTCATCGCAGAGCGTCAACCAGGTCGTGCTGAAGCTGCCGACCTCCGGTTGGGCGACCCGTACGCAGACGTTGAGCGTGCAGGGCAGCGCCAACGGTTCGTCGTTCACCGACCTGTCAGGGTCGCAGACCTACACCTTCAACCCGGCAACCGGCAGCACGGTCACGATCAACTTCAGCCAGACCGCCACCCGCTACGTTCGGATCACCGTCACCGCCAACAGCGGCTGGCCGGCCGGGCAACTGTCCGAGCTGGAGGTGTACGGCAGCGGTGGCGGCGGTCCGGACACCACCGCGCCGAGCGTGCCGGGCAACCTCTCGTACACCCAGTCGGGCACCACCATCACCCTCAACTGGGTCGCGTCGACCGACAACGCGGGCGGCAGCGGCATCGCCGGCTACGACATCTACCGCAACGGCGCGTTCCTCCAGTCCATCGCGAACGTGACCACCTTCAACGACACGCAGCCGGCCACGGCGACGGTGTCGTACCACGTTCGGGCCCGTGACGTCGCAGGCAACGTCTCCGGCAACAGCAACACGGTGACCCGCACCGGCAGCGGTGACACCACCGCGCCGAGCGTCCCGGGCACGCTGTCGCACAGCACGTCGGGCAGCACGATCACGCTCAACTGGGGTGCCTCCACCGACTCCGGTGGCAGCGGCCTGGCCGGCTACAACGTCTACCGTGGCGGCAGCCTGATCGCGACCCTGGGCACCGTCCTCACCTACCAGGACACCCAACCCGCGACGGCGACCGTGTCCTACTACGTCCGGGCCCGCGACGGCGCCGGCAACCTGTCCGGCAACAGCAACACGGTCACCCGGACCGGCACCCAGCCCCCGGCCTGCACGAACGTCGCGCAGGGCAAGAGCATGACGGCGTCCGGCTCCACCTTCACCTTCACCCCCGAGAAGGCGAACGACGGGCAGCTCGGCACGTACTGGGAAGGTGCGGCGAGCTACCCGCAGAACCTCACCGTGGCACTGGGCGCGAACCACTCCATCTCCGGCGTCACCGTCAAGCTCAACCCGGACCCGGCCTGGGGCACCCGTACCCAGACCATCCAGGTCCTCGGCCGCGACCAGGCCTCATCGGCGTACACCAGTCTGGTGTCGGCGGCGAGTTACCAGTTCGCCCAGGGCAACAACGTGGTGAGCATCCCGGTCACCGCGACAACCTCGGACGTGCAGTTGCGGTTCACCGGCAACACCGGCGCTCCGTCCGGCCAGGTGGCCGAGCTTGAGGTGTGCGGCACGCCGGCCCCCAACCCGGACCTGGTCATCAGCTCGACGACCTGGTCGCCCGCATCGCCCAGCGAGGTCACGCCGGTCACCCTCTCGGCCGTGGTCCGGAACATCGGCTCGGCGGCGGCCGGCGCCACCACGGTGAACTTCAGCCTGGCCGGCGCGGTCGTCGGCAGCGCCACGGTGGGGGCGCTCAGCGCGGGCGCCTCGACCACCGTGTCGTTCAACGCCGGTACGCGACCGATGGGCAGCTACGCCGTCTCGGCGGTGGTCGACCCGACGAACACGATCGTCGAGCAGAACGACGGCAACAACAGCTTCACCGCACCCGCACCGCTGGTGGTCGCGCAGGCCCCGGGCCCCGACCTGCAGGTGCTCAGCATCAGCTCCAACCCGCCGAACCCGGCCGTCGGGGCGTCCGTCACCTTCACCGTGGCGGTCCGCAACCGCGGCACCACCGCGACCGGCGCGACCACGGTCACCCGGTTGGTGGTGGGCAACACCACGCTCAACACCAACACCGCCTCGATCGCGGCCGGCGCGACGGTCACCGTGGCCGTCACCGGCAGTTGGACCGCCACCAGCGGCGGCGCCACCCTCACCGCCACCGCCGATGCCACCAACGCGGTCACCGAGACCAACGAGACCAACAACGCGTTCAGCCAGTCGATCGTCGTCGGGCGTGGTGCAGCGGTCCCGTACGTCTCCTACGAGGCGGAGGCCGGCCGCTACCAGGGCACGCTGCTGGAGCCCGACCCGCTGCGCACCTTCGGCCACACCAACTTCGCGACCGAGTCCTCGGGCCGCAAGTCGGTACGGCTCACCAGCACCGGGCAGTTCGTCGAGTTCACCTCCGCCAACCAGGCCAACTCCATCGTGGTGCGCAACTCCATCCCGGACGCGGCCGGTGGCGGCGGCATCGAGGCGACCATCAGCCTCTACGTCAACGACGTCTTCTCCCGAAAGTTGACGTTGTCGTCGCGGCACAGCTGGCTCTACGGCAACACCGACGGGCCGGAGGCGCTGACCAACACCCCGCAGGCCGACGCCCGACGGCTGTTCGACGAGTCGAACGCGCTGCTGTCGCAGTCATACCCGGCCGGCACCCGGTTCAAGTTGCAGCGTGACTCGGGTGACACCGCCTCGTTCTACGTCATCGACATGATCGACCTGGAGCAGGTGGCACCGGCGGCGAGCCAGCCGGCCGGCTGCACCTCGATCACCTCGTACGGTGCGATCCCGAACGACGGGCTCGACGACACCGCCGCCATCCAACGGGCGGTGACCGACGACCAGAACGGCGTCATCAGCTGCGTGTGGATCCCCGCCGGGCAGTGGCGGCAGGAGCAGAAGATCCTGACCGACGACCCACAGAACCGGGGTACGCACAACCAGGTCGGCATCAGCAACGTCACCATCCGAGGCGCGGGCATGTGGCACTCGCAGCTCTACACGCTGACCGAGCCGCAGAACGTGGTGGGCGGCATCAATCACCCACACGAGGGCAACTTCGGCTTCGACATCGACAAGAACACCCAGATCTCCGACATCGCCATCTTCGGCTCGGGCCGGATCCGTGGCGGTGACGGCAACGCCGAGGGCGGCGTGGGTCTGAACGGTCGCTTCGGTACGGGCACCCGGATCAGCAACGTCTGGATCGAGCACGCCAACGTGGGTGTCTGGGTGGGGCGCGACTACGACAACATCCCCGACCTCTGGGGCCCGGCCGACGGGCTGGACTTCAGCGGCATGCGGATCCGTAACACGTACGCCGACGGCATCAACTTCAGCAACGGCACGCGCAACTCGCGGGTGTTCAACTCGTCCTTCCGCACCACCGGTGACGACGCCCTCGCTGTCTGGGCCAACCCGTACGTCAAGGACCGCAGCGTCGACATCGCCCACGACAACCACTTCGTCAACAACACCATCCAGTTGCCCTGGCGGGCGAACGGCATCGCCATCTACGGCGGCTACGACAACTCGATCGAGAACAACCTGATCTACGACACCATGAACTACCCGGGCATCATGCTGGCGACCGACCACGACCCGCTGCCCTTCTCCGGGACGACGCTGATCGCCAACAACGGGCTCTACCGGGCCGGTGGTGTCTTCTGGAACGAGGACCAGGAGTTCGGTGCCATCACGCTCTTCCCGGCCACCCGGGACATCGTCGGGGTCACGATCCGGGACACCGACATCTACGACTCGACGTACGACGGCATCCAGTTCAAGAACGGCGGCGGCAACATGCCGAACGTCGCGATCACCAATGTGCGGATCGACAAGTCCAACAACGGCGCCGGCATCCTCGCGATGAGTGGCGCCCGTGGCAATGCCAACCTGACCAACGTGACCATCACGAACTCGGGCGACGGCAACATCGTCATCCAGCCGGGCTCGCAGTTCGTGATCAACGGAGGCTAGGCCCGGCGCTCGCCTGACCCGTGTGCTCCCTCGGTGCTCCGGCACCGGGGGAGCACGCTCATCCGGCGGGCCACGGCCGCTTGATCGACACCGTTTCGGCGATATCGGGGTGTCCGAGGGCTGGGATGCCCCCATGTCGGTGATCTGGAGTCGATCATCGCCAGGTGCCGTCGCGCAGGCTCCGTCGTGGTCGTCGCGGCGCTGGCAGCGGCCGGCGTAGTCGAGCTTGGCGTCACAGAACACTCGGGCCTGGCGATAACCGTGGGGCCGCTCCGTCGATGCCGGACAGGGTGTGCGATGCCGTTGCGGTGAGGGCTGCGGGACTAGGTTGGTCTGAGCAGGATGGTCCGCTGAGGGGGTGAGCCCAGATGGCCCAGGCAGCGTTCGCGCCGGAGCCGGCGCCGCAGCACACCGAGCCGTCATTCGACGTGCTGCGGTGGCACGACGAGCCGTGGACCGCGCAGCTCGCCCTCGACCTGTTGCCGGAGACCAACGGCCCCAAGGTTGAGGTCCTGAGCGGAAGTGTGGTCGTGACACCACACGCCGGGTATGACCATCAGGACGCCGAGCTGGATCTCGCCTATCTCCTCAAGCAGGCAGCCCGTCGCGCCAAGCTGTGGCTCTATGTGGAGGCGAACGTCGTCTCGGGCGAGAACCTCTTCATCCCGGACATCGTCATTCTCGATGCTCCGGGCGGCGGCAGAACAACGATGGACATCAGGCATGCCGTGCTTCTCGGTGAAATCGTCTCTCCCGGAAATCGACGCAAGGACATCATTGACCGACCGCGTGAGTACGCCGCCGTGGGCGTGCCCTATTTCCTCAGGGTCGACCTGCGGAATCGGGTGCCAACTCTCGCGTTGTACGAGCTGACCGAGGGGGAGTACCGGCCGGTGGCTGCTGCTGCAGCCGGGACGCGGTTCGTCATGCGCGAGCCGTTCGAGTTCTCCCTCGATCCGGCCGACCTGCTCGGCGAGGAAGCGCTGCCGGAGGAGCCGGCCACCGACGGCTGATCCCACAGCGAGAGGGCTGGGGCGACACGCTTGATCGACACCGTTTCGGCGATGTCGGGGTGTCCAGGGTTGGGGATACCCCTATGTCGGTGATCTGGAGTCGATCACCGGCCGGAGGAGCCCGTCGATCCGCAGGTGAGCGGGGAGGGCTGAGGCTCCCAGTGGGCGTACAGCGGCGGTGGGGAAGAATGGCCGCGTGACTTCCCCCCGCGACCTCGTCCTACTCGGGTCCACCGGCTCGATCGGCACACAGGCCATCGACATCGTCCGGCGCAACCCGGACCGGTTCCGGGTCGTCGCCGTCGGTGCGGGCGGCGGCAACGTCGAGCTGCTCGCCACTCAGGCCCTGGAGCTGGGCGTCGAGGCCGTCGGGGTGGCCAGGGCGTCCGCCGCGCAGGATCTCCAGCTCGCGTTCTACGCCGAGGCGAGCCGGCGTGGGTGGGCCACCGGAGACTTCAAGCTTCCCAAGATCGTGGCCGGGCCGGACGCGATGACCGAGCTGGCCCAGTGGCCGTGCGACGTCGTGCTCAACGGGGTGGTCGGCTCGCTGGGCCTCGCTCCTACGCTGGCCGCGCTGCGCGGTGGTCGTACCCTCGCGTTGGCCAACAAGGAGTCCCTCGTCGCCGGTGGCCCGCTGGTCAAGGCCGCGGTGACGCGGCCGGGGCAGATCGTCCCGGTCGACTCGGAGCACTCGGCGTTGGCCCAGTGCCTGCGCTCCGGGTCGCGCGGCGAGGTGCGCCGGCTGATCGTCACGGCCAGCGGCGGCCCGTTCCGGGGTCGGCAGCGCGACGAGTTGACGCAGGTCACACCCGAGCAGGCCCTCGCGCACCCGACCTGGAACATGGGGCCGGTCGTCACGATCAACTCGGCCACCATGGTCAACAAGGCGCTCGAGGTGATCGAGGCGCACGAGTTGTTCGACGTGCCCTACGCGGACATCAGGGTGATGGTGCACCCGCAGTCGGTGATCCACTCGATGGTCGAGTTCGTCGACGGGTCGACGATCGCCCAGGCCAGCCCACCCGATATGCGGCTGCCCATCGCGCTGGGGATCGGCTGGCCGGACCGGGTGCCTGAGGCCGCCTCCGCCGTCGACTGGACGGCCGCGCACACCTGGGAGTTCGCGCCGCTCGACGACGAGGCGTTCCCGGCCGTCGCGCTGGCCAAGGCCGCGGGGGAGGCCGGTCGCTGCCGCCCGGCGATCTACAACGCGGCGAACGAGGAGTGCGTGGCGGCGTTCGTGGCAGGCCGGCTGCCGTTCCTCGGCATCGTCGACACCCTGGAACGCGTGTTGGAGGACGCTCCGGACTTCGACGAACCAGGTACCGTCGAGGACGTGCTCACGGCTGAGTCGTGGGCACGCGCGCACGCGCAGGAGATCATCGCGGGTTCGGTGGAAGGAGCTTGATGTCGTACCTGCTCGGGGTGGTCCTCTTCGCCCTGGCCATTCTCATCTCGGTGAGTCTGCACGAGGCGGGGCACCTGCTCACCGCCAAGGCGTTCGGGATGAAGGTCACGAAGTACTTCGTCGGCTTCGGCCCCACCATCTGGTCGTTCAGGCGGGGTGAGACCGAGTACGGCCTCAAGGGCATTCCACTCGGCGGCTTCTGCAAGATCGTCGGGATGACTCCGCAGGACGACGACGTCGAGCCGGGCGACGAGTCGCGGGTGATGTGGCGCTACCCGGTCTGGAAGCGGACGATCGTGATGGCCGCCGGGTCGATCACGCACTTCGCGCTCGCCCTGATCACGATCTGGATCCTCGCCGTCTCCGCCGGCCTGCCCAACCCGGACTTCCCGACCACCGACTCGCAGGCCCGCGCGGAGCCCGCGGTCATCCAGCTCAGCCAGTGCGTCGTGCCGGAGAACGCGGTGCGGGCGTGCACGTCCGCCGACGCGGCCAGCCCGGCCGCCCAGGCGCAACTGCGCAACGGTGACCGGATCACCGCGATCAACGGCACCCCGATCGGCTCCTACGGCGACCTGCTCACCACGCTGCGCAATCTCAAGCCCGGGGAGACCGCGCAGATCCAGTACGTCCGCGACGGGCAGCCGGGCAGCACCAGCACGGTGCTCGCACAGACCCAGCGGCCGCCCCTGAACGACCCGAGCGGCGCTGCCGCACCGGTGGCCGCCCTCGGCGTCGGCCTCGTCCCCAGCACCCCCACCCGCGTGACGTACGGCCCGATCGGCGCCTTCGGCGCCACCGCCGACTTCACCGGTCAACTGGCCGTCGGCACCGCCCAGGCGCTCCAGCGTCTCCCGCAGAAGGTCCCCGCCCTGTGGACCGCCCTCACCGGCGGTGAGCGGGACATGGACACCCCGATCAGCGTGGTCGGCGCCAGCCGACTCGGCGGCGAGGCGGTGGAGAACAACGCCTGGCTGGTCTTCTTCATGCTCTTCGTGTCGCTGAACTTCTTCATCGGCGTGTTCAACCTGCTGCCGCTGCTCCCGGTGGACGGCGGTCACATCGCCATCGCCTGGTTCGAACGGGCCCGCTCCTGGGTCTACGCGCGGATCGGCCGGGCCGACCCCGGCCGGGTGGACTACCTCAAGCTGATGCCCTTCACGTACGTGGTGATCCTGATCGGTGGCGCGTTCACGCTGCTGACCATCGCCGCGGACGTCGTCAACCCCATCACGCTCTTCTCAAGGTGAGTGCCTGAAGTGACCGCAATCAGTCTCGGTATGCCCGCCGTGCCACCCCCGCCGCTCGCTCCCCGCCGGGCCAGCCGCCAGATCATGGTCGGCTCGGTACCGGTCGGTGGCGGTGCGCCGGTGTCCGTGCAGTCGATGACCACCACCCTCACCTCCGACATCAACGCCACCCTCCAGCAGATCGCCGAACTGACCGCGTCCGGCTGCCAGATCGTCCGGGTGGCGGTGCCGTCCCAGGACGACGTCGAGGCGCTGCCGGCGATCGCCAAGAAGTCGCAGCTCCCGGTGATCGCCGACATCCACTTCCAGCCCAAGTACGTCTTCGCGGCGATCGACGCGGGTTGCGCGGCGGTCCGGGTCAACCCGGGCAACATCCGCCAGTTCGACGACAAGGTCCGGGAGATCGCGAAGGCCGCCGGTGACGCCGGCGTGCCGATCCGGATCGGCGTCAACGCCGGGTCGCTCGACAAGCGGCTGCTCAGCAAGTACGGCAAGGCCACCGCCGAGGCGCTGGTCGAGTCGGCGCTGTGGGAGTGCTCGCTGTTCGAGGAGCACGGCTTCCGCGACATCAAGATCTCGGTCAAGCACAACGACCCGGTCGTGATGATCCGGGCGTACCGGCAGTTGGCCGAGCAGTGCGACTACCCGCTACACCTGGGCGTCACCGAAGCCGGCCCGGCCTTCCAGGGCACCATCAAGTCGGCGGTCGCCTTCGGTGCCCTGCTGGCCGAGGGGATCGGCGACACGATCCGGGTGTCGCTGTCCGCCCCGCCGGTGGAGGAAATCAAGGTCGGCAACCAGATCCTGGAGTCGCTGGGCCTGCGCGAGCGGGGCCTGGAGATCGTCTCCTGCCCGTCCTGCGGGCGGGCCCAGGTGGACGTCTACAAGCTCGCCGAGGAGGTCACCGCCGGTCTGGAAGGACTGCCGGTGCCGCTGCGGGTGGCCGTGATGGGCTGCGTCGTCAACGGTCCGGGTGAGGCCCGCGAGGCCGACCTCGGCGTCGCCTCCGGCAACGGCAAGGGCCAGATCTTCGTCAAGGGCAAGGTCGTCAAGACGGTGCCCGAGGCGCAGATCGTGGAGACGCTGATCGAGGAGGCGTTGCGGATCGCCGACGAGATGGGCGCCGAGCTTCCCGAGGAACTGCGCGGGCTGGTCACCGGCCCGACCGTCACCGTGCACTGATTTTCCATGTGGAAAAAGCGGCCGTTCCCTGCGGGGAACGGCCGCTTTCGTTGTGTCCCGGCCCGCCGATGCGCGGCGGGTAGGTGCTGTGGCGTACAGCGCTGCTGTGGTGCGGCGCTGTGGTGCCGTGTGCTGTGCTGTGGTGCGGCCTTGCGTCACTCGGATTCGGCGAGAATCGCGTACAGCTTGCGTCGCGTCTCGTCGAGCACCTGGGCGGCCCGCTCGCGCTGGTCGTCGGTGCCGTTCATCATCACCTGACGCAGGGCGTTCATCGCCTGCGCACCGGAGTCGCGGATGTCGTGCCAGCTGCTCACCGTGCCCTGGGCGACGTCCGCCCACGGCGGGGTCTGGGCGGCCTCGGTGGCTTCCGCCTGACCGGCCTCGGTGACCGTGAACCGCTTCCGCCCGCCGCCGGACTCCTCCGTGCTGGCGACGATCACGCCCTCGTCCTCCAGGAGCTGGAGGGTGGGGTAGATCGAGCCCGGGCTCGGCCGCCACGCACCGCCGGTGCGGGAGTCGATCTCCTGGATCATCTCGTAGCCGTGCATCGGCCGCTCGGTGAGCAGGGCCAGCACGGCGCCCCGGACGTTGGGGCGTCGGCCCCGACCTCGCCCTCGGCCCCGACCGCCCCAAGGGCCGCCGTGTCCGTGCTCGTGGCCGTGCGGACCGGGGGGGACCGGCGGAAAGCCGAACCCACGCATCCGAGCCTCGTGCATCTGGTGGTGCTGTCGGTGGAACCTCATGGGGTTCTCCCTCTCTTCGTACTGTCGCTGATGCATCAACGATATATCGGCAATGCATCGCTGACAACCCTCTCCTTTACAAACCGTACGTACGTCTTGCTAAGGTGTCGGGCATGCGCCTGCTTCCCCCACCGGGCCCGGCCCGGGTCCTCACCCTCGGCACCCTGGTCAAGACCACAGGGCGGGGGCTCTGGCTCGTCGCGAGCGCGCTCTTCCTCACCCGATCGGTCGGCCTGTCGGCGACCCAGGTGGGCATCGGGCTGACCATCTCGGCGCTGGTCGGTGTGCTGGCCAGCACACCGAGCGGCTACCTGGCCGACCGCGTCGGCCCACGAGGCGTGCAGGTCAGCGCACTGTTCGCCGCCGGCACGTTGACCATCGGCCTGATCGCCGTCCGGTCGTTCCCCACATTCCTGCTGGTGGGAGCCGCCACGGCGCTCGCAGACGCAGTCGAGCGCGGCGCCCGGGGCGCGCTGATCGCCGGAGCGATCCCGGCCGACCAGCGGGTACGCACTCGCGCCTACCTGCGGGCCACCACCAACGTCGGGATCTCCGTCGGTGCCGTCCTCGGCGGCTTCGCCATCGCCGCCGACACGCGAACCGGGTACGTCGCGCTGATCCTGACCGCGGCGGCGGCGTCACTGGCCGCAGCGGTGATCTTCCTTCGACTGCCCAGCGTCGCCCCGGTCGCCGCTCCGACCCACGGCCCCCGGCTGATCGCCCTGCGGGACCGCCCGTTCCTCGCCTTCACCCTGGTCGACGGGCTGATGTCCATGCACTTCAGCCTGCTCACCCTCGCCCTGCCACTGTGGATCGCCGGACACACCCGGGCACCCATCTGGATGATCTCCGTGTTGACGCTGGTCAACACCGTGCTGGTGGTGCTCTTCCAGGTACGTGCCACGCGGAGCGCCGCTACCCTGCCCGGAGCCGCCCGCGCCGCCCGTCGAGCGGGCGTGGCCATTGCCCTGGCCTGCGTACTCTTCGCCGTCAGCGGCGCACTGCCCACGGCTGCCGCCGTCGCCTTCCTCTGCTGCGGGTCGCTGGCACACGTGACCGGGGAGCTGTGGCATTCCGTCGCCGGCTGGGGGATCTCCTTCGGGCTGGCGCCGGCAGACGCCCAGGGGCAGTACCAGGGGGCGTACGGCATGGGCTACGAACTGGGGAAGATGCTCGCGCCGGTGGTGGTGACCAGCCTCGCGCTCGGCTGGGGCGTACCGGGCTGGCTTGTGCTCGGTGCCCTGTTTCTCCTGCTCGGGGCCCTGGTGCCCCCGGTTGTCCGCTGGGCCGGGCGGACCCGGTCGATCAGCGAGCCCGCAGAGCCGGTGACCGTCTGAGATCGGCCTTGTCACTCGACCGGCGGAGCGGGGGGTCGATCTGGCAGGCTGATAGTCGTGCTGACGGTGCCGGTACGCCAACTGGGGGAATCGGAGCGCCGCGCGGTCGAGCGACTGCTCGACCATGACCCGTTCGCGGGCGCGCAGGTCGCCGAGCGGATTGCCGCGCGCGGGCTCTCCTGGTGGCGGGCCGAGGGCAGAATCCTGGGGTACGGCACCCGCCGCAACCTGGAATCACTCTGCTGGCTCGGCGGCAACCTGACCCCGGTCCTGGCAACCGACGCCGCGGTGGCCGCCTTCGCCGATCTGCTCGCAGGTGAGGAGCGGTTGTGTTCCTCCATCGTCGGTCGGGCTGATGCCGTCCTCGGGCTGTGGGACCGGCTCTCCGACACCTGGGGGCCAGCACGAGACGTCCGCCCCAACCAGCCACTGCTCGCCGCCGACACCCTGCCGTCCGTACCGGCCGACCCGGAGGTACGCCAGGTCCGCTCCGGCGAGGTCGATCGGCTCTTCCCGGCGGCGGTAGCCATGTACACCGAGGAGGTCGGCGTCTCCCCGCTGGCCGAGGACGCCGGGCGCAGCTACCGCCGCCGGGTCAACGACCTGGTCCGGGCCGGTCGGGCGTACGCCCGCTTCGTCGATGGCAAGGTCGTGTTCAAGGCCGAGTTGGCCGTGGTGACCAAACGGACCGCGCAGGTCCAGGGCGTCTGGGTGGCACCGGAGTGGCGGGGTCGAGGGATCGCCACCGCCGCCATGGCAGCCGTGGTCCGCGACGCGCTGCTGCGGGTCGCCCCCACGGTCAGCCTGTACGTCAACGATTTCAACCTCCCGGCCCGCCGGGTCTACGAGCGCTGCGGCTTCCAGCCGATCGGAACCCTCGCCACAGTCCTCTTCTGACCGCTGACCGTTTTCAGGGTTGGGCGGTGGGGCGCTGGGCGCTGGCGTCTGCGTTGGGTTGGCCGCGGTGCAGTGCCCGCCGTCAGGTGCCGGCGCCAGTTGGGGCAAGGTCATCCGCCTCCCGAACCAGCCGGCGCGTCGCGCGCAGCGCGTTCGCGCACCCGCCAGTGCGTCGTTCGCAGCGTGTCTCGGCACCGGCCAGTCCAGCGCATCCCGGCACCGGCCAGCGCGACGCTCGTAGCGCGTCCCGGCACCGGCCTGTGCGTCGCTCGCAGCGTGTCTCGGCACCGGCCAGTCCAGCGCATCCCGGCACCGGCCAGCGCGACGCTCGTAGCGCGTCCCGGTACCGGCCAGCGCGCCGCGCGCATCCACCAGCCCGAGCGGGGTGTGCAGGGCGTGGAAACGCCGCTGGCCGGCATCCCCCGGGTTGGGGTGCCGGCCAGCGGTTTAGGTCATGTGGGTCAGCTGTTCCAGTGCTGGCCGACGAGGTCGGTGGCCTG
>NZ_JBEXGR010000010.1:0-28131 GCF_040607415.1 Micromonospora sp. NPDC005291
ACTCCGGGACGACTACTGGGACGCGGCCCGCGCGGCCGAAAAGAGCTGGTCCACGCTTGGCCTGACGGACACGCCACGGGAGCTGTGCCTGGCCGGCGGGTGGTGGGGCCCCGTCGGGGGCGGGGCGGGGCCCCACCCGATCAGGAGGAGGTGATGGTGACGTTGTCCACAGCCGCTTCCACCAGGCTGGCGCCGGAGGCGTCCGCCGCCTCGACGAGGATGCGCACCGACTGGCCGGCGTACGGGGTGAGGTTGAGGTTCGCCACTGCCCAGCTCCCGTTACGGTTGGCCGCCGCCCCTGCCTGGGTGAGCAGCGCGGTGGTGCCGCCGTTGTGCACCACGCTCACCCGCAGGTAGTCCGCCGACGAGGCGTTCGAGCCGTGCGCCAGGTACCAGGCCAGCGAGAGGCTCAGGGTCCCGGACGACGGCAGGGTCACCGCCGGGGAGCGGGCACTGGTCACGCCGCCGTCGAGGTCGTAGTCACCGGCCGCCGAACCGGCGAGCCGGCCGGTGACCAGGTCGTTCGCACCGGCGTACGGGGTTAGCTGCTTGGCGCCGGAGGACGTGGTCGCCTGGGCGGCACCCCGCTCGAACGCTCCGAGGGTGGCGGTGTCGGTGCCGGCCGGGTTGATGGTCCAGCCGGTGGCCGTCTCGAAGGTGTCCGACCAGACCGTGGTGCCGCCACTGCCGCCGCCGCAGTACTGCGTCTGCTTGCCGATGGCCCGGTACGGGCAGTCGGCGTACTCGCTGAGCAGCAGCACGGCCTCCCGGTTGCGCGAGGTCTGCGCCGGGATCACCTCGTCCGGCGGGTAGAAGCCGCCGCCGCCGGACGAGCCCGGGTACATCTCGAAGGTGTACGCCCAGATGTTGTGGGTGGCCCACATCCAGTCGAGGCTGTCCCCGTCGGTGATGTAGAGGTCGCTGGACTGCTCCGGGGTGTAGTTGTTGGTGGCCGCCATCTGCTGGCCGATGGTGGCGAAGGTGTTGTACTGGTCCGCGCTCATCCCCGTCGCGGTGTTCGCGGTGGTGTAGCCGTACGGCCAGAGCACCAACTGTGAGTACGTGTGGAAGTCGATGTTGGCCTTGATCTGCTGCACGCCACCGACCACCCGGCCGTTGACGAAGTTGCGCAGCGCCTGCGTCTCGGGTGCGGAGAACGCCGACGGCCCGCGGTAGGTCTCCGACGAGGTCGTGCCGGACGAGCCGCCGCAGCAGCCCCAGTTGTAGCCCCAGTTGCGATTCAGGTCGGTGCCGACGTTGGACGAGCCGCTGTTGGGCTGACGGTTCTTGCGCCAGGACCGGTACGACCCGGTGGCGATGTCGTACTCGCTGCCGTCCGGGTTGACCGTCGGCACGATCCAGATCTCCCGGCTGTTGACGATGTTGGTGATCCGGGAGTCGCCGCCGTAGCTGTCGGTGAAGAGGTTGAGCAGGTAGATCGCCATCTCGACGGTCAGGTGCTCACGGGCGTGCTGTTGGGAGTTGAACAGGATCTCCGGCTCGTTCTCGTCGGTGCCGACGTTGTCGGAGATCTTCACCGCCATCAGGTCGCGGCCCTCGTACGACGAACCGATGCTGATCTTGCGGGCGATCGCCGGATGGTCGGCGACGACCTGGTTCACGACGGCGGTCAGTTCCGCGTAGTCGTGGTAGTTGGAGTCGGCTGGCGGGAAGGCCAGCGTGCCCATGTCGCCAGCGCCGCGCTCGGCGTTGGGCGGCGGGGCGAGCGGTTCCAGTCGGAAGCCGAGCTTGCCGATCGCGGCGGCCTCACCGGCGGTGGCCGAGACGTGCAGCACGCCGTGTTCGGAGTAGTCGATGGCGGCTCCGGTGCGGGCCACCGCGCTGCGGTCTGCGGTGGTCCGGGGCCCGAGCACCCGGTAGCTGGCGGCGGCGGCCGGCTCGGTGGTCCGGTCCGGTGCCGGTCGGGCGGCGACCGGACCGGCGGCGACGGTGACGATTCCCAGGCCGGTGACGACGGCGAGCACCAGGACGCGGCGGAGAGAGGTGGGCGTGCGGAGGGCCATGGACTACCTCCTCGATGGGCGGGAGATCCCGCTCGGTGAAGGACACTTCACCACCTGTCACATGGTCATATCAATATTGATCGTTCCCTGATGCATCCCGAGCGGATCATCCCTGCGGCAATGATTTTCCACGCGGGAACATCTGGCGAAACTTCCCTCCAAGCGGGAAACTGACCAGCGACGATGCCCCTCTCGACACCGCGGAGCACTCATGGCCAGATCCCGCCTGCACGCGGCCGCCCTCGCCGGCGTCACCGCGCTCACCCTGCTCGCCACCACCGCGCCCGCGACGGCGGCCCGCCCGCCCGCCGCCACTCACGACGAGCAGATCACCTTCCAGGACTGGTCCGGGCCCGCCGACTGGCACCGGGGCAGCCGCGACGGCACCCGCGTGGTGCCCGGCGCCCGAGCGGGCATCACCCTGGCCCGACCGGCCGGCACCACCGAGTACGCCGACCCGCACACCGGCGCCACCCGCACCTGGGAGTACGGCACCTGGACGTCACCGACGACCCGGGTCGGGTTCGACGCCACCGAGCTGATCGCCTCGTGGAACGCGGAGACCCCCGCCGGCACCTGGATCCAGGTGGAGATGCAGGGCAGCTACACCAGCGGTGACCAGACCCCGTGGTACGTCATGGGTCGCTGGGCGTCCGGTGACAGCGACATCAAGCGGACCACCGTCAACCGGCAGGGCGACCCCTGGTCGACGATCTGGACCGACACCTTCAGCATCGACGACGCCGCCGCCGGGGTGCTGCTGCGGTCGTACCAGCTGCGGCTGACCCTCTACCGGGCACCCGGGCAGACCGCCGCGCCGGTCGTCCGGATGCTCGGCGCGATGAGCTCCACCGTGCCGGACCGGTTCACCGTCACGCCGAGCGCCGGGCACATCGCCTGGGGCGTCGAGCTGCCGGTGCCGCGCTACTCGCAGAACGTGCACTCCGGGCACTACCCCGAGTACGACGGCGGCGGCGAGGCGTGGTGCTCCCCCACCTCCACCGAGATGGTGGTCGAGTACTGGGGTCGTGGGCCATCCCCGGCCGACACCTCCTGGGTGGACCCGACCTACCCCGACCCGACCGTCAACCACGCCGCGCGGATGACCTACGACTACGCGTACGACGGTGCCGGCAACTGGCCGTTCAACACCGCGTACGCGGCCAGCTTCCCCGGTCTGGAGGGTCGCGTGACCCGACTGCACTCGCTGGACGAGCTGGAGCGTTTCATCGCCGCCGGCATCCCCGTCGTGACCAGCCAGTCCTTCCTCGCCAGCGAGCTGGACGGGGCGAACTACGGGACCTCCGGGCACCTCTTCGTGGTGGTCGGCTTCACCGCCGATGGCGATGTGATCGTCAACGACCCCGCCTCGTCAAGCAACGACGTGGTGCGCAACGTCTACAAGCGCGCGCAGTTCGAGCAGATCTGGCTGCGAACCAAGCGCACCAACGCCACGGGTGGCATCTCCGGCGGCTCAGGCGGCGTCGCGTACCTGATCAAGCCGCTGCACAAGGCCTGGCCGAAGGTCTCCGGCTCCACCAACTGGTAAAGCGCCGTTGATCATGAAGTTATTGCCCGACCACTCGGCGTGTCGGAGCAATAACTTCATGATCAACGCGAGGGTCGGTCCGTGGGGGTGGGGGGCTCGGTGGGGGTGGGGGGTTCGGGTTCGGGATCGTCGCCGGCCAGGGCGGAACGGAGGCGTTCCTTCTCGGTGCGGCGGCGCTCGGCGGCGCTGGCCATCTCCTCGGCCATCTCGTCCCGCCAGCCACGCAGCAGAAAGAAGGAGAGCGCGGCGGAGAAGGCCAGGGCCAGCATCAGCTTCAGGAACACGTTCATGTCGATCAGCCAGAGGCCCGCCAGCACGGCGACGAACAGCCCGACCCGGCCCAGCGTGTACTTGAGCGCGGCGCTCACCTGCACCACTCCGTTCTCTCCGTCACCCGCCGGTGTCGGCGGAAGAATCGATTCGCCCGGCGGGCGGTCGCGGTCAGCCGGTCCGGCGGGCCAGCCAGCGGACGCCCGGGAACCAGACCGTCGCGTACGTCACCGTGAACGCCGCCGCCGCCAACGCGCCGGAGAGCAGCGGCGGCAACCCGGCGCACAGACCGGCGATCAGCAGCCCGACGAACACCCCGACGGCAGCGGCGACCAACGCCGCCACCACCCGGGCCGCGCCGAAGTCCCACGCCCGGAAGTCGTCCCAGAACAGCCAGGCCGGCAGGATCACCGCCAGCCAGCCGTTGGTGTGCCCGAAATCGCCGGCGCCGATCGAGGCGAACGCCCAGTCGAACAGCACCAACGCCAACGCGCCGATGACCAGGCCGGCCAGGCACACCCCGAGCAGATCACCCAGGGTACGGACGCGTCCCTCGGCGTCCCGTCGGGGAAAGCCGCCCTGCTGCTCGGATTCACGCTGCTCGGTCATCGACTGCGAGGGTACGTGGTGACTCAGGCCCAGACCTGCTGCGGCTCGGCACGACGCTCGGCCAGCGACGGTGCCTTGTCGTACTCCCGGACCACGTTGTAGCGGGTGTCCCGCTCGACCGGCTGGAAGCCGGCGTCCCAGATCAGGTGCAGCAGGTCGTCGCGGTGCATGGTGTTCGGGGTGCCGTACGAGTCGGCGTCGTGGGTGATCTTGTATTCGACGACCGAGCCGTCCAGGTCGTCCACGCCGAAGTTCAGCGAGAGCTGGGCCACCGACAGCCCGTGCATCACCCAGAAGTTCTTCACGTGCGGCACGTTGTCGAAGAGCAGCCGGGAGACCGCGAACGTCTTCAGCGACTCGGCCGGTGAGGCCATCGTGGTGCGCGCCTGGATCTTGTTACGGATCTTGCCGTCCGCCGAGTCCACGAAGTCGTGCTGGTAGCGCAGCGGGATGAACACCGCGAAGCCGCCGGTCTCGTCCTGCAACTCACGCAGCCGCAGCACGTGGTCGACGCGGTGCCGGGGCTCCTCGATGTGGCCGTACAGCATCGTCGCCGGGGTCTTCATGCCCTTGCTGTGTGCCAGGGCGTGGATCCGCGACCAGTCCTCCCAGTGGCAGGCGTGGTCGACGATGTGCTGCCGGACCTCCCAGTCGAAGATCTCCGCGCCACCGCCGGTCAGCGACTCCAGGCCGGCGTCCATCAGCTCGTCGAGGATCTCGTCGGCGCTCAGACCGCTGATCTTCTCGAACCACTGCACCTCGGTCGCCGTGAAGCACTTGAGCTTGACGTTCGGCAGCGCCGCCTTCAGCTCGCGCAGCACCTTCGGGTAGTAACGCCAGGGCAGCGTCGGGTGCAGGCCGTTGACGATGTGCAGCTCGGTGAGCTGCTCATCCTCCATCTCCTTGGCCTTGCGGACCGCCTCGTCGATGCGCATCGTGTACGCGTCCTTCTCGCCCGGCTTGCGCTGGAACGAGCAGTACGCACAGGACGCCGAGCAGACGTTGGTCAGGTTGAGGTGCCGGTTGACGTTGAACATCACCCGGTCGCCGTTGAGCTCGGTGCGCTTGTGATGAGCCAGCCGCCCCAACCAGGTCAGGTCGTCACTGTCGTAGAGGGCGACCCCGTCCTCCCGGGTCAGCCGCTCACCGGCGTACACCTTCGCTTCGAGCTCACGCTTGAGTCCGGCGTCCATGGCACGTCCCTTCCACCTGCGGTCCCGGTCGAGCGTACGTCGGGACGCCGACAGCCCCGGCGGCACGGTCGGCGACAGCGACCCACTTCACCAGACTCTCAGCTTCCCGTAACCCGGTGACGCATCGACATCCGTGGCGGCGTGCGGTAAGACAAGGTGGGGCGGAACACACACTGGTACCGTCCCGACGACCGCGCCCACCCAGCGCGGCGACGAGCGGCGGGACGGGGAGCGGCATGGTCGACAGCGGGCGCGGGCGACGGCATCGACGACGGAGCCCGGTGGTCTCGCCGGTGCTGCGTCCGAAGCTCTGGGCCGCCCTGCTCGGCGCGATCGCCGCCGCCGTGTTGGCCACCCCCGCGTACGCCGAGCCAGGGTTGCCCACCACCGTTCCGGACAGCGGTTCCCGCCCGGCGGTGACCGGCGCACTCCAGCTGCCCGGTGGCGCTCCCGTCGCCGGCGTGCCCGTTCCGCCGGTCGTCAACGTCGGCACCGGCCCGCTGGCCGCCGCCATCTCCGCGGGTGAGATCCAGGTCGGCACGCTCGGCGACGCGTTGCTGGTGAGCCAGCAGAAACGCACCGACGCACAGGCGCAGCTCGACGCGGCCGGCAAGGTGCTCGCGACCGCGCAGGACACCCTGCTCCGGGCCCAGCAGGCGGCCGATTCCGCCGCCGCGGACGCCTTCAAGGCGGCCGCCGCGCTGCCGCCCGGCGCGTTTGCCGAGGACATCCGGGGGCTGAGCCGTCTCCAGCAGATCACCCGCGGCGAGAAGGTCGAGGGCGGCACCACCGGAGTGGCCGGGGAGCTGTCCCGTGCCCGTGCCGGTGAGCAGGACGCCTACCAGAAGCACACCCAGGCCAAGGATCTGCTCGCCGCCGCCCAGACGGAGTTCACCGCAGGCGAGACGGCGCTCCGCACGGCCGAGGCGAGCCTGCTCAAGCTGCGCCGCGACAACGCCGCCCAGCTGATCGAGATCGAACGACAGCAGGAAGCGACCGAGCAGCAGTTCGGCGCCGGCTACGTCTCCAGCCAGAACATCAGCGGCATGGCCGCGCACCCCCGGGCACTGGCCGCGGTCCGGTACGCGCTCGCCCAGCTCGGCGACCCGTACAAGTGGTCCGAGGAGGGCCCGAACCAGTTCGACTGCTCCGGTCTGATGTGGGCGGCGTACCGGTCGTCGGGCGCCGACTACTTCGACCTGCCCCGGGTCTCCCGGGACCAGTACGCGGCCACCCGGAGCCGGACCGTGCCGCAGAGCGCTCTACTCCCCGGCGACCTGCTCTTCTTCGCCTCCGGCAGCAGCTGGACGACGATCCACCACGTCGGCATGTACATCGGCAACGGCAAGATGGTGCAGGCGCCCACCACCGGCGACGTCGTCAAGATCTCGGTCGTCGGCTGGTCCCGGCTGTACGCCGCCACCCGGGTGATCGGCGCGGTGCCGGCTCCGATCGTGACCGTCCCGACCCCGCCGGTCTCGACGCCCACCACGAAGCCGACGCCGACCACCAAGCCCACTCCGACCACCAAGCCCACCACGAAGCCCACCACGAAGCCCACGCCCACCGGGTCGGCCACCCCGAAGCCCACCGGCAGTGCGACGCCGACGCCTACCCCGACCGGCGGCACCCCGTCGAGCACCCCGGGCAACACGCCGACGACCCTGCCCCCGGCGCCAACCGACGCGCCAGGCAGCACGCCCCCGACGACCACGCCGAAGGCCAGCACGAGCGCGACGGGGAGCGGCAGCCCGACGGGCAGTCCGAGCACCGACGGCTGATTCGCCACGACCGGCTCCGGCTGTCCGCTCGGGGCGATCTGTGGCACCGTGACATCCAGGCACATCCGACTCGACGTCACGGGTCCGGGTGCGAGCGTGGCACGGAGGGCGGAGATGGCCGAGCAGAGACATCCGGCGGAGACTGTCGACCCCGTGGTCGACCGGGCCGACCCGTCAGGGCCGGGCACCGCCGACCCGGTGCCCGCCACCGACGCCGTCCCGGATGCCACTGACGCCGGCCCGGCAACCAACGGCACAGCCACCAGCGGCACAGCCCCGGCCGCGAGTGGCACGACCCCGGCGTCGATCGGCACGACCCCGGCCACCAGCGGCACAGCCACGGCCACGAGCGATGCCGCCCCGGCCACCAGCAACGCCTCCGCCGAGGCCGGTGACGACGACGCCTCCGACGCCGCTCCCGCCGGCACCAATGTCGCCACGGACGTTCCTGACATGGGCGCCGGGCAGCCAGCGACCTCCGACGCTCACCCGGACAAGGCCGCCGCGCCGGTACGAGCCCGCGCCAGCGTCGCGACCGCCGGGGCTCTCCGCAGTGACCTGCCGGCCAGCGCTCCGGTCACCGCAACCACCTACCGTGCGACCGGCTCGGCCAGCCCGTCCGATGTTCCGTTGCCCGGGCAGCGGAAGGACTCGACCGCGCCGGCCCGGGCCAGCGCCACGGTTCCCGGCAGCAGCCGGGGCACGGCCCGTGCCATGGGCTCCCCGGATCCCCGGGCGAGCACGCCCGCTGTCTACCGATCCGGGCCGGTGAGCCCCGAGCCGCCCGAGCCCGCCCAGCCGGAGCCGACCCCCACGCCACCGGGCCCCGGGCCGACTCAGCCGTCGCCACCCGAACCGGAGCCCACGCCGGGTCCGGGGCCGTACCCGCCCGGCCCGATACCGACGCCGGGGCCCCGGCCGACACCGCCGCCCGGTCCGGTGCCTCCCGTCCCGGGTCCACCCATACCGCCGCCCTCGCCGGTGCCGCCCATTCCGGGCCCGCCGGCACCGCCCGTCCCGAGCCCGCCGATGCCGCCACCCGGTCCGCCGGTGCCCGCGCCACCAGCCCCGCCCGGCCCGATGCCGGCACCCCCGTTCCCGCCGCCGCCCGCGATGGCCGACACGCCCGGCGTACGGGCCAGTGCTTCGGTCTCCGCACCACCGGCCGGGTGGCCGTCCACCGCAGCGACGGCTGGCCCGAGGTCCGGCAGTGGTTGGATCGAGGCACCCGCCTCCGCACCGCCGGTGGTACCCGCGCCAGCGCTGCCGAGTTGGCCGCCGTCCGTCCCCGACGCTCCCCGGTCGACTGGAAATGGCACCGGAAACGCCCGAACGATCGCGCCGACGGGCAACCTGTCGGGCAGCCCTGCCGGACGAGCTGCGGGCGGTGCCCACGGTGGGCAGCGCGACGGTGGCTCCGACCTGGCCGGCACCGTCTACGGCAGCGGCGAGGGGCCAGGTTTCAGCACGATCGCGATGCCCGCCAACGCGGTGGAGAATTCTGGCTCGCTGACCGGGCACATCCTGGCCCAGGGCTGGGCGGACACGCCGGCCGAGCGGTCCAGTAACGCCCGGGTGATGATCGTGCTGGCCGCCGCTCTGGGGCTGCTGGTGGCGATCAGTGTCATGATCGTTCTGCTGGCTGGCGACGCCCTGGACGGTTTGGTGGGCAGCGTGCTCAACGGGTGAGCCGACGAGCGGGAATGATGGTGAGTCCGCCCACTACCGTCGGGCAACCGGCTGGCGGCTCCGCCAGACCGCCGTACACTGGCTGAGATCACTGACCCGGCGCGCGTGGTGCGCGACCCTGGGCGATCTTGCGGGCGATCCGGCGGCACAGCCGCGGCAGGCCATCGCGAAGATGCGCCCCGCTCGAAAGGCTTTTGTTGACCACCTCTGCTGACCCCAGCACCGTTACGTCCGTTTCCAACCCAGCCCCGGCGACCGACACCGCGCGGGAGCCGCTCGACGCCGCTCCGAGCGACGCCGGCACCCCGTCGGCGGCGACCGCCGCCCAACCGGCCGAGTCCGTGCCGGCGGAGCCCGACTTCGCCGCACTCGGCCTGCCCGAGCCGCTGGTCCGCGCGCTGGCGCGGCAGGGCATCACCAGCCCGTTCGAGATTCAGCGGGCCACCGTTCCGGACGCGCTCGCCGGTCGGGACGTGCTCGGCCGCGGCCAGACCGGGTCGGGCAAGACGCTCGCCTTCGGCCTGCCGATGATCGCCCGGCTCGCCACCCGCAACCGGGCCCGGCCGCTGCGGCCCCGCGCCCTGGTCCTGGTCCCCACCCGCGAGCTGGCCATGCAGGTCAACGACGCCCTGGTGCCGCTGGGCAAGGCCGTCGGCATCTTCCTCAAGACCGCCGTCGGCGGCGTCCCGTACGACCGCCAGATCGACGCGCTGCGGCGCGGCGTGGAGGTCATCGTGGCCACCCCGGGCCGGCTCGGCGACCTGATCGAGCGGGGCATCTGCCAGCTCGACGACGTCGAGGTCACGGTGCTTGACGAGGCCGACCAGATGGCCGACATGGGCTTCCTGCCCGAGGTGACCGACCTGCTGGCGAAGACGCCCGCAAACGGTCAGCGGCTGCTCTTCTCGGCCACCCTGGATGGTGACGTCGACGCGTTGGTCAGGCGGTTCATGACCGACCCGGTGACCCACTCGACGGCACCGTCGACTGCCTCGGTGTCCACCATGGACCACCACATGCTGTTGATCCCGCCGCACGAGAAGTTCCCGGTGGCGGCCTCCATCGCCGCCCGTGACGGCCGGACGATGGTCTTCGCCCGTACCCAGCTCGGGGTGGACCGGCTGGTCGAGCAGCTCGCGGCGGTCGGCGTACGCGCCGGTGGCCTGCACGGCGGCAAGACCCAGCGGATGCGTACCAAGACGCTGGCCGAGTTCCGTGAGGGCCGGATGAACGTGCTGGTCGCCACGGACGTGGCGGCTCGGGGCATCCACGTCGACGGCGTCACTCTGGTGCTGCACGTCGACCCGCCGAAGGACCCCAAGGACTACCTGCACCGCGCAGGGCGCACCGCCCGAGCGGGCGAGTCGGGCGCGGTCGCCACGCTGGTGCTGCCCAAGCAGCGCCGCACGACCCTGGCGATGCTGGAGAAGGCCGGCGTCGCGCCGGCCGAGACCCGGGTCCGGCTCGGAGACCCGGCGTTGGCCGAGCTGATCGGCGCCCGCGAACCCAGCGGCGTCCCGGTTCGTCTTGAGGCAGAGCCCCGGGGTTACGGCGACCGCTCCGGCGGTCCGCGTCGATTCGACGACCGGGCCGGGGGCCCGCGCCGGTTCGGCGACCGACCCACCGGCGAGCGCCGCTACGGCGACCGGCCGGCGGGCGAGCGCCGCTTCGGCGACCGCCCGCAGGGTGACCGGCAGTACGGCGACCGCCCCACCGGCGAGCGCCGTTACAGCGACCGCCCACAGGGTGACCGCCAGTACAGCGACCGACCGCAGGGTGACCGCCAGTACAGCGACCGACCGCAGGGTGACCGCCAGTACAGCGACCGCCCACAGGGTGACCGCCAGTACGGCGACCGGCCGACCGGCGAGCGCCGTTACAGCGACCGGCCGCAGGGTGACCGCCAGTACGGCGACCGGCAGCACAGCGACCGCCCGCAGGGCGAGCGGGGCTACGGCGACCGGCCTGCCGGCGACCGGCGTCACGGCGATCGGGACACCCGGGGTTACGGTGACCGGCCGCAGGGCGAGCGTCACCAGGGCGACCGCCCGACCGGCGAGCGGCGCTTCGGCGACCGGGACGCCCGGGGTGGCTTCCGCCCGGAGAGCCGTGTTCGGGAAGACCGGCCGCGTGACGACCGGCGCGGTTTTGGCGGGCGACCGCCGGCGCGTACCTACTGATCCACTGATCTACCGAACGCCGTCGCGGAGCACACGCTTCGCGGCGGCGTTCGCGCATGCCCTGCCGATGCCCCTCCCGGTCGCGTAACGTCCCGCTCATGCCGACCATGCCGAAGTCAATCTTCTGGTCCCGGACGGACACTGCCGGCAGTGAGCAGGTCCTGCTCGACGACGGCCACGGGTTGGCGGCCCGGGGAACCCTGCTCGCCGTGGACCCGATCCCCTGGACCGCCCGCTACCAGCTGACCACCACGCCGGACTGGACCACCACCCGGGTCGAGGTCGAGGCCGAAGGGCTGGGCTGGCTGCGCAGAGTGACGCTGGAGCGGGCCGCGGACCGGTGGCGGGTGACCACCGCGGAGCAGGGCAACCTGGACGCGGCGCTGGTCGCGGCCGGTCATCCCCGGGCCGGTCTGCCGGGCACAGATGACCCGGATCGGCTGGCCGACGCGCTCGACGTCGACCTGAGCGGTTCGCCGCTGTTCAACTCCCTGCCGGTCCACCGGCTCGGGCTGGCCGCCGAGCCGGCCGACCTGGCACACCGGATCACCGTCGCGTGGGTGCTGCTGCCCGGCCTGGAGGTGGTGCCGGCCGAGCAGATCTACACCGGGCTCGGGCCGGGTCGGGTGCGGTTCGCCAGCGGCACCTTCACGGCCGACATCGATCTGGACGACAGCGGCTATGTGGTGCGCTACCCCGGGCTGGCCGAACGGATCGACCCGCGCTGAACGGCGCGGGCAGGGCTGATAGCGGGCAGGGCTCAGGCCGGCCAGGCGCCGCTGGCCAGGAAGCGTTCGATCGTGGCCAGGTGCGGCGTCAGGTCGAGACCCTGGGCGGCCACCCAGTCGTCGGCGTAGTACGTGTCGGCGTACCGGTCGCCTGGGTCGCAGATCAGGGTGACCACCGAGCCGGTCCGGCCCTCGGCGAGCATCGCGGCGATCAGGCCGAAAGCACCCCACAGGTTGGTGCCGGTGGAGCCGCCCACCCGGCGGCCGAGCAGCGCCGACCCGGCGCGCATGGCGGCCAGTGACGCCGCGTCCGGCACCTGGACCATCCGGTCCACCACCGAGGGCAGGAACGAGGCCTCCACGGTGGGACGGCCGATCCCTTCGATCCGGGAGCCCTTCCCGGTACGCACCGACCAGTCGGTGGTTAGCCAGGCCGGGTAGAACGCCGAGTTCTCCGGGTCGACCACGCAGAGCTTGGTGGGGAGCCGGCGATACCGGGCGTACCGGCCGATGGTCGCGCTGGTGCCCCCGGTGCCGGCGCCCACCACGACCCAGGCGGGGATCGGGTGCCGCTCCAGCTCCAGCTGGGCGTAGATCGACTCGGCGATGTTGTTGTTGCCCCGCCAGTCGGTCGCCCGCTCGGCGTAGGTGAACTGGTCCATGAAGTGCCCGCCGGAGTCCTCCGCGAGCCAGCGAGCCTCGACCACCGCGCTCGCGGGGTCGTCCACCAGGTGGCACCGGCCGCCCTGGAACTCGATCTGCGCGATCTTCTCCGGCGAGGTGGAGGCGGGCATCACCGCGATGAACGGCAGACCGAGCATCCGGGCGAAGTACGCCTCGGAGACCGCCGTGGAGCCCGACGACGCTTCGACGATCGTGGTGCGTGGCCCGATCCAGCCGTTGCAGAGCCCGTAGAGGAAGAGCGAGCGGGCCAGCCGGTGCTTCAGCGAGCCGGTGGGGTGTGACGACTCGTCCTTGAGGTAGAGGTCGATCCCCCACGCCCTGGGGAGCGGGAACGGCAGGAGGTGGGTGTCGGCCGAGCGGTTCGCGTCCGCCTCGACGGAGGCGATCGCCTCCGTCACCCAGGTCCGGCTGGCCTCGTCGCACCGGTCGTGATGAGTCACGCCGGAAACGTAGCAAGCAGGCCAGAGGTGGTCAGCGCCGGTCCGGCGACGCGGTCCGGCGGCGTTGGCGGCGCTGACCGGCCCGGCCGGCGGCCTGGACGAGCGGGGTCAGTGCGACGGCCAGCCCGGGCAGGGCGTCCAGCAGGCGCACCTGCGCTCCCCGCCAGCGGGGCAGGCTGACCACCGGGCGGGGCCGGCGGGCCAGCCGGACTGCCCGGGCTGCCACCCGCTGCGCGGTCAGCATCGACCCGGTGAACGAGGCCAGCGCCCCAGGGTCGTCCAGCCGGTCGTGCAACATCGGCGTCCAGATGCCGTCCGGGCAGAGGCAGGAGACGTGCACCCGCCGGTAACCGGCCATCCGCAGGTCGGACAGGGTACCGAGGCTGAACGCCAGCAGGGCGTGCTTGCTGGCCGCGTACACCGTCTCGCCGGGCGCGGCGACCAGCCCGGCCAGCGAGACGACGTTGAGCACGTGGCCGTGGCCCTGCTCCCGCATTACGGCCAGCGCGGCGAGGGTGCCGTTCATGGCGCCGAGGACGTTCACGTCGAGCACTCGGCGGCGGGTCGGGCCGTCGTGCTCCCACGACGGCCCGGTGACCAGGATGCCGGCGTTGTTGACCCAGAGGGCGAGTTCGCCCCGGCTCGCCGCGGTCGCGGCGATGTCGGCGCAGCCGTCCTCGTCCCGGACGTCCAGGGCGGCCGACCAACCGCCGAGCGGTGCTGCGGCGCTGGCCACCGCCGCCGGGTCGAGGTCGGTGAGCAGCACCGACCAGCCGTCGGCGTGCAACGCGGTGGCGATGGCGCGGCCCAGACCTCCGGCAGCGCCGGTCACCACGGCCACTCGATGTCCCGGTGGGGTCATCGGCGCACGCTACCGCCGACCAACCGGGCGACACCAGGGGTACGCGGCTGTCAGGCCGCGGGCGGGCCGACGGGCTGGGGGCGGTTCTCCCACTTCGTGGAGAGCGCGATGGCGGTACGGGTGGAGGCGACCCCGGGGGTCCGGTTCAGCCGCACGATCAGTTGCTCCAGCTCGGCGATCGTGCCGACCCGCGCCTTGAGCAGGAACGACTCCACGCCGGCCATGAAGTAGCAGGACTCGATCTCGGGCAGCACCCGGAGCGACTCCAGCATGTCGTCGCTGTCCGCGCCGGAGTCCTCGACGATGCCGATCAGCGCGGTGACACCCAGCCCGATCGCTTCGGGGGCCACGTCCGCGCGGTAGCCACGGATCACACCGCTGCTCTCCAGCTTGCCGACCCGCTCGTGCACGGCCGGGGCGGAGAGGCCCACCTGCCGGGCCAACTCGGCGTACGAGAGGCGGGCGTTGCCGCGCAGCAGGTCGACGAGGCTCAGGTCGATGGCGTCCACGGAGAGTGACCTTAACCGGTTAGGCGTAACGCGGTGCCTTCGGCATCCGTTGGACTGAGCAGTGAGTAAGTGTTAACAAACCGACGGTCAAAGCAGGGGTTGCACCAGTACCATTTACTAACTTCCAAGTCAGTGCATTTTTCGCGTTTGGCGGACAGGCCAGGTCCCTGGTGCTGTAATTGCCATACGTCCCTCATGACGGCTCTGGGCTCGCACCAGCCGGGGGCAGTGTGTTCAGCCAGGGGCTTCGTCGACGCGAGGAGGGGGCTGTGGACACTGGAGATCGCCTGCTGACACCGGGTGAGGTCGCCGCGCTGTTTCGGGTGGACCCGAAGACTGTGACGAGATGGGCGGCGGCGGGCCGGATAGGAAGCATCCGGACTCCAGGCGGGCATCGCCGGTTTCGGGAATCCGAGGTGCGAGCCCTGCTTGAGGGGGAGGGCATGCTGGACGAGGTGGATGAGGTCGGAAAGTCACGCAATGTGGGGCCGGCAGCATCCACCGGGCCGGGTCCGGCCAACGCCGGCATGTACTGAACTGGTGCGGACAACGTCACGCGGACCGGACACCAGTCCGGTCCGCGTCCCGCTTCTGCCGACCGCCAGGCGGCATCACGAGGCGCGTTGAACGGAAGGCCCGTGCTCGCTGAGCGGACGGCTCAGCTCCGGGCCGCGCCGAGTTGGCCGGACCACCGTCGGAACAAGGTGTGTGGGACGCCGAGCGCGTCCAGCACCTTGCCGGCCACGAAGTCGACCAACTGTTGGGCGCTGGCCGCCGCGCCGGCTCCGTAGAAGCCGGGGCTGGCTGGCAGCACCACCGAGCCGGCGTCGTGCAGAGCGATCAGGTGCTCCAGATGGCTGCGGGTCACCGGTGTCTCCCGGGGCACCACCACCAGGGGTCGGCGTTCCTTGAGGTTGACCTCGGCGGCGCGCTGCAACAGGTCCTTGGAGAGCCCGATCGCGATACCCGCGCAGGCTGCCGTGCTGGCCGGGACCACGGCCATCCCGCGTACCGGGTAGGAGCCGCTGCTCGGCCCGGCGGCCAGGTCGCCAGCGGGCCAGTGCCGCACATCCGCGCCGGTCAGGTCCCGGTCGAGCCAGGCGGTGAGGTCCTCGGCCCAGTGCCCGTCGCGGAACGGTCGGCCGGTCTCGTCGAGCACGGTGAGTCGTGCCGCCCGGGACACGATCAGGTCCACCGGCTCGCCCGCGTCGAGCAGCCCTCCGATGACCGCCGCCGCGTACGGCGTACCCGAAGCCCCGGAGACCCCGACCACCCATGGTTCCCGCATCCCCCCAGCCTGCCTGGTCCGGCTGACCCGGCGGTGAGCACCCCCGGGGATGGTGCGTCCGACATATCCGGCGGGGTACCTGTGCATCCCGGTCACCTGCCATGCTCCAGTGGCGATTCGCACCGGACCATCTCGCACAGGAGGCATCGGTGACGACCGGCGAGATCCTCTGGACGCTGCGTGCCGAATGTCCGATCCCGTCCCGGCTCTCACCGCACGCCGACCGCGTGCAGGAGTGGCTGCTCGGCCTGCTGCCCGAGCTTGGCCTCCCACTGGACGACGCCGCGCTGCACCGGCTGTCCCGGGGAGCTTTCGCCCGGTACGCCGGGAGGCTCTACCCGGACGCGACCGAAGCCGACCTGCGGGTGCTGACCGCACTGTTCACCTGGTTCTTCCTGGTCGACGACGCCTGCGACGGGCCGACCCGGCTCGCCCCGGAGCAGATCCGCGCGCTGCGCAACGGCACGCTGGCGCTGCTGCACGACGGTCCCCGGCTGCGCCAGGCCGGGTTGACCGGCCCGCTACGGCGGCTGCTGGTGCTGGCCTGGCGGGAGCCACGTCGCCGGATGCCGGCCCGGTGGCGGCTGCGCTTCGCCGACGCGGTGGCCCGGCACCTCGACGGCACCTGGCAGGAGGCGGTCAACAAGGAGGCCGGCCGCCGGCCCAGCGTCAACGAGTACGTCGAGCTGCGTCGGGCCACGTCGGCGGCGGAGGTGTCGTACCCGCTGGTGGAGTTCGCCAGCGGGCGACCGCTGCCCGACCCGGTCTACCACCACCCGCTGCTGCGCCAGATCGCCCACCTCGGCAACGACCTGCTCTCCTGGTACAACGACCTGGCCTCGCTGGAGCGGGACCGGGCCACCGCGGGCGGGCACAGCCTGGTCCTGGCCATGCAGGCCGAGCTGGCCGTGCCGACGTCGGAGGCGGTCGAGCGGGCGGCCGAGCGCTGGCGGGAGTCGATGCGGCGCTTCGTCGCGTTGCGGGCCGCGGTGCCGTCGTTCGGGCCGGCGTTGGACGAGGCGGTCACCGACCATCTCGACGGGGTCGCGTACGCCGTCCGGGGCACCATCGACTGGACCTTGGAGAGCGCCCGCTACCCCGCCGGCACCGCGCGGCCAGCCTCAGGGCCGTAGGTCGAGCCGGATCACCAGGTCGAGCAGAGCGAAGACGAACAGCACGATGCCGACGAACCCGTTGGCGGTGAAGAACGCCCGGTTGACCTTGCTCAGGTCGGTCGGGGTGACCACCAGGTGCTGGTAGCCGAACGCGACCGCGGTCAACGCCAGCCCGATCCACCAGAGCCAGCCGAAGCCGATCAACGCGCCGAACCAGATGAACAGCGCGAAGGTCACCACGTGCGCGATCGTGGAGGCGTGCAGCGCGAAGCGCCGACCGTACCGGGCGGGCACGCTGTGCACGCCGATCTCCTGATCGACCTCGGAGTCCTGGCAGGCGTAGATCAGGTCGAAGCCGCCGATCCACAGCCCGACCGCGGCACCGAGCAGCCAGGCCGGCCAGGAGCCGTCCAGGGTGCCGGTGACGGCCAGCCAGGCGCCGACCGGGCCGACCGCCTGGGCAATCGCGAGGACCGCGTGCGGCCAGTTGGTGAACCGCTTGGCGTACGGGTAGACGACCAGCGGCACCACGGCGAGCGGCGCGAGCACCAGGCAGAGCGGGTTGAGCAGGGCGGCGGCGGCGAGGAAGACCACCAACGCGACGGCCGCGCCGGTCCAGGCCGTCCGCACGCTCACCGCTCCGGTGACCAACTCCCGCCCGGCGGTACGCGGGTTCCGCGCGTCGATCCGCCGGTCGAGGATCCGGTTGGCGGCCATCGCGAACGTCCGCGCCCCGACCATCGCCACGGTGATCAGCAGCAGGTCCCACCACCGCACCCGCCCGCCGTTGACCTGCATGGCGGTCAGCGCGGAGAGGAAAGCAAACGGCAACGCGAACACCGAGTGCTCGATCGCCACGAGCTTCAGGAACGACTTGACCCGGCCCGGCTTCTCGGCCGGTGCGTCGAGGACCACCATCAGATCCCGTACTCCTTCCAGCGCTTGTCGACCAGGGACGTGACCTCGGGACTCATGGTCATCCCCTCCGGCCAGCCGCGGTTGTAGCCCTCGGTGGGCAGCTTGCGGGTCGCGTCGACGCCCGCCTTGCCGCCCCAGAACTGCTGGTACGACGCGTGGTCGAGGTGGTCCACCGGGCCCTCGGTCAGCAGCAGGTCGCGCGAGTAGTCGACGTTGCCGAAGGCGCGGAAGGCCACCTCGTTGTAGTCGTGCACGTCGCAGTCCTCGTCGACGATCACGATCAGCTTGGTCAGCGACATCATGTGCGCGCCCCAGATCGCGTTCATCACCTTCTGGGCGTGCTTCGGGTAGCGCTTACGGATCGACACGATCGCGCAGTTGTGGAAGACCCCGGCGGCGGGCAGGTTGTAGTCGACGATGTCCGGGATCAGGAAGCGCAGCAGCGGGGCGAAGATCCGCTCGGTGGCCTTGCCGAGACCGTGGTCCTCCTGCGGCGGCTGGGACGTGACGATCGAGTGGTAGACGGGGTTGCGCTGCATGGTCATCGCTTCGATGTGCATCACCGGGAACGGCTCGACCGGCGTGTAGAAGCCGGTGTGGTCGCCGAACGGGCCCTCCGGCAGCCGCTCGCCTGGCTCGATGTAGCCCTCCAGGACGATCTGCGCGTGCGCCGGCACCTGTAGCGGCACGGTCAGGCAGTCGACCATCTCGACCCGCTCGCCGCTCAGGAAGCCGGCGAACAGGTACTCGTCGATGTCGGCCGGCAGCGGCGCGCTGGCCGAGTAGGCGACCGCGGGGTCGGCACCGATGGCGATCGCCACCGGCAGCCGCTGCCCGAGCCGTTCGGCGACCGCGTGGTGCGCCGTGGAGTTCTTGTGGATCTGCCAGTGCATGCCGATGGTGTTGTGCGAGTGCTGCTGGAGCCGGTAGAGCCCGAGGTTGCGCTTGCCCGTCTCGGGGTGCTTGGTGTGGGTCAGCCCGAAGTTGTGGAAGATCCCGCCGTCACCCGGCCAGACCTGCAGCCCCGGCAACCGGTTGAGGTCGACGTCGTCGCCGCGGTAGACAACCTGCTGGCAGGGGGCCGTCTTGACCTTCTTCGGCGGCATGGACTTGAGCTGCATGACCTTGCCAAGCCCGCCCATCATGCCCGAGAAGCCCTGCGGCAGCTCCGGCTTGAGCATCTCGCCGATCCGGGTGCCGATCTCGTCGAGGTTCTCCACCCCGAGCGCCATCGCCATCCGCTTCTCGGTGCCGAACAGGTTGATCGCCACCGGCATCTCGCCTCGGGTCGGGCGTTCGAAGAGCAGCGCCGGGCCGCCGGCCCGCACTGTGCGGGTGACCACCTCGCTGATCTCCAGGGTGGGGTCGACGGGGACGTCGACCCGGCGCAGCTCCCCCGCGCGCTCCAGCGCCGCGAGGAAGTCCTTGAGATCGGTGTACGGGAAGCCACGAGCCGCCATGTCGCCCAGTCTCCCGCACCGGCTCCCGCCCGGCCCAAGCCGGGTGCTGTGACGCTCGCGATTTCCCGCCGTGAGCACCAACCGGCAGGCGGCGGACGGGGTTGGCGGACGGCAGGCGGCGGGCGGCGGACGGCGGACGGCGGACGGCGGGCCTAGATCCACTCGGGTTTCATGAAAACGCGGTGTTCCAGGCCGCAGGACACCGCGACTTCATGGAAGCCGAGTGGATCAAGGCGCAGGGCCCGCATCTGGCGGGCATGGCGGGCGGTTGAGCGGGTAGCCGGCCAGGCGGTGGGCAGACGGCGCGCGGGCAGACGGCACGATGGCGCACGGGCGGGACGGCAGACGGGCGCGCGCGGGCAGACGGCAGACGGGCGCGCGGGCAGACGGCAGACGGAGGCGGCGATGGGCGGGGAGCGGGTCCCGGCGGGGTTCACCGAGCAACGGGCACGGGTCGGCCAGATCACCATGAACTACGTCCGAGGCGGTGCCGGCCCCCCGCTGGTGCTGCTGCACGGGTATCCGCAGTGTTGGTACATGTGGCGGCACCTGCTGCCCGAGTTGGGGCGCTCCTTTGACGTGGTCGCGCCCGACCTGCGCGGCTTCGGGGGAAGCGAGGCCCCGGACGGCGGGTACGACAAGAAGACGGTCGCCGCCGACCTGCACGGACTACTCGACCAGCTCGGCCTGGACAGTGACCTTCGGCTGGTCGGGCACGACCTGGGGACGATGGTGGCGTACGCGTACGCCGCCGCCCATCCGCAGCGGGTGAGTCGGCTGGTGCTCAGCGAAGCGCCGATCCCCGACGAGAGCATCTACACGTTCCCCGCGCTCACCTCGGCCGGGCCTGGGGTGTGGAACTTCGGCTACTTCTCCATCGGCAACGGGCTTCCGGAGGAGCTGGTCAGTGGGCGGGAGTCGCTCTGGGTGGACCGGTTCACCGACGCCCTGATGGTGCGCAAGGGCAGCATCGCCGCGCCGGACATCGAGGAGTTCGCGAACCATCTGCGCGACCCGGCGCATCTGCGGGCCAGCTTCGCCTATTTCCGGGCGTTCGAGCAGGACATCGCCGACAACGTGGCGTACCGGGACACGAAGCTGACGATGCCGGTACTGGCCGTCGGCGCGGCGGCCAGCCTCGGTAGGCAGGTCGCCGAGCAGGTTCGCCGGTACGCCGACACGGTCCGCGGCGAGGTGATCGAGGACTGCGGGCACTGGCTGTACGAGGAGCGCCCGGACGAGATGCTCGCCCTGCTGCGCGACTTCCTCGGGGCGTCCTGAGCAGCGGCCGGCAGGCGTTCCCGATCAGGCCGCGGGCGTCCAGGCGTGCGCGGCCAGCGGCGGGTCGAGCGGTGCCCGGGTGAGCCGGTTGGCGAAGGTGGAGATCGTGTACGCGCCGACGCCGAGCACCACGTCCAGCGCGTGTCGGGGCTGATAGCCGGCGGTCAGGAAGTCGTCCAGCTCGTCGTCGGGCACCGCTCCCCGGTGGTCGAGCACGGCCAGCGTGAAGCGGCGCAGCGCTTCCAGCCGTGGCTCCGGAAGCGCCGTGCCGGCCCGCAGCGCGGTGATCAACTCAGCGGTCGCGCCGAGCCGGGTGAGCGTGCCGGTGTGCAGGGCGACGCAGACGTGGCACTCGTTGGTGGTGGCGACGGCGAGAACGACGACCTCCCGCTCCAGCGGCGAGAGATCGGTCTGCTCGAAGCCCGCGTTGGCGGTGAGGAAGCCGGCGAGCAACTGTGGCGAGTCGGCCATCAGCGCCACCGGGGCGGGCAGCCAGCCGAACCGGCGGCGTACGCCCTCGATGGTCGATCGGGCGGTGGCGGGGGCGGTCTCGGCGGTGTGTGCGGTGAAGACGGGCACGGTTTACCTGCTTTCAGCAGCGGGGCGGGAGCGCCACGTTGTCCGTGGACCCGTAGGATGGTCAACGTGGTTGACGGAATAGTAAACGAGGTTGTCGAACATGGCAACTGCTGACCCCGCACGCCCCGGCTTCCAGTTACCGCTCCTGCTGCTGGCCGGCTTCCGGACGCTGATCGACGACCTGCATGCCGAGCTGGCCCGGCAGGGGCACCCCGAGTTGCGTCCGCTGCACGGCTTCGTGCTCCAGGCCGTCGGGTCGGAGGGCACCACCGCCACCGAGTTGGGCCAGCGGCTGGGCATCTCCAAACAGGCAGCCGGCAAGACGGTCGACCGGCTGGTCGCCGTCGGCTACCTCGAACGGGCCGACGATCCTCAGGACGCCCGCCGTCGGCTGGTCATGATGACGCCGCGCGGCGTCGACGGGCTGCGCCGGTCGGCGGAGATCTTCGACCGGCTGCGCGAGCGGTGGGCCGAAACCGTCGGCCCGGAGCGGGTCGACGCCCTGGAGGACGACCTGCGGACGATGGCCGCCGCCAACTGGTTCCGCCTCGACGTGCCGGGCTGGCTCGGCGGCTGACCGCGCCAGGGTTGATCGACACCATGGCGCCGACGTGGCGGTGTCCCCGGCGCGGGACACCACAACATCGCCGACGTGGCGGCGTCCTCGGCGCGGGATTCCGCGACATCGCCGACCTGGGGGCGTCCTCGGCGCGGGATACCGCAACATCGCCGACGTGGCGCGGGTCAAGCAGAGCCGACGAATCTCACCGGCCCTGGCGTGCCTCGCCGGCCGGGGCGCAGCCTGGAAGGCATGTCGGATGCCTACGTCGTCGGCGACCCGGACGGGTTGTCGCCCCTGCTGGTCGAGCTGCGCGACGCCATCGCCCGGGAGCTGCACGCCCAGCTTGCGCTGCGCGCTGAACGGATCGAGCTGGCCGACGTGCCCGAGGTGGCCTACCAGGTCACCGTTCAGGTGGACCGCACGCTGCGCGGCTGGCAACCCCGGTCACCGGGATCCGAGTTGAGTCGTTAACCAGCCGGCGAGGACGACGAGGGAGACCGGCGTGTCCCGGATGACGAGCTGGTTGCGCAGTGCCTGGGGTCGCCTGCGTACCGGTTGGCCGCTGGTGGCGCAGGTGACGCTGGCCGCGACCGCGTCCTGGTTCGTCGCCAGCCGCCTCCTCGGCGGCGACAACGACAGCGGGCCGTTCTTCGCCCCGGCCGCCGCGCTGATCGTGTTGGCCCAGTCGCGGGGCGTACGACTGCGCAAGGCGGTCCAGGTCCTGATCGGGATCGCCGTCGGGGCACTCATCGGCGAAGTCGCCATCGAGGCGCTCGGCGCCAACTCCACCGCCGCCATCTTCGTCGTCATCCTGGTCGCGGTCGGGCTCTCGGTCGCCGCCGGGGCCGCAGGCGTCGTCCGGAACCAGTTGACCATGTCCGCGCTCTTCCTGGTCGCCGTGGTTCCGCCGGGCAACCAGGAGGTGGCACCCACCCGCTTCTACGACGCGCTGATCGGCGGCACGATCGCGCTGCTGATCAGTCAGATCGCCGTCGGACGCTCGCCGCTGGCCCCGCTCGAGACCGAGGGACGGCAGGCGTTCACGGAGTTCTCCGGGGTGGTGGACGGCATCCGGCAGGCGCTGCGGCGACACGACGAGCAGGCGGCCCAGGCCGTGTTCGACCGGGCCCAGCAGCTGGACTCACACACCGATGCGCTGCGCAGGGCCGTGCTGGTCGCCGACGAGAACCTGCGTCTCGCGCCCTGGGACCGGCACAGCCGCCCACGTATCCAGGCCGTGCAGGCCGCCGTCGACCATATCGACTACGCCGTCCGCAACATCCGGACGCTGGCGCGCTCGGCGGTGACGGTCACCCGGCTGCCGGATCCGGCGCCGACCCAGCTCGAAACGGCGCTGACCGCGCTGCACGAGTTGACGACGTGTGCCGCCGCGGTGCTCGTCGCCGTCGTCTCGGGCGACCGCGACACGGCCGACCAGCACGTCGACCGGGCGGGCGTCATCGCGGTCGACACCGCGCAGGCGATGACGCCGATGCTCCGGCACGAGCAGTCACTGCCGGTCAGCACGATGATCGGTCAGCTCCGGATGGCCATCCTCGACCTGCTGCGCAGCGCCGGGGCGGACAGGCCGGAGGTGCTCGACGCGATCGACGAGGCGCTCGACCTGCCTCCGGTCTGGAGACAACGCTGACCGGCGGCCCGGCCACCGGCCGCGCCCCGCGGTTGATCAGTCCAGGCCGCCGTACGAGTGCAGGCCGGTGAAGAAGATGTTCACGCCGAACAGGTTCATCAGCACGGTGAGGAAGCCGAGCACCGCCAGCCAGGTGGCCACGTTGCGCTTCACGCTGGGCGTCGCCCGGGCGTGCAGGTAGCCGGCGTAGACGACCCAGGAGATGAACGCCCAGGTCTCCTTCGGGTCCCAACCCCACGGCCGACCCCAGGCCGCCTCGGCCCAGATGGCACCGGCGATCACCGCGAAGGTGAAGACCGGGAAGGCGAAGGCGTGCAGCGTGAAGGTCAACCGCTCCAGGCCGGCCGCGCCGGGCAACCGCTTCGCCAGGGTGTACGGGAAGCTCCGCTTGCCCTGCTCGTACCCGTTGCGCATCAGGAAGCCGACCGCCGGCACCACACCGAGCAGGAAGATGCCGGACGCGAAGACGATGGTCGAGACGTGGATGACGAACCAGTACGAGTTCAGAGCTGGCACCAGCGGCACGATCGGCACGTACAGCACCAGCTCGGCGGTGGCCACCAGCAGCACCATCACCAGGGTGAGGAACAGCCCGAGCTTGCGCAGCGACGGTCGCTTCCAGAGCACCACGAGCCAGGCCGTGACCCCGATGAACGTCACCGTGAGCACGAACTCGTACATGTTGCCCCAGGGCATCCGGTCCGCGGCGAGGCCGCGAGTGACCAGCGCCGCCAGGTGCAGCACGGCGGCGACTGCGGTGGCGCCCACCGCGATCAGGCCCGCTAGGCGGGCACGCCGCGCCGAGCGGTCGGCCGCGGTCGACGGCTGCACCGGCGCGGGCGGCGTCGGAACAGCGCCGCCGCCGGCTCCCACCAGCTCGCGGACCGGAGCCGCCACGGCGACCCGGGTACGCGCGTTGCCCAGCGCGTACTCCACGGCGTGGCCGATCATCGCGACCAGGTACGCCAGGATCGCGAAGGTCACCAGATTGTCGGAGAGTGCGGACATCACTCGGCTCCTTCTCGCACGCCGGGCCGGTCACCCGAGTCAGCGCTCGCACCGGCCCGCTCGGCCGCCCGTTCGTCACCGCTGACCGCGGCGACAAGTTGAGCGAACTCGTCGGCGAACCCTGGATAGTCGGTGCGCGGCAAGCCACCAACCTCCATCAAGCTACTACCGCCCGTCGGAGATCCTTCCGCCGGGTCGGCCGGCATCACCCGGAAGAACACCCGGCGGCGACGCCCGAACAGCGAGCCCATCAGCCCGACCAGCAGGAAGCCGCAGCTGATCAGCAGCGGCGTCGAGCCGGGGTCGTGCCGGATGGAGAGGGTCACGTACCGCTCGGTGCCCAGGAACTCGACAGTCGTGCCGTCGTCCAGCGTCCACGTCTCGCCCTTGCGGAGCAGCTTGGTGCCGACCTCCTGGACCTTGCCGGTCCGCACCTGCCGCTGGTCCAGCTGGTAGATCGAGCCGGGGATGCCGGCGTCCAGGCCGAGGTTGCCCCGGTAGGCGACCAGGTTCAGCATCGGGTTGCGCTCGGTCGGGTACTGCGAGCGGACGAACGGCGCCTGCTCGGGTCCCGTGGGCAGGTAGATGCCGGTGAACGCCATCTGCTCATCCGGTGCCCGCTTGCCGGTGGCCGGGTCGACGTTCGCGTCCGGGAAGGCCGCCAGCCCCTCGCTGGTCAGACCCATGTCGCCGGTCGTCAGGAACGGCTCGTCGCTGATCTGGCTGTTGCCGAAGCGGTCGGTGTAGCGGATCACCGGGGCGTACCCGTGACCGAGCAGGTAGACGTTCGCGTCGTTCAGCCGCAGCGGCGAGTTCACCGAGAAGTCAGCGCTGCGGGTCGGCTCGTCCGGGCCGTCGACGGTCACCGTGGCGTTGAAGAACTCCGGCTGGCCGGACGGCAGGAACCGGGCCTCGAAGTCGTCCAACCGCAGGCAGAAGCGGGGTAGGTCCGCGCTGTCCACCTGGGGGCCGAGCTTCGCCTCGGCGTACTGCTGCCGGGTGTTGCAGAAGGCGTTGTCCGCGCCGGCCACCAGCAGGCGGTTGCCGCTCCAGCCGTACCACGAGCCGAGCGCGACGCCGATCAGCACCGCGATCAGCGAGGTGTGGAACAGCAGGTTCCCGGTCTCCTTGAGGTAGCCCTTCTCGGCGGAGACCTCGTCGCCGCGCACCTCCACCCGCCAGCGACGCTTGCGCAGCACCTCGGCGATCGCCGCCGCGCCACCGGCCGGGGCGGGCAGCACGGTGTGCTGCGGCAACCGTGCCATCCGCTTCGGAGCGGCCGGCGGCCGGGACCGCAGCGCCCGGACGTGGTCACGCAGCCGGGGGGTGATGCAGCCGATCAGAGAGGTGAACAGCAGCAGGTAGATCGCGGAGAACCAGACCGAGCCGAAGACCTCGAACGCGCCGATCTGGTTCAGTCGAGGGGCCAGGTCCGGGTGGTTGACGAAGTACTCGTCGACCCTCTCCGGGCTGACCCCGCGCTGCGGCAACACCGAGCCGGGGATGGCGGCGACCGCGAGCAGAAAGAGCAGGATCAGCGCCGTACGCATGCTGGTCAGCTGCCGCCACGAGTTGCGCAGCAGCGCCAGCAACCGGTTGGGCCGGCGCCGGGGCGCCGGGGCCTCGGTCTCCGGCCGGTCGTCGACGACGGTCATCAGATGCTCACCTCGCCCACCCCGACGGTGGTCTGCAACCAGATCACGAAGCTCTGCCATCCGCCGGTGACCAGCGCCAGGCCGATCAGGATGAGCAGAGCGCCGCCGACCCGGGTGACCCAGCGGCTGTTGCGCCGGACGGCGCGGAAGACCCCGAGCAGGCGTTGGAAGCCCAGCCCGAAGACGATGAACGGTATCCCCAGCCCGAGGCAGTACGCCACGGCGAGCACCACGGCGCGGTCACTCTGACCGGACGCGGTGGCCATTCCCATCACCGCGCCGAGCGTGGGGCCGGTGCAGGGCACCCAGCTGAGTGCGAAGACCGCGCCGAAGACCGGTGCGCCGAGCAGCCCCGCCGACGGCAGCCGGGAGATCCGGAACTCCCGTTGCAGTGCGGGGATCAACCCGAGATAGCCGAACCCGAGCACGATGATCAGCGCGCCGACGACGATCTCCAGCTGCCGCTCGTACTCGAAGAAGACCCGGCCGATGCCGGCGAACAGGATCGCGGTGGCGACGAAGACGGCGGTGAAGCCGGCGATGAAGAGCAGCGTGCCCGCGAGCACCCGGCCCTTGACCGCGCCGACCTGGACGATCCGCTCCCGCACCGCCACCTTCCCGCCGCCACCATCGGGCTCGGCGGTGTCGAGCGGGGCCCTCGGCGTTGCCAGGGTGCCGGCCCTCGCGCGGCCTTCGAGGTCGGCGCCGGCGAGGCCGGTGACGTACGAGAGGTAGCCGGGGACCAGTGGGAGCACGCACGGGGAGAGGAAACTGACCAGGCCGGCGAGCGCCGCCGCGCCCATGGCCAGCAGCAGCGGCCCACTGAGGGCCAACTCCTTGAAGGTCTCGCCCATCAGTTCGACGCCGGCTTCTCGCCCGCGATCCGTTCGACGATCGGTTGCAGGCCCTCCTGCTTGACGGCCGCCCGGATCACCGCCGCGATCCGGCCCTGCCGGTCGAGCACCACCGTCGCCGGGACGGTGTTCGGCGGGATGTCCAGGTCGAGCGCCAGTCGGCTGGACGGGTCGAAGAGGCTCGGATAGGTGACCCGGCCCTCCTCGAATGCCTTGGCCTTGTCCCGCTGGTCCTGGACGTTGATGCCGAGGAAGCTCACTCCGGAGCCCTTGGTGGCCTGGTAGACGGCTTCCAGGTCGTCCGCCTCGGCCCGGCAGGGCGCGCACCAGGAGCCCCAGAAGTTGACCACCACCACCTGGCCGCGGGCCTGGCTGACGTCGTACTCGCCGCCGAGGAGCAGCTCACCGGCGAGCTTCGGAGGCGCGGAGCGCTGGTCCGGAGCACACTCGAAGATCCCGTTGGTGGTGGTCGTGCAGGTCTTCTCCTGCCCCTTCGACGTGCAGCCGACCAACGCCACCGCGGCGACGGTGGCGAGCAGACCGGCGGTCCACCTCCGGGCGTTCATCAGGCCCCCTTGGCCGTCCTGGCGGTCGCGGAGAGAGCGATCAGGTGCGCGGCCGGCTCGCTGTAGCCGATGCCCACCACCTTCGCGCCGTCGAAGTGGAACGAGGTCAGGCTCGCCAGCCCGCACTGTCGCTTGCGCGGGTCATGCCAGAGCCGCTTGCGCTCCACGTGCCGGCGCAGCGTCCAGATCGGCAACTGATGCGACACCAGCACCGCCTCGCGCCCCTCGGCAGCGACCCGGGCGGCGTGCACGGCGGCGAACATCCGCTCGGCGATCACCCGGTACGCCTCGCCCCAGGACGGGGTCATCGGGTCGCGCAGCACCCACCAGTTGCGCGGGTCGCGGAACGACCCGTCGCCCGGGGACACCTTCTTGCCCTCGAACCAGTTGGCGCTCTCGATCAGCCGCTCGTCCACCCCGACCGGCAGCCCGAACTGGGCGGCGATCGGCTCGGCGGTCTGCTGTGCGCGCTCCAGAGGGCTGGCCACCACGTGCACGATCTCCCGCTCGGCCAGGCCCTCCGCAGCGGCCTTGGCCATCTGCACGCCCAGCTCGGAGAGGCGGAACCCGGGCAGCCGGCCGTAGAGGATCTGGTCGGGGTTGTGCACCTCACCGTGCCGAAGCACGTGGACCACCGTCTTGCTCACCGCTGCGCCCCCTTCGTTCGCGACTGCGG
>NZ_JBEXGR010000010.1:28229-194016 GCF_040607415.1 Micromonospora sp. NPDC005291
GGGGCTCGCAAAACCGGCTCACTCCTCGCGCTCACCGGACCCCCTCCGTTCGCGACTGCGGGGCTCGCAAAACCGGCTCACTCCTCGCGCTCACCGGACCCCCTCCGTTCGCGACTGCGGGGCTCGCAAAACCGGCTCACTCCTCGCGCTCACCACTACCCCCCGTGACCAGCCGCTGCCGCCGCACTCGCCGCCGTCGGCAGCGCTGCGGCGATGTGCTCCAGAGCGGCGTCGTCGATCGCCGCCGAGACAAACCACGACTCGAACGCGCTCGGCGGCAGGTAGACGCCGGCGGCGAGCATCGCGTGGAAGAACGCCTTGAACGCCGGCACCTGCTGAGTGCGGGCGCTGTCGTAGTCGACCACGTCGGCGTCGGTGAAGAAGATCGAGAACATGCTGCCCGCGTACGACAGTCGGTGTGGGACCCCGGCGGCGGCCAGCGCGTCGGAGGCCAGCTTGCCCACGACGGCGGCCGTCTCGTCGAGGCGGCGGTACAGCGCGTCGTCCGCGAGCCGCAGCGTGGCCAGGCCGGCGGCGCAGGCGAGCGGGTTACCGGAGAGCGTGCCGGCCTGGTAGACCGGGCCGGCCGGGGCGAGTCGGGCCATGATCTCGGTGCGCCCGCCGAACGCGGCGGCGGGCAGGCCACCACCCATGACCTTGCCGTACGTCCACAGGTCGGCGTCGGAGGCGTCGAGGCCATGCCACCCGGCGCGGGAGACCCGGAACCCGGTCATCACCTCGTCCACCACGAGCAGCGCGCCGTGCGCGTGCGCGATCCGGGCGAGCTGCTGGTTGAAGCCATCGCGGGGAGCGACCACGCCCATGTTGCCGGCGGCGGCCTCGGTGATCACCGCGGCGATGTGCGGACCCTCGGCGGCGAACGCCTCCTCGACGGCCCTGATGTCGTTGTACGGCAGCACGATCGTCTCGCTGGCCGTCGCGCCGGTCACGCCCGGTGAGTCGGGCAGGCCCAGGGTGGCCACGCCGGACCCGGCGGCGGCGAGCAGCGCGTCGACGTGCCCGTGGTAGCACCCGGCGAACTTCACGATCTTGGAGCGCCCGGTGAAGCCACGGGCCAACCGGACCGCCGACATGGTCGCCTCGGTGCCGGAGTTGACCAGGCGAACCTGCTCCACCGGGGTCCGCGCGACGATCTCGTCGGCCAACTCCACCTCACCAGGGGTGGGAGTGCCGAAGCTGGTGCCCCGGGCTGCGGCGGCCTGCACGGCGTCCACCACCTCCGGGTGGGCGTGCCCGAGGATCAGCGGGCCCCAGGAGCAGACCAGGTCGACGTAGCGACGGTCGTCGGCGTCGTACAGCCACGGGCCCTCGCCACGAACCATGAAGCGCGGGGTGCCGCCGACCGCCTGAAAGGCGCGCACGGGAGAGTTCACCCCGCCCGGCACGATGGCGCGGGCGCGGTCGAACAGGGCCTCGGAGGCCGGCGCTTCGGCCGGGTAACGGCCGGGTCCGGCTGGGAAGATGTCGGTCACGATGCCGCCATTGTGTCAGCGCCGAACGGCCAACCAGCAGCCACCCCGCAGTGGGGTTACCGGGCTCACCCATCGCCGGTGCCCGCCAGCAGCGGCGACACGGGCGAGGAGACGGCTCGCGGCCTCGACAGGCCGGGGCGGTCGGATCGCGCTAGGCTGACCGGGTGGATCGTGCCGAACTGTCCATCACGCTACACCGGACGGGCGACGAAGCAGTGCTGCGCCTGGCCGGTGAGATCGACATGCTCACGGCAGCGCAGCTCTCCACCGTGGTCAACGAGGTGCTGGCCGACCCGCCCCCGCGAATCGTGCTCGACCTCGGCGGCGTCACCTTCTGCGACTCGCAGGGGCTGGGCACCCTGGTCGTCCTCAGCCGCAAGGCCAGCCACGCGCAGAGCCTGCTGATGCTGACCCACGTGGGCGACTTCCTGATCCGAGTACTGGACATAACGGGCCTCCGCAGCGCCCTAATGATCCGCAACGACCAACCCACCGGCTAACACCCCACCCTCCCCGCGCCCGCCCCGCCCTCCCCGCGCCGCGCCGCCCCATGCTCGCGGCGATCTAGGGGAAATCCTCGCTAGTTGATCTCTGCGAACAGCGATTCGCCCTAGATCGGCGGGGAACGGCTTTGGCGGGGGGCGGCTTGGCGGGGGGCGGCTTGGCGGGGGGCGGCTTGGCGGGGGCGGGGGACGTACTTAGGCGGTGTTGCCCCAGCGGGCTTGCTCGATCAGATCCACCGCCCGGTTTCGGGCTTCCGGGTCGTCGGAACGGAGCAGGGTCGTCGCCTCGTCGACCGCGTCGGTGAGCCGCCGCCACTGGGTATCGCGCTCCCGGACCAGGTCAGACTGGGCGGCCAACTGCCGGGTCTTCACCCACAGCTCGACGAAGACCGACACCTTGGCCCGCAGCACCCACGGGTCGAACGGCTTGGTCAGGTAGTCCACCGCGCCCACCTGGTAGCCCCGGAGAGCGAGCTGGGCGTCCCGGTCGGCGGCGGTGAGGAAGATGATCGGCACGTGCCGGGTCCGCTCGCGGCGCTTGATGTGGCTGGCCGTCTCGAAGCCGTCCATGTCCGGCATCTGGGCGTCCAGCAGGATCACCGCGAAGTCGTCCACCAGCAGTTGCTTGAGCGCGGCCTCGCCACTCTCCACGGCCACGGACTGGACCGGCAGGCCCTGGAGGATCGCCTCCAGGGCCATCAGATTTTCCCGCCGGTCGTCCACGAGCAGCGCCTTGGCCGTCTGGGTCACGAGGTCTCCTTGGTCCGGCTGCCGCTGATCCAGGACGACATCAACTCGATCAGGTCGTCCAGGTCGACTGGCTTGGTGATGTAGTCGCTGCCCCCGGCAGCGAGCGCCGACTCGCGGTCGCCCGGCATCGCCTTCGCGGTCAGGAAGACGACCGGCAGGTCGGCGAACCGGTGGTTGCGGCGGATCTGGCGGGTGGTCTCGTAACCGTCCTGGTCGGGCATCATGGCGTCCATCAGCACGATGTCCACCTCCGGATGCTCGGCCAGCAGGCGGACACCGTCCGCCCCGTTGTCCGAGTACAGCACGGTCATCCCGTGCAGCTCCAACGCGCTGGTCAAGGCGAAGACATTGCGCACGTCGTCGTCCACGATCAGCACGGTGGCGCCGTCCAGCTGGCGGGTGACCGGAGCCTCCGGCCGCTCCGGCAGCAGCTCCAGCGGCGGCATCAGCAGCGACGACGGCAGGCCGGCGCGCTGCGGGGACGGAGACTGGGGCGCGACCACCGCGTCCGGGGCCAGCACCTGCGGTACGAACAGGGTGAAGGTCGAACCCTGACCGGGCGCGGACGACACGGTGATGGTGCCACCGATCAGCCGGGCCAGATCGCGACTGATCGACAGGCCCAGGCCGGTGCCGCCGTAGCGGCGACTGGTCGTGCCGTCTGCCTGCTGGAACGCCTCAAAGATGATCGACAACTTGTCGTCGGAGATGCCGATCCCGGTGTCGATCACGGTGAACGCGATCACCTGCTGAGCGTTGGTCAACGCCGGCACGTCGAAGACCGCGTTGTCCGCCGCCGGGGCGATCCGCAGCGTCACCGCACCGTTGTCGGTGAACTTCACCGCGTTGGAGAGCAGGTTGCGGAGGATCTGCTGCAACCGCTGCGCGTCGGTCACCAGCGCCGGCGGCAGATCCTTGCTCACCCGTACCTGGAAGTCCAGGTTCTTCTCCTCGGCCTGCGGCGCGAACGCCTGCTCGACGTAGCCGCGCAGCTCGGCGAAGCGGATCTCGGTCGGCTCGACGTCCATCCGGCCCGCCTCGATCTTGGACAGGTCGAGAATGTCGTCGATCAAACGCAGCAGGTCGGAGCCGGAACCGTGGATGGTCCGGGCGAACTCGATCTGCTTCGGGCTGAGGTTCTGCTCCGAGTTCTCCGCCAGCAGGCGGGCCAGCAGGAGCAGCGAGTTCAGCGGCGTACGCAGCTCGTGGCTCATGTTGGCCAGGAACTCCGACTTGTAGGCCGACGCCCGGGTCAGCTGCTGCGCCTTCTCCTCCAAGCCCAGCCGAGCCAGTTCGATTTCCCGGTTCTTCGTCTCGATGTTGCCCTTCTGCTCGGAAAGCAGAGTGGCCTTCTCCTCCAGCTCGGCGTTGGTGCGCTGCAACTCCGCCGACTGTTCCTGCATCTCGTGCGCCAGCCGCTGCGACTGGGCCAGCAGTTCCTCCGTACGCCGGTTGGCCTGGATGGTGTTGACCGCGATGCCGATGGTGAGCACCAGCCGCTCCAGGAACGACAGGTGCAGCTCGGAGAAGGCCGACACGCTGGCGAACTCGATCACCCCGAGCAGCTCACCCTCGAACAGCACGGGGAGCACCACCAGGTCGGACGGGGGTGTCTCGGCCAGGCCGGAGCGCAGGGTGAGCCGACTGTTCGGGGAGGCGCTGACCCGGATCGTGCGGCGGGAGAGCGCGGTCTGCCCGACCAGCCCCTCACCCGGCCCGAAGGTGACGTCGTTCCCCCGCGCCACGTACCCGTACGAGGAGGTCAGCCGTAGCCGCATGCTGCCGTCGGTGTCGTCGGCCAGGAAGAAGGCGCCGAGCTGGGCGTCGACCAGCGGCGTCACCTCCGTCATGATCATGCGGCAGACCTCGCCGAGGTCGCGCTGGCCCTGCAACAGGCCGCCGATCCGGGCCAGGTTGGAGTCCAGCCAGCCCTGCTCGGCGTTCTTCTTGGTCGTCTCCCGGAGGGTGACGATCATCTGGTTGATGTTGTCCTTCAGCTCGGCGACCTCGCCCTGCGCCTTGACCGCGATCCGCTGGGTCAGGTCGCCCCGGGTCACCGAGGTGGACACCTGGGCGATGGCACGTAGCTGCGTGGTCAACGTCGAGGCGAGCTGGTTGACGTTCTCGGTGAGGTCGCGCCAGGTGCCGGAGACACCCTTCACCTGTGCCTGACCGCCGAGCTTGCCCTCGATGCCGACCTCACGGGCGACCCGGGTCACCTCGTCGGCGAACGACGACAGCTGGTCGACCATCGTGTTGACCGTGGACTTCAGCTCCAGGATCTCGCCCTGCGCGTCGACGGTGATCTTCTGCGACAGGTCGCCCTTCGCCACCGCCGTGGTCACCGAGGCGATGTTGCGGACCTGACTGGTCAGGTTGGAGGCCATCGAGTTCACGTTGTCGGTGAGGTCCCGCCACGTGCCGCTGACGCCCTTCACCTGCGCCTGACCGCCGAGCTTGCCCTCGGTGCCCACCTCACGGGCGACCCGGGTCACCTCGTCGGCGAACGACGACAACTGGTCGACCATCGTGTTGACAGTCGACTTCAGCTCCAGGATCTCGCCCCGCGCGTCGACGGTGATCTTCTGCGACAGGTCACCCTTGGCCACCGCCGTGGAGACCTGGGCGATGTTGCGCACCTGGGCGGTCAGGTTGGAGGCCATCGAGTTGACGTTGTCGGTCAGGTCGCGCCAGGTGCCGGCAACCCCGCGTACCTGCGCCTGACCGCCGAGCTTGCCCTCGGTGCCCACCTCACGCGCGACCCGGGTCACCTCGTCCGCGAACGACGACAACTGGTCGACCATCGTGTTGACAGTCGACTTCAACTCCAGGATCTCGCCCCGCGCGTCCACCGTGATCTTCTGCGACAGGTCACCCTTCGCCACCGCCGTGGTCACCGAGGCGATGTTGCGGACCTGGCTGGTCAGGTTCGACGCCATCGAGTTGACGTTGTCGGTCAGGTCACGCCACGTGCCGGAGACGCCCTTCACCTGCGCCTGACCGCCCAGGTTGCCCTCGGTGCCCACCTCACGCGCGACCCGGGTGACCTCGTCGGCGAACGACGACAACTGGTCGACCATCGTGTTGACGGTGTTCTTCAGCTCCAGGATCTCGCCCTGGGCGTCGACGGTGATCTTCTGCGACAGGTCACCCTTGGCCACCGCCGTGGAGACCTGGGAGATGTTGCGGACCTGGCTGGTCAGGTTGCCGGCCAGCTGGTTGACGTTCTCGGTGAGGTCACGCCAGGTGCCGGAGACGCCGCGCACCTGGGCCTGACCGCCCAGCTTCCCCTCGATGCCCACCTCACGGGCCACCCGGGTCACCTCGTCGGCGAACGACGACAGCTGGTCCACCATCGTGTTGACGGTGTCCTTCAGCTCCAGGATCTCGCCCTGCGCCGCCACCGTGATCTTCTGCGACAGGTCACCACGCGCCACCGCCGTGGAAACCTGCGCGATGTTGCGGACCTGGGCGGTCAGGTTCGACGCCATCGAGTTGACGCTGTCGGTCAGGTCCTTCCAGGTGCCCGCCACGTTCGGCACCTCTGCCTGGCCGCCCAGGTTGCCCTCGGTGCCCACCTCACGCGCCACCCGGGTCACCTGCTCGGCGAAGAGCCGCAGCGTGTCGGTGAGGTAGTTCATCGTGGCGGCCAGCTCGGCGACCTCACCGCGCGCGCCAACCGTGATCTTCTGCGACAGGTCGCCCTTGGCCACCGCCGTCGCCACCTGCGAGATCGACCGCACCTGGCCGGTCAGGTTCGACGCCATGGTGTTCACCGAGTCGGTGAGGTCCTTCCAGGTGCCGGCGACGCCCCGGACGTCGGCCTGGCCGCCCAGCTTGCCCTCGGTGCCCACCTCGCGGGCCACCCGGGTCACCTCGTTCGAGAACGACGACAGCTGGTCGACCATCGTGTTCACCGTGCGCCCGATGCGCAGGTACTCACCGCGTAGCGGCCGGCCGTCGATCTCCAACGCCATGTGCTGGGACAGGTCGCCGTCCGCTACCGCCACGATCACCCGGGCGATCTCGGTGGTCGGTCGGCCCAGGTCGTCGATCAGCGAGTTGATCGCCCGCTGCCCCTCCGCCCAGGAACCGTCCAACCCCTCGTCGTCGAGCCGCTCGGTGAGCCGGCCGTCGCGACCGACGATCCGGCTGATCCGCCGCAGGTCCAGGTACTGCCGCTCCTGGAGCGAGACCACCTCGTTGAAGGCGTCCGCCACCTCACCGGCCGTGCCGGCGCGGCGGGGAAGCCGGACCTTCAGGTCGCCGCGACGGACCCGTCGCAGTGCCTCGGTCAACTCACCGAGGAGCGCCTCGTGGTCGGGCGCGGACGGATCCGCCACCGACTGCTTCGCCGTGGTCATCATTCCTCGCTCAACTCGGGGGCGCCGGTCCGTGCGGACACACCGGCACCCCATATTGTGCCCGCGCGCGCCGTGGTGCCAGGGTGTGCGACCCGCCAGGTGGCCCGGATCGCCGCCGGATCCGCCCGATCGACGCCGAACCGGCCCGGCGCGTCGTAAATCTCGCGGCGAATCCCTACTCTCCTTCCGGCGCACGAGGCCCGTGCGCTACCGCAGGTGCGCCGTCCCGGATCAGTGATCGGCTTGGCACCCGGCAGGGGGACGGTGGAGGATACGGGGGTGTCAGCCGAGGCGGGGCCCGCGACGGCCGGGGCCCGGGACGGGGCGGTCCGGCGCGTCCGCCTGCCCGCAGACCGCCGTACGCCCGCCGCCGCCCGCGCCGTGGTCCGCTCGGTGCTGACCGAGTCACACCTGGACGAGCTGGCCAACGAGGCCCTGCTGCTCACCACCGAGCTGACCACCAACGCCGTCGAACACGCCCGCACCGAGTTGGACATCGAGGTCGTCGCCGACGAGATCGGGCTGACCGTCACCGTCTCCGACTTCGCGCCCGGCTCGGGCGACGAGCTGACCGTCGGGACCCGCAACGACTCCACGGAGATCAACGAGGTCTCCGAGCGGGGTCGAGGGCTGCTGCTGGTCGACCACTTCGCCAGCCGCTGGGGCACCACGTACCTGCCCACCGGGAAGGGCGTCTGGTTCCGGCTGGACCGCCCCGGCGCCGACCCGCCGGCCGAGGGCACCGTCGGTGGCGAGTCGTCACCGGCCAGCGCCGACTCTCGTACGAGCACCGACAGCTCCGCGCCGAGCGCCAGCGCGATGAGCGAACTCATGCAAACCACCCCCGACCTGTACGCGGACGACCCGCTGCCCGACTTCGCCACCAGCCTGCTCAGCCGGGTCGCCGAGATGGTGGGCGCGGCCGGCGGCACGATCCGCCTCGACCGGGGCGACGGGCAGGGCCGCCAGGTGTTGGCCCGCTTCGGCCGACCGCCCCGCCCCGGCACTGAGCTGCTCCGGGTGCCGCTGACGGTGCACCGCCCGTACGCCGGGGAGCTGGAGTTGGACGCCGCACCGTCGGCGTACGCCCGGCCGTTGGCGGTGCTCACCGCCGAACGGCTGTCGCTGCACCTGGAGAACGACCGGCTGCGCAGGGCCGACCTTCGCCGCCAGGTGTGGCTCACCTTCCTTGCCGAGGCGAGCGAACTGCTCGCCCAGTCGTTGGACGTCGAGCTGACCATGGCGCTGGTCCCGCAGTTGGTGGTGCCGCGGCTCGGCCAGTGGTGCGCGGTGCACACCACCGACGAGTGGGGCCGGCTCAAACTGGCGGCGGCCAGCCACGCCGACGAGTCGGTGCTGCCGCAGCTGCACAAGGTGCTGGCGGAGACCGGGCCGGATTCGATCCAGGCCCGCCTGCGCGAGGCGTCCCGCAACGCGGCGCAGATCCCCCTGGGCGGGCCGATGGAGGGTTTCGCGGTCCCGCTGATCGCGCGTGGGCAGCGGCTCGGCACCCTGGCGGTGGGGCGGCACCAGCGGCACCGGCACGACCCGGACGAGATGGCGGTGTTGGAGGACGTGGCCCGGCGGGCCGCGCTGGCCATCGAGAACGCCCGGATCCACGCCGAGCGCCGCCGCGTGGCGCAGACGCTCCAGCAGTCCCTGCTCCCGCCGGTGCTGCCGCTGGTGGACGGGATCGGCTTCGCCGCCGAGTACGTCCCGACCGGTGACGACGCGGAGGTGGGGGGCGACTTCTACGACGTGGTGCCGCTGCCCGACGGGCGCTGGCTGGTGGTGATCGGTGACGTCTCGGGCAAGGGTGTCCAGGCCGCCGCGGTGACCGGGCTGGTCCGGGACGTGATCCGGGTGCTCGTCGGTGACGGCAAACCATTGCCGGAGGCGCTGGCGCGGCTCAACGAGACGCTGGTCGAGCGCGGTGGCGGGCGGTACTGCACGTTGGCACTGGCGGCGGTCGGGCCGGGTGAGGGCGACCAGCTGGACGTGTCGCTGCACCTGGCCGGCCACGACCGGCCGGTGCTGCTGGCCGCTGGGGGTGGCGCCGGGTTCGTGGGCACCGGTGGCACCGCGCTCGGTCTGCTCGACACGATCACCTCGCCGACGGCGGAGATCACGCTCGCACCGGGCGATTCGCTGATCTTCTATACCGATGGCGTCACCGAGCGGCGGCGCGGCCGGGAGCTGTTCGGCACCGACCGGCTGCGGGACGCCGCCGCGCCCCTGGCCGGGTATTCGGCCGACGTGGTGGCCGCTCGGCTGCGCGCCGCCGCGATCAACTTCTCGGTCGAGCCGCCCCGGGACGACATCGCCATCCTGGTGCTCCGCAACGACGCGCCCTGACATGCTCCGCAACGACGCGCCCTGACCGTCGCACGCGGCCCCCGGATTTCGGGTCTGCTCGGTAGATTGACGGTCATGTCGAGTGTCGCGCAGGCCACGCCGTACTCCCCGCCGGTGGTCCGTGCGTTGATCACCGCGCAGCTGGCCACCGTTGGCGTGGCTGGACTGACCGGGCGGCCGACGGTGGTGTCAGAGGCCGCCAGGTAGGCGCCCGGGGGCGAGCCGGTGCTCCGGATCGAGGTGCTCCTTGGCCGCTCGCAGTTGGGCGAGGCCGGCAAGCTCACCCCACAGGTCGACAGCCTGCCGGACCGGCGCGGGAGCGGAGACGACCACGCAGCGACCCTGCCGGGCCAGCAGCACCCCTCGGACGGCGGCCAGGATGGACGCCACCCGGTCGGGAGCCAGCGCTCCGGACAGCGCCGCGTGCACCACGCCCAGCCCGGCGGACCCTCGCACCGGCACCGGGGCGCCGGCCGCGTCGCGCAGGGCGTAGACGGCGGCGTGCAGGTCGCCGATCGGCACCTCCAGGCGCAGCGCCGTGTCGCCGGGCGCGAACGGGTAACGGCGCCACCACGTCGGCGCGGAGTGCGCGATCGTCGCCTCCCCGTGCAGCAGACCGACGAGACGCTCGGCGCGCTCGGTAACGTCGGCGGGGCCGCCCTCCAGCAGCACCACCAGGCTGCCCGCTCGCGACGGGGCACCGGCCCGGCCGGACATCGACGGATGACGCTCACGGGCGGTGGCGGCCGGGTGGCCGGGCGGGTACGGCGTGCGCGGCCGGGGCGTGCCTCCGGGCAGGTCAAGCTCGATGGCCGCCGGCTCCAGCCGGGCTGCGTGGATCGTCCGGATCAGGTCGTGCACCTCCAGCGGCGTCCACACCGGGCGGGACACCCAGAGTCGGCTCGCCGGCACCGGCTGCACCCGCAGACTTGCCGAGACCAGCACGCCGAGCGCGCCCTGGGAGCCGCAGAGCAGCCGGGCCAGGTCGAGCCCGGGCGCGCCGCCTCCGGCGCTGACCAGCTCACCGTCAGCACCGAGATAGCGGACACCGAGCAGTTGGTCACAGGGGCTGCCGTGGCGGTAGCGCAGCGGGCCGGCCTCGCCGGCGGCGAGCACCCCACCCAGGGTCGCGCCGGGTGACGGGGCGTCCATCGCCAGCCGCTGCCCGGTGCGCTCCAGTGTGGCCTGCACCGCCCGCAGCGGGGTGCCGGCCCCCACCTCGGTCACCAGCGCGCCGACCGGCTCGTGACCGATGCCGGCCAGCCGGCCGGTGTCGAGCATGATGTCGACCTGGACGGGCGTGGCACCCCAGTCGATCTTCGTGCCGGCACCCCGGGGCACCACCGCCAGGTCGTGCGCGGCGGCCAGTCGCAGCACCTCGGCGGCGGCGTGCGGGCCGCCCGGCACCGCCACCCAGCGCGCCGGCCGACCCGCCACCTCGTCGGCCGGCCCGGCCATCCGGGAGAACGGCGGGCCGCAGATCGCCGCCAACCGCCGGGTGATCTCAAGGGCTCCGGACCGGCCGAGGGAACTTGCTGCTGCCGCCATGCCGGCCATCGTACATGTGTTCGAATGCCCTCGTGGTTGCTATTGGGATGCCGCTGGTCCGGCCTACAGCGGGGGCCGGCCGGTAACGTGGCCGCCGTGACCACCGAGACTGCCCCGCCCGCGGCGAAGCGGGTGCCCAGCGAGCGCACCCACCATGGCGACACCGTCGTCGACGAGTACGCCTGGCTCGCCGCCAAGGACGACCCGGAGACGATCGCCTACCTGACCGCCGAGAACGAGTACACCGACGCGCGGACGGCACACCTGACCGCGCTGCGCGCCGAGTTGTTCGAGGAGACCCGCCGGCGCACCAGGGAGACCGACCTGTCCGTGCCGACCCGCAAGGGCGGGCACTGGTACTACACCCGGACGGTCGAGGGCCAGCAGTACGGGGTGCAGTGCCGGCGCGCGGTCCGCGACGGTGAGGTCGAGCCGCCGGTCAGCGCGGAGGGTGCCCCGCTCGACGGCGAGGAGGTGCTGCTCGACGGCAACCTGCTGGCCGAGGGGCACGACTTCTTCTCGCTGGGCGCGTTCGACGTCAGCCCCGACGGTCGCTGGCTGGCCTACTCGACCGACTTCTCCGGCGACGAGCGGTTCACCCTGCGCGTGAAGGACCTGACCACCGGCGAGTTGCTGCCGGACGAGGTTCCGGACACGTTCTACGGCACCGCCTGGTCAACCGACGCCTCGGTGCTGTTCTACGTGACGGTCGACGACGCCTGGCGGCCGAACCGGGTCTGGCGGCACACCGTCGGCTCGGCAGCCGCCGACGACGTGGTGGTCCACCAGGAGGACGACGAGCGGTTCTGGGTGGGCGTGGAGCTGACCCGGTCGGAGAAGTTCATCCTGATCGACATCCACAGCAAGATCACCAGCGAGGTGCTGGTCATCCCGGCCGGCAACCCGACCGGCGCGCCGGCCGTGATCGCACCCCGCCGCCAGGGCATCGAGTACGCGGTGGAGCATCACGGCCACCGCTTCCTGATCCTGCACAACGACGGCGCGGAGGACTTCGCGCTGGCCTTCACCTCGGCGGACGTGCCGGGCGACTGGGTGCCGCTGATCGAGCACACCCCCGGCACCCGGCTGGAGGCCGTCGACGCCTTCGCCAACCACCTGGTGGTCTCGCTGCGCACCGACGGGCTCACCGGGCTGCGGGTGTTGCCGGTGGGCAGCGACGACGGGTACGACATCGACTTCCCCGAGCCGCTGTACAGCGTCGGGCTGGACGCCAACCCGGAGTACCGCACCGGGCAGGTCCGGTTGCGCTACTCCTCGCTGATCACCCCCGACTCGGTGTACGACTTCGACCTGGTCACCCGTCAGATGGTGCTGCGCAAGCAGAAGCCGGTGCTGCCCGGTCCGGACGGGCGACCGTACGACCCGGCCGAGTACGAGCAGCACCGTGACTGGGCGCTCGCCGACGACGGCACCCGCGTGCCGATCTCACTGGTCTGCCGCGTCGGCACGCCCCGGGACGGCTCGGCGCCCTGCGAGCTGTACGGCTACGGCTCGTACGAGGCCAGCATGGACCCGTGGTTCTCGGTGGCCCGGCTGTCCCTGCTGGACCGGGGCGTGGTCTTCGCGGTGGCGCACACCCGGGGCGGCGGTGAGCTGGGCCGGCGCTGGTACGACCAGGGCAAGCTGCTGGCCAAGAAGAACACCTTCACCGACTTCGTCGCCTGCGCCCGGCACCTGGTCAAGGCCGGCTGGACGGCCAGTGACCGGCTGGTCGCCCGGGGCGCTTCGGCCGGCGGCCTGCTGATGGGTGCGGTGGCCAACCTCGCCCCGGACGCGTTCACCGGGATCGTGGCGCAGGTGCCGTTCGTGGACGCGCTCACGTCGATCCTCGACCCGTCGCTGCCGCTGACCGTCACCGAATGGGAGGAGTGGGGCAACCCACTGGAAGACCCCGAGGTGTACGCGTACATGAAGTCCTACACGCCGTACGAGAACGTGGCCGCGGTGGACTACCCGGCGATCCTCGCGGTGACCAGCCTCAACGACACGCGGGTGCTCTACTCGGAGCCGGCGAAGTGGGTCGCACGGCTGCGGGCGGTCGCCCCGGGCGGCGACTACCTGCTCAAGACCGAGATGGGCGCCGGGCACGGTGGCCCGAGCGGTCGCTACGACGCCTGGCGCGAGGAGGCGTTCATCAACGCCTGGATCCTGGACCGTATCGGCCGCGCCTGACCCGTCAGGTGTGCATGATCGCGCTCGATCCTGGAAGTAGTGGCCTCGGTCGTCCGTCGAGGCCACTACTTCCAAGGAACTGCGCGATCAACCCACCTAGACTTCCGGCGTGAACGACGAGGCCGGCGATCGGGACGGATCGGGGACCGACAAGCCGGGTGCGGCCCGCCGCATGTCCGGGTGGATGATCCTCGGGGTGGTCGCCGCCGCGCTGCTCGTCTGCTGCTGCTCCGCAGCCGTCGGCCTGTTGATCTCCTGGTCCGCCGGCCTCTTCCACGCCCCCACCTGACCAGTCCACCTGTGCTCAGGTCGTGCGCAGCTCGTCCAGCGCCGTGCTGGCGCGCAGGAAGAGCAGGCCGATGCCGACCGTCACCAGCACCGCGACCAACGCACCGGCGCCGAGCCAGGCCAACTGCTCCAGGGGTACGGGGATGGCTCGCACAATCTCGGGGGTGTAGACGATACGGGTGTACTGGTCGCGGGTCGCCGGGTCGTCACACAGCGCGGCCGTGGCCTCGCAGATCTCCCTCGACGATACGCCCGTCGACACCTCCCGGAAGAGCCCTTGGCCGAGCAGCGTGCCCACGGTGAGCGCGAGCAGGATCGCCGGCACCGCCGGGGCCAACGCCTGCCAGGCCACCGAACGGCTCAGCGTGGCGCGGGGCACCCCGGTGGCGACCAGCGCGGCGTACGCGCGCCGACGGGCGACGATCCCCTCGACCAGCGCGACGATCAGCCCGCCCGCCGCGATCAGGATGGCCACCGCGACCGCCGCTTCGACCAGATCCATGGTGGACAGGTAGAACGGGTCGGCGCCACCCCCGTCCACCCCGGCGAGCCGACTCTGCTCCCGGTCGAGCTGATCCTGGGTCGCGAAGTAGGCGCGCTGCGCGGCCGCCCCGCCACCGAAGATCAGGGCCGCGAGCAGTGCCGCGAACGTGCGGCTGCCCGCCCACGGGTCGGCCATCAGCCGGCCCGCCGCGAGCAGGGCCGCGGGACGGCGGGCGTGCCGACGCATCAACCGCCCGCAGGTGTACGAGATCCAGCCGGTGCCGATCACCACCCCGATCATCGCCGCGAGCCCACCCGCCACGTACAACAGCGGCACCAGCCAGCCCAGCACATCATCGTTGCCGTCCACGCTGTACATCACCGGACGGACCACTGCGAACGAGGCCACGCCCAGCCCGATCAGGAGCCCGGCCCACGGCCGCGGACCACGCTCGCGGACGGCCCTGCGGCTGACCCCGAGCGGGCTCATGGTGACCGTACGCAGCATCAGGGCAGTGGCCAGTGCCGCGACGACCGGCAGACCAAGCACCACCGCGGCCAGTGCGCCGGTCGACGGCAGCACATCGGTGGGCAGGGCCAGTTGACCGCGCTCGTCCGGTCGGTGCAGCAACTCGCGACCGACCAGGTAGGCGCCCAGCCCGACGAGCGTGCCAAGCAGGGCGGCCACGCCGGTCTCCAGCACCACCAGCCGGGTGACCTGGCCGGGGGTGGCGCCGGCCAGCCGGAGCGCGGCCAGCCGGCGGTCCCGCGCTGGCGCGCCGAGCCGGGCGCACTGGCCGGCGAGCGCCAGCACCGGGATCATCAGCATCACCAGCGCGAACGCGGTCCCGCCCCGCAACCCGGGCTCCCGCAGCAACGCGTTGCGGTACTGCTCGGACTGCGCCCAGGCGTCACCGGCCGGTTTCTCGATGGCCAGCACGGTGAGCGCCGCGAGCCCGGCCAGGGTCGCCAGCAGGGCGCTGAGCGCGGTGAGCACCACCCGGGCGGTGTCGGTGCGGGTGCCGGCCAGCGCGAGCCGGACCAGCGTTGCCGGTCTCACCGGGCGCCGCCGGCCAGCGGCACATCGAGCCCCAGGCCGGTGTGGTCCACCAGGCCGTCGCGCAGCACGATCTCCCGATCGGCGTACGCGGCGATCCGCGGCTCGTGGGTGACCAGCACGACGGCGGTGTGCTGCTCACGGGCGAGCCGGACCAGCTGGGTGAGCACCTGCTCGCCGGTGAGCGTGTCCAGCGCACCGGTCGGCTCGTCGGCGAAGAGCACCCAGGGCTCGGTGACCAGCGCCCGAGCCGTGGCGCACCGCTGCTGCTGACCGCCGGACATCTCACCCGGCCGGAGGTCGGCCAGCTCCGCCACGCCGAACCGCTCCAGCCAGGTGAGCGCCGCCGTCCGCGCCTCTCGCCGCCCCGTGCCGGCGAGAAGCAGGGGCAGGGCGACGTTCTCCGCGGCGGTCAACTCGGCGACCAGCTGGCCGAACTGGAACAGCACCCCGAACTCGGTGCGCCGTAGCCGGGAACGGGCCGCCTCCGACCAGGTGTCGATGCGGTGCCCGCGCCAGGTGACCTCGCCGACGTCCGGCCGGAGGATCCCGGCCAGGCAGTGCAGCAGGGTCGACTTGCCGCAGCCGCTCGGACCGGTGACGGCGACGATCTCGCCCTCGGCCACGTCGAGCGTCACACCGCGCAGCGCGGGTGTCGGGCCATACGCCCGAACCACGCCGCGAGCCTGGAGTTGCGTCACGGATGCACCTCCCGGTGCCAGTCGGCGACCCGGCCCAGGGTGGCGTGCAGCCACCGCAGATCCGCGTCGAGGTGGGCGATCGCGAAGTCGGCGGCGACCACGTCGCTGAGGGTGGCCGCCGGGTCGGTCTTGACCGCGGTCAGCTCACGCAGCCGCGCGGTGTGCGCGGTGCGCTGGGCGATCAGGTAGGACCGGGCCCGGTCGACGTCGGCGACCAGGAGCGCCACCACGACCTTGGCGAAGAGCGTGCTGGCCACGTATGGCATGGGTGGTTCCACGGTGGAGAGCCACTGGTCCAATGTGGCCCGCCCCTCGCCGGTCAGCGCGTACGCCGTGCGATCCGGCCCGGCCGCGCGGCCCTGCCCGGCGGCGGCCACCAGGCCGTCGCGTTCCAGGCGGCCGAGAGTGGCATAGACCTGCCCGAAGGCCAGTGGTCGAGCCCGGGGCAGCCGCTCGTCATGCGCACGCTTGAGCTCATAGCCGTGCCGGCTCCCACCAGCCAACAGCCCAAGCAAGACATGCGGCGTAGACACGCAGCCCACTATTCACTGAGCGAATACCCAAGTCAACAACCACCCACCCCCACCCCCTCCCTGTTGATCATGAAGTTATTGCCACGACACGCCGGGCGGGCGCGCAATAACTTCATGATCAACGGGGGCGGGGGGCCGGTCAGGGGGCGGGGGGCCGGTCAGGGGGCGGGGGGCCGGTCAGGGGGCGGGGGGCCGGTCAGGGGGCGGGGGGCCGGTCAGGGGGTGGGGGTGGGCCAGGTTGGGGTGCGGCCGGTTTGGGACAGGAGGTGGGCCAGGTCGGGGGTGGTGGAGGTGGGAGCTGGGGTGGTTGGGGTTGGTACTGGTTCGGCGAAGACGCCCATCTTGCGGGCGTTGGGGCCCAACTGCTCCACCAGCCCGTGCAACTCGGCCACCGCCTCCGGGGCCGGCTGGTAGGGCTGGCCCGTGGCGACGGCGAGATCCCAGCCGTGCACGGTCAGGTCCAGCAGAGCCATGCCGCCGATGACGGCCTGCGGCATGCCCATACCCGGGGACACCCCCTCCAGGGTGGACGGGTCCGACCAGGCGGCGACCAACCGGCCGGTCTCCGCCTCGAACCGGTCCCGCCAGCCGTCGTCCAGGTGGTCGGGCTTCTCGGCCCACTCCACCTGTCGCTTCACGGCCAGATCCTGGAAGTTGACCACCACCTCGAAAAGGTGATTGAGCAGGTCACGGACCACGTAGTCGTGGCAGGGAGTGGGCAGGTCGAGCTGGTCGTCGGCGATGCCACGCACCACATCGACGGTTCGCGGCGCGGCAGCCGCCAGCAGGTCGCTAGTCTGAGTGGTCATAGGGCCAGCGTATGAGGGTGGTCTTGAAAGAATGCGACAGCGACCGCGTGGCGACAGTCGGGGAATTCTCGACCCCGGGCGCATGCTGCGCGAGGTTCGCTTTCGTCGGCACCTGCCGGTGGAGTCGCTACGCCCGTGGGTCGAGCACTACTGGTTGATCGACTGGGTGTTGAGCACACCGTTCGAGCAGCGGGTCGTGCCGCACCCGGCGGTGAACGTGGTGTTCCGGCGTGACGGCGACGGGCCCGAGTCCGGCGAGGTGGCCGGGGTGGGCCGCGATCTGTTCCGGATCACGCTGACCGGCACCGGCCGGGTGTGTGGGGTGCAGTTCCGCCCCGGTGGCTTCCACGCGTTCTGGCGGCAGCCGGTCACCGAACTGACCGGGCGCCGGGTGCCGCTGCCCACCGGCCGGCTGACACTCCCCGACTTCCCGGTGTGCGCGGGCACCGACGACGAGCGCTGCCGCGCGTTGGACACCCTGCTCACCGCCTGGAAACCGGAGCCGGACCCGATGGCCGACGAGGCGGTCCGGCTGGCCGAGGCGATCCGTACCGACCGGTCGGTGCTGCGCGTCGACGACTTCGCCGCGCGGCACGACCTTCCGGTCCGCCGATTGCAGCGGCTCTTCACGGAGTACGTGGGGGTCGGGCCGAAGTGGGTGATCCGCCGCTACCGGCTCCAGGAGGCCGTCGAACAGGCAGCCGGTGGCCCGCTGAACTGGGCGGACCTCGCCGCCGACCTTGGCTACAGCGATCAGGCCCACCTGGTTCGCGACTTCACCGCCGTCGCCGGGGTGTCACCAGCCGCGTACGCCCGCTCGGTGCACTGACGCCGGCCACGCGCTGACGCCAGCCACGCGCTGCGGCCGACACCGGCTCAGCGGCGGCGCAGCACGACCACCGCGACGTCGTCCTGGATCTCCGGCGGGGCCAGCTCCACCAGCAGTCGGGCGCAGAAACGGTCCAGGTCGTCGTCGACCGTGACGGCGAGCGCGGCGAGCGCGGCCATCCCCTCGTCGATGGTGGCGTCCCGTCGCTCGATCAGCCCGTCGGTATAGAAGACCAGCGTGGCCCCGGCCGGCAGCACGAACTCCAGGTCGGCCGGGCGAGGCGCACGGACGCCGAGTAACGGCGCCGAGTGCTGCACGAATTCGACCTTGCCGTCCATTGTGAGCACCGGTGGCAGATGCCCCGCGCTGGCCAGCCGGACCCGCCCGGTCGACGGGTGCAGCAGCAGTACGCAGAGCGTGGCCAGCTCGTTGGGCAGCAGTGTCCGCATCAGCTCGTTGACCCGGTGCAGGATCTCGCCGGGCTGGTGGCCCTCGACCGCGTACGCCCGCACCGCGTGCCGCAGCTCGGCCATCACGGTCGCGGCGTGCAGCGAGTGGCCGGCCACATCGCCGATCGCCAGCAGCAGGTGCCCGTCGAGCATCACCAGCTCGTAGAAGTCGCCGCCCACCTCGGTCTGCGCGCTGGCCGGCTCGTAGCGCACCGCGAGATCCAGCCCAACCACGTTGGGCAGCCCACGCGGGAGCAGGCTGCGCTGAAGGGTGACCGCGATCCGGTGCTCCTCGTCGAACGAGCGCTGCCCCTCCACCGCCGCCGCCACCGCCTGGGCGAGCTGCACCAGCACCGGGGTCCGAGCGGTCTGGGTGGCGGTCGGAACCACCACGTACAGCGGGGCCCGGTCTTCCCGCAGCCGAGCGGCGGCAACGGTCACCGAGTCGTCCGCCGGCCAGTCGACCAGCGCCCAGCTCGCCGGGGTCTGCACCCGGACCGTGGCGCCGGTCGGCACCCCGGTGTCGTCGACGACCCACGGCACCACCGCGGCCTCCGCGCCCGGACCGGCGCAGATCCCCGCGAGACAGTCACCGTCGAACGTCTCGGCGATCACCGCCGCCGGGCTCTTGAAGATCTGCGCGGCACCCTCGGCGGCGGCTTCCAGCAGGCGTACGAAGGTGGGCGCGGCGTGCACCGCCACGGTCGTGTCGGCCAGCCCGAGCAGTCGCTCGGCGAGCAGTTCGGCGCGCTGCCGTGCCTGGTAGTAGCGCAACACCGCCCGCGTGGTGGCGATCAGCTCCTCCGGCTCGATCGGCTCGGTCAGGTACGCGTCCGCACCCCGGGTCAGCCCCTGAGCGCGGTCGGCCACGTCCACCGCGTGCGCCGACACGTGGATCACCGGCATCGCCGGATGCCGTGCCTTGATCTGTTCGCAGACCTCGTAGCCGCTGAGGTCGGGCAGCCGGACGTCGAGCACGACCAGGTCGATGCGGTCCACCTCGACCCGGGCCAGCGCGTCCGCGCCGTTCTCCGCCTCCAGCACGGTGAACCCGGCCCGGGTCAGCCAGCTGACCAGCAGGTAACGCTTGGTACGACTGTCATCGACCACCAGGATGGTCGCCGGCATGCCCTCCACGCCGTCACACCCGGTCTGTCGGTAGGGAGACTGTGAAGGTGCTGCCCCGGCCCGGCTCGCTGGTCAGCTTCAGCGTCCCGCCGAGCAGCGTCACCAACCGCCGGGCGTACGGCAGGCCGAGGCCGGTGCCGCCGACCCGGGTCGCGCCCGGCACCTGATAGAACTCCTCGAAGATCCGCTCGCGCAGGTCGGCAGCGATGCCGGGCCCGGTGTCACTGACTTCGAAGTTCCACCGGTCGTCGTGCTGGCGGGCCCGCAGCCGCACCTCGCCGCGCTCGGTGAACTTCAACCCGTTGTGCAGCAGGTTGCGCAGCACCTGCCCGAGTAGCACCTCGTCGGTGCGCAGCACGGCCGGCGCGGTCGGCTCCTCCACCACCAGCTCCACCTCAGGGCGGGTGGCCAGCGCGCGCAACGTGCCGCGCAGTTGACCGAAGACCGGGCGCAGGTCGACGTCCGCCAGGTCGGGCTCGATCCGGCCGGACTCCGCCTTGGCCAGGTCCAACAGTTCGTTTACCAGCCCGAGCAGGTCCGCGGCGGAGGAGCGGATCAGGCCGACCTGGCGGGCCTGCTCGGCGGTGAGCGGGTCGGAGGCGGAGTCGGAGAGCAGCCGCGCCAACCCGATGATCGCGGTGACCGGGGCGCGCAGCTCGTGGCTCACGTTGGCCAGGAACCGGCTCTTCGACTCGCTCGCCGCGCGCAGCTGGGCCGACTTCCCGTCCAACTCGGCGTACAGGGCGACGACGCCCCGGTTGGTCTCCTCCAACTCCTCGGTGAGCTGGTTGTAGAGCGCCAGCACACCGCGGTTGGTCTCGGCCAGCTCGTCGTTCAGCACGGCCAGCTCGTCGCGCTGGCTGCGCACCTCGTCGAGTGCCGCGATGAGCTGCCCGTTCTGCGCGGTCAACTCGTCCAACGCACTGGCCGGCGCGGTGCGGCCGAGTTCGATACGGAACTCGGCGAGCCGCTCCGGGGTCGGCATCGGCGCGTTGGCCGGGACTCGTCGGGACATCCTCACGACCGTAACCCCGCCGACGGTCGACACGCTCAACGTGTCGACCAGTCGGGACACCGCGCCGGACTGCGGCTGGTAGCGACCGTCCGGCAGCGGGGCCACCGGGGCCAGGTCGGCGCGCAGGTGGAACCTGCCGTCGGCACCCGCGTCGACGTGGAAGGAAACGTCCGCGCCCGCGGCCGTCCGCAGCAGATCCCGTGCCACCTCGCTGAGCGCGGTGGCGATCCGAACCTGGTCCTGGTGTTCCAGGCCGACCACCGCGGCCACCTCGCGGCCGCGTTGGCGGATCACGAAGATGTCCTGTTCGACTCGCAGCGCCATCTGCAGCAGCGGCAGCGCGGCCGACTCCCCGGTCATGCCCAGGACCTCGCCACCAGTACGCAGGCGTCGTCGCGTCGCACACCGGCGTCGCGCAGGAGGGTCGCCGCCATCACCAGTGGGGATCGCTCCGCCAGGCCCGGGTAGTCGGTCAACCGCCAACGGTCGACCACGCCATCGCTGTGCATCACCAGCCGGGCACCCGGACCGAACGGGTAGTCGTACTCCCGGATTGTCGGCCGTTGGTGGCCGGCGATGCCGGGCAGCGACACCAGCCCTCGACGCCGGCCGTCGCCCTCGACGACCACGCCGGAGATGTTGCCCAGGCCGGCGTAGTGCAGCACACCGGCCGCCGGCACCAGCTCGGCGACCGCGAGCGCGGAGCCACGGGTGTGCGACATGCTCCGGTGCAGGTGACCGACCACTGCCGCGGGTGGGCCGGCCGGAGCGTTGCGGAACGCGGCCAGCGCCGCCTCGGTGGCGGCGGCTGCCAGCGGGCCGTGCCCCAGCCCGTCGCTGACCAGCACCTGGTGCCGGCCCTCGGCGACCCGGACGGCGTACCCGTCGCCGCTGACCGTTTCGCCGGTCAGCGGCCGGGACAGCGCCTCGGCCCAGGACGGCTGTGCCGGCTCCGCCGGCCAGACCTGCACGGCGAGGACGGTGCCACGGCCGGGCAGGGAGTATCCGTCGAACCAGCTGGCCTGCCGCACGATGGCACCCAGGCCGATGCCGAGCGTGCCGGTGGTGGAGTGCCCGTCCTGGGACGAGACGGTCAGATCGGCCATGCCGGGCCCGGAGTCGATGGCCACCAACTCCACGCCGGCTTCCCCGGCGCGACGTACCGGCCGGAGCAGCAGGACGCCCTCGTCGGCGTGCTTGACCAGGTTGCTGGTCAGCTCGGCGGCGACGATGGCCAGGTCGGCGATGCGTGCCTCACCGATCGCCACCTGCGCACCGAGGCGTTCGGCGGCGCGCCGGACGGCGCTCGTCGCGCTACCGGCCTCCACCCGAAACCAGATGCCACTGTCGGTGACCGGGTCGCCATTCACCGGGACCACTTGGTGACCGTGATGCGCGTGCCGGTCTCCGGAGACGTCTCGATCTCGAAATCGTCGACCAGTCGGCGGGACCCGCTGAGCCCGAGGCCGAGGCCGCCGCCGGTCGTGTAGCCGTCGGTCAGGGCCAGGTCGAGGTCGGCGATGCCCGGCCCGGAGTCGGTGAAGACGATCCGTACGCCCTTACGTCGGCCGCTGTCCATGATCGTCACCTCTACCGAGCCGCCGCCGCCGTACACCAGGGTGTTGCGGGCCAGCTCGCTCGCCGCGGTGACCACCTTGGTCTGGTCGACGAGTGACAGCTTGACGGCGACCGCCACCGTACGGACCAACTGCCGGACACGCACCACGTCCTGGTCGCTCTGGATCGCCTGCGCCTGCGGGTGGCCCAAGTCGATGCCCGCGGTCACGGCGTGGCCGTCTCGGCGTCCGGATCGTCGTCGAGCTGGTAGTCGAGCTCGTCGGCGCGGGCCGCCGCGATCAGCTCCATGCCGCGCTCGACGTTCAGCGCGGTACGGATGCCGTTCAGCGACAGCCCCAGTTCGACAAGGGTGATGGCGACGGCGGGGCGCATGCCGACCACCACCGTCTCCGCGTCGAGCACCTTGGAGATCGACGCGATGGTGGAGAGCATCCGCCCGACGAAGGAGTCGACGATGTCCAGCGCGGTGATGTCGATGATGACGCCGTGGCAGCCGGTGGCCACGATCCGCTCGGCGAGGTCCTCCTGGAGCGCGACCGCGGTCTGGTCGGACATGTCGAGCTGGATGGAGACGAGCAGGATGTCACCGATCTTGAGGATCGGAACCCGTTCCATCAGGCATCCCGGCGTGGCTGTCGGCGGGCGTTCTCCACGCCGGCCGACCGCAGCACGTGGCGCAGCGCGTCGGCGAGGGTCGCCTTGGTGGCGATGTCGCCGAACTCGATGCCGAGCGCGACGATGGTCTGCGCGATCTGCGGGCGGATGCCGGAGATGATGCAGTCGGCACCCATCAAGCGGGCGGCCACCACGGTCTTCAGGATGTGCTGGGCGACCTGGGTGTCCACTGCCGGAACGCCGGTGATGTCGATGATCGCGTACGGAGAGCCGGTGTCGACCAGGGTCTGCAGCAGCCGCTCCATCACCACCTGGGCCCGAGCCGAGTCCAGGGTGCCGACCAGCGGAACAGCGACCACGCCCTCCCAGAGCTTGACCACCGGCGTGGAGAGCTCGAGCAGCTGCTCGGCCTGATCGGCGATCAGGCTCTCCCGGGTGCGCACGAAGCTCTCGAAGGTGAACAGGCCCATCTCGTCGATCAGCCTGGAGAAGGCGACGTAGTCGTGCAGCGCGTTGGCGCCGCCGGCCTCCTGCACCAGCTCGGCCAGCACGTCCTTCAGCGCGAAGACGCTGATCGTGGTCTCGGTGGCAGAGAAGCCCTGCCGGGCCCGACCACGGGACAACTCGGAGAGCGCGGCCCGCAACTCGGCCGCGTTGTCGGCGGTCAGGTCGATGTCGCCCTGCTTGCCGGTGACGACGATGGCGCCGTGCAGATCCTGGACCTGCCGGCGCAGCTCGGCCTGGCTCAGTCGGCCCCGCAACGAACTGGTGACGATCTCGGTCCACCGGGTCGTGACCCGGTCGGCCTTCCCGCCGAGCAGCGCGACGAGTCGACCACTTTCCTCGGTGCTCAACGCCATTTCGAACCCCCTTGACCTGGACCGGGCGGACTCTATCACCGGGGACTGACCGACTACTTGCCCCGTAGCAACGGAATGATGATGGCCACCGGATCACGGCTCCCGTTCTGCGTTCGACCCCGGTCGTGGGATACCGTTCCCCCCTAACAGGAGGTCTGGCGAATGTCCTTGACGGTGCACACGGAACAACGGGGCGACGTAGTCGTCGTGTCGGTCGGGGGCGAGCTGGACATGGCCACCGCGCCACAGCTGCAGGACCAGATCACCGACCTGCTCGACAAGGGCCGCAACCGGCTGGTGTTCAACCTGGCGGACGTTTCGTTCTGCGACTCGACCGGCCTGTCGGTCTTCGTCCGCGCCAAGAACAGCTGCGACGAGGCCGGCGGCGTCGTCCGGCTGGCCGCCCCGCAGCGGGGTGTGCTGCGCATCCTTGAGGTGAGCGGGCTGGTCGAGGTGCTGCACACCTACCCGACGGTGGATGAGGCAGTCGCCGGCGAACCGACTCCGGCCTCCTCCTGACCGCTGCCGTTCGTCACTCGTCCTCGACGTAGCGGGGACGAGCGATCGCCATGCCCGCCGTCGTCTGCACGGCGAGGGCGCCCAGCAGGAACCCGATCGGCGCGGTCCAGCCGCCGGTGGCCCCGTAGAGGATGCCGACCATCAGCGGGCCGAGGGCGGCGATCACGTACCCGGTGCTCTGCGCGAACGCGGAGAGCGCGACAGTCCCCTCGGCGGTGCGGGCGCGCAGACCGATGGCGGTCAGGATCAGCGGGAACGCGCCCTGACCGATCGCCAGCAGGGCGACCCAGAGGAGAGCGGCACTGTGCGGGGCGAGCGCCAACCCCAGGTAGGCCAGTGTCGACGCCGTGGTCAGCCCGAGCACCAGCGGGCGCAGGCTGCCCAGCCGGCCGGCCAGGGTGGGCATCACCAGCGCGATCGGCACACCGAGCGCGGTCACCCCGGCGAGCAGCAGCCCGGCCGACTCCGGCTGGTAGCCGGCGTCCCGGAACAACTGGGCCAGCCAGCCCATGATCGCGTACCCGCTGAGCGACTGCGCCCCGAAGTAGACGGCCATCGCCCAGCCGAGCCGGGTCCGCGCCGGCCGGACCCGCGTCGGTGCGACCTCGACCGCCGTCGGGGTCGCTCGCCGCGCGGCGGCGCGAGCCCTCAGCGCCAGCGGCACCCACGGGAGTACGGCCACCGCGGCCATCGCGGCCCAGATGCCGAGCCCGGCCCGCCACGACCCGAAGGCGTGCGCGATCGGCACCGCGGAGGCGGCGGCCACCGTCGTGCCCACGGTCAACGCCATCGTGTACGCCCCGGTGACCAGGCCGGTGCGATGCGGGAAGTGCTGCTTGACCAGCATCGGCAGCAGGATGTTGGCGACCGCGATGCCGGACAGCGCCAGCGCGCTGGTGAGCACGAAGATCAAGGTCGAGTCGGTGACGACCCGGAGCACCTGGCCGACGGCGAGGGCAAGCATGGCGACCACCAGCACCCGGGCCGGGGCCACCCGGCGGACCAGCCACGGGGTGAGCGCGCCGAGACCGGCGAACGCGATGGTCGGCAGGGTGGTGACCAGACCGGCGGTGGCGCCCGAGAGGCCCAGCCCGTCGCGGACCTCGTCGAGCAGGGCGCCGAGGCTCGTCACCACGGCGCGCAGGTTGAGCGCGACCAGCAGCATCCCGACCAGCACGAGCGCGCCGCCGGTCGCCGGGTGGGTCCGACGGCCCGTACCGGGGTCGCGCGTCGGGCGAGGGTCGACGGCGACGGGAGCGGGCGGCGCCGAAGCGGCGGTTGGTGGCGGGGTCATGACCTCTAACCTACAATCATGGGATGAATTTGGGACCGGTGATGTAACCAGTGCCACCGTCGGTTAATTTCCCCTCCGCGCCGCCGGTGCCGCCCCGCGGCCACCGGGTCCGGCAGACCACCGAGCAGCTCCGCGCCCGGATCCTCGGCGGCGAGTGGCCGGTCGGCGGGCGCATTCCCACCGAGCCGCAACTGGTCGCCGCGCTGGGCGTCGGGCGCAACACGGTCCGCGAGGCGGTCCGCGCCCTGGTGCACGCCGGGGTGTTGGAGTGCCGGCAGGGCTCCGGCACGTACGTGGTGTCCACCGACGAACTGGCGCCGGTGGTGGCCCGCCAACTCGGCGACGACCGGATGACCGAGGTCATCGAGGTGCGCCGCGCCTTCGAGGTGGAGGCCGCCCGGCTCGCCGCGCTGCGGCGTACACCGGAGGACCTGGCGGCGCTCGACGGCGCGCTCGCCGAACGCGAGGCCGCCTGGCACGGCGGCCGGATCGACGCGTTCGTCGAGGCGGACGCGGCACTGCACACGGCGGTGGTCGCCGCCGCGCACAACGCCATGCTCGGCGAGCTGTACGGCTCGGTGGGCGCCGCCCTGCGCAGCACGGTCGCCCAGGCGATGGGGGACGCGCTCATCCCCGAGCGCTACGTCGACCACACCCGGCTGGTCGAGGCGATCCGGGCCGGCGACCCGGGCCGGGCGGCGATCGAAGCCGGCGCTTTTCTGGAGCCCGCCGGAGGGGCATAGGTTGTGCCGGACAGAAAACCGGACACCTCAGGAGTACGGATGCTCAAGGGCTTCAAAGACTTCATCATGCGCGGCAACGTCGTCGACCTGGCGGTCGGTGTCGTCATCGGCGCCGCGTTCACGACAGTGGTCACGTCGCTGACCAACGCGTTCCTCAAACCACTGATCGCGCTGTTCGTGCTGCTGATCACCGGCAAGGACAACGGCCTAGCGGGCGCCGCCTGGACGGTCCGCGGCGTCGAGTTCGACTGGATCAGCTTCGTCAACGCGGTGATCACCTTCCTGCTGACCGCGGCGGCGCTCTACTTCCTCGTGGTGTTCCCGATGAACAAGCTGGCCGAGCGGCGCAAGCGGGGCGAGGAGCCGCCGCCCTCCGCACCGAGCGAGGAGGTCAAGCTGCTCACCGAGATCCGGGACGCGCTGGTCTCCGCCGGTCACACCACCCCGGGCCAGCAGCGCGGGGCGCTGGACGACGTACTGGGCCGCCGCACCGAGCCGCCGGCGCCGCGCTGACGCGAGCGGATGCACATCGGCCCCTGTGGGATTCCCGCAGGGGCCGCACCTTCTCGTACATGTGTTCGATAGAGTCCGGCCATGGAGCAGCGAAAGCACTGGTGGAACGGGAAGTGGGGGCGGCTGGCCCGGCGGGATGTCTTCCTGCGGGTGGACGCCGACCGGTGGCACGTCGAGCAACGCGCTGGCGGCGCCGAGGGCATCTCCCGGTTCTACGAGTACGGCAGTGCGGACGAGGCCGAGGAGACGGTCCGGGCGCTGCTCGACGGCCCGGACACCTGGCGGGAGCTGTCCCCTCGCCCGCCGGGCGGCTGGACCCTCCCGAACAGCTGACCGGGCGGTCTGCGCGGTGCCGCCGGGTGCGGTGTGCCGTGTGCCTCTGGCGACGCGGTCCGTCGCCCGCCAGTGTCGCTCCGGGCCCTGGAGGCGGTAGTGCTTTCGACGGTGATGACTCTGTGGCATAAATATGCCTCAGAGTCATCACGCTCTCCGTGCCTGCCGCCCCCGTGCGCCGCCGCTGCTGCCGCTGCCGCTGCCGCTGCCGGGCTGACTGAGCGCCGGGTGGGTCGGCGACGGCGTTTAGCGGCGTACCGCCCCGGGAACCGCACTGGGATGGACCAGCAGGACGAGCAGCAGGCGACCATCTCACGGATCACCACCGGGATGCCGGTGATCGACTCCGCCGGCACCGAGGTCGGGACCGTGGACCTCGTCCAGCGAGGCGACCCGAACGCGGTGACCGTCCAGGCGTCGACCGCCGACCCGGGCAGCAGCCTGGACGAGCTGATCGAGGCCACGGCGGTCGAGGAGCCGGACGTTCCGGCCGATCTGGCGGCGCGGCTGCTGCACAGCGGCTACCTGAAGGTCTCGACCGAGTTGACCCGCACCGGCGCGGTCTACGTACCGGCCGACCGGATCGGGTCGGTGGCCGACGGCCGGGTCCTCCTGGCTGTGGGCGTGGCCGACCTGCCGCCCGAGGAGTAGCCCTCCAGCCCTGGAAGGTGACGCCACCCGCCGCGCCGGGCGGCCGGGCCGGGCCGGGCCGGGCCGGGCCGGGCCGATGATCGACTCCATATCGGCGATGTGGGGGTGTCCTGGAGCCCGAATACCGCCACGTCGGCGATCCGGAGTGGATCAGGGAGTGGGCGTGCTCGCCGACGGGCGCGTACCGTCCGCCGGATGTCACTGGTGCCACCGGAACCGGACCTGTCCGACGGCCGCGTCCGGCTCCGCCCGTGGACGATGGATGACCTCGACTGCGTTCGGCAGGCCGCGGCGGATCGGCGGATCACCGAGGCCACCACCGTCCCGGTCCGGTTCACCGAGGAAGCGGGCTCTGCCTTCGTACGCCGGCAATGGAGTCGGACCACCGACGGCGCCGGCCTCTCGCTGGCGGTCGCCCGCGCGGACACCGACGTCGCGGTTGGTTCGGTCACGTTGCTGCTGCGGCCTCAGCCGGGTGTGGCCGGCCTTGGCTACTGGCTGATCCCCGCCGCGCGGGGGCAGGGTTTGGCCAGCCGGGCGGCGCGACTTCTCACGGAGTGGGCGCTGGAGACCGCCGGTCTGGCCCGGGTGGAGGCGTGGGTCGAGCCGGACAACCTGGTGTCCCGGCGGGTACTCGCGGCGGCCGGCTTCGTCGAGGAGGGTGTGTTGCGGAGCTTCCTCGCCTTCCCGGGTCGTCGGGCGGACGCCGTGGTCCTGGCCCGAACTGCCGGGAACACCTGACGGAGATCCACACCTGATCAGCGATGTTGCGGTGTCCGGTCGGCGGGGATGGCACCACTTCGCTGATCTGGTGTTGATCTCTCCAGGGAAGGCGGGGCCGGAGCGGCGGACGGGTCGGATCGGCGGCGGAAGAGCAGCAGCATCAGGCAACCCGCGACCAGTCCCCAGAACGCGCCGCCCACGCCGATCAGCGTCACCCCGGACGCGGTCACCACGAAGGTGACCACGGCGGCCTCCCGGGTCGCCGGGTCGGTCACCGCCGAGGCGAGCGCGGTGGCGAGCGCACCGAGCAGGGCCAGCCCGGCGACCGCCTCGATGAGGATCGGCGGGGCGACCGCGACCAGCGCGGTGGCCACGCCGGCGCCCAGCCCGAGCAGGGCCAGCCCAGCGCCGGCCGTGACCGAGGCGACCCACCGGCGCTCCGGGTCCGGGTGCGCGTCCGGGCCGGCGGCCAGGGCGGCGGTGATCGCCGCGAGGTTCACCGCGTGCCCGCCGGCCGGGGCGGCGAGCAGGCTGGCCAGGCCGGTGGCCCGCAGCGCGGCGCCGAACGGCGGGCGGTAGCCGTAGCCGACCAGCACCGCCATGCCGGGCACGTTCTGCGCGGCCATGGTGACCAGGAACAGCGGCAGGGCGAGCCCGATCAGCGCGGACGCGTTCCAGGCCGGCGCGGTCAGCGTGACCGACGGGGTCAGCGCGGCACCGGTCAGGCCGGCCGGCGGTGCGGTCAGCGCGATCGCCGCCACCGCCACCACCAGCGCGCCGGGCACCGCCCAGCGGCGGGCGAACCGGTGCAGCAGCAACCAGCCGACCACCACCGGGCCAGCCACCGTGGGCAGCTCGACCAGCGCGCGGACCGGGGCGGTGCAGAGCGGCAGCAGCACCCCGGCGAGCATCGCGCCGGCCACCGGCTTGGGGATGGCGGCCACCGCGCGGCCGAGTGGCGGGAACAGCCCCGCCGCCACGATCAGCACACCGGAGACGAGGAAGGCGCCCACCGCGACCGGCCATCCGCCCGGCGGCGGCCCGGTGGCCACCAGCAGCGCCGCGCCCGGCGTGGACCAGGCCACGCTCATCGGTATCCGGTGCCGCCAGCCCAGCCAGGCCGCGGCGAGCCCGCTCGCCACGCAGAGGGCGAGCAGGCCCGACGCGGCCTGCGCGTCCGACGCGCCGGCCGCCCGGAGCCCGGCCAGCACGACGGTGAACGAGCTGGCGAAGCCGACCAGCGCGGTCACCACGCCCGCCAACAGCGGTTGTACGCGTCCGGCCATCCCACCCTCCCCACTGTTCCGTTTACGGAACGACAGCGTGTAGCACGATAGCGGGGTGCCGCACCCACCACCAGCCCGCCGTCCGGGCCTCGACGTGGATCCCGCCGTCGTCGGCCGTCGGGTCCGCGCCCTGCGCGAGGAGCGGGGGATCTCGCTGTCCACACTGGCCCGGCTCGCCGGCGTCGGAAAGGCCACCCTCTCCGGCCTGGAGCACGGCACCCGCAACCCGACCCTGGAGACGCTCTGGGCGGTCACCGCGCAGCTCGGCGTACCGCTGACCGCCGTGCTGGCCGAGCCGGCCGCCGGGCCCACCGTGCACGGCACCGCGGTCAGTGCCACCCTGCTGGAGGTGTTCACCGACACCGACGCGACCTACGAGCTGTACCGGATGCGTGTCGCGCCCGGCCCGGGGCAGCTCTCCCCCGCCCACCAGCCCGGGGTCACCGAGCACGTCACCGTCTTCGCCGGGGTGCTGCGCGCCGGCCCGGCCGACGCGCCGCTGACCGCACCGGCCGGTGGCCACCTCCGTTGGGTGTCGGACGTGCCACACAGCTACGCGACGGTGGGTGACGAGGAGGTCGCCGCCAGCCTGCTACTGCGCTATCCGCGTCGTTGAGCCCCGCCGATCGACCCCGATTCGCCCGACCGACGGCGGATTTCGCAATGATTTCTCGACCTACGCAGTAGGCGTAGAGACGAATGCGGGGTGTTCTTGGCAAGCTTGTCCCCATGACGCTGATCCTCCGCTCGGTCATCCTCAACGACATCGGTCTGGTCCGCACCAACAACGAGGACTCCGCCCTCGCCGGGGACCGCCTGATCGCCGTCGCCGACGGCATGGGCGGGCTGCCCGCGGGCGAGGTGGCGAGCGAGATCGTGATCCGGATCCTGGACGAGCTGGCTCCACCCACCGACCCTGACGCCGCCGCCGACGCCCTGCGTGCCGTGGTCAGCACCGCCAACCAACGCATCCACGCCGCCATCACCGTCGACCCGAGCCGCGACGGGATGGGCACCACTCTCACCGCGGCGCTGCTGGCCGGGGAGACGCTGGTGCTGGCCCAGGTCGGTGACTCCCGCTGCTACCTGTTGCGCGACGGGGACCTGACCCAGCTCACCCGGGACGACACGTTCGTGCAGGCGCTGGTCGACCAGGGCACCCTCTCGCCGGAGCAGGCCCGCCACCACCCGCAGCGGTCCCTGGTGACCCGGGCCGTGCAGGGCGCCGACACCCCACCGGCGATCGGTGTGCTCACCGTGGTCCCCGGCGACCGGCTGCTGCTGTGCAGCGACGGGCTCTCCGACTACGTCGAGAACGAGGCCATCGCGGCGGCGCTGGGCATGTACGCCGACCGCCAGCAGTGCGGCGAGCAGTTGGTGAAGCTCGCCCACCACGCCGGCGCACCGGACAACGTGACAGTCGTGGTCTCCGACGTCGTCGCCCGCTGACCCGTACGGCCCGCTCGGCGATCCGCGCGGATCGGGCCAATCCGGTTGCTCAGGTCATCGGGGCAGGTTGAGATGGGCGGATGACCATCCGCCGGGTGACCGCCGACGACCGCCTCACCACCAGCTTCCCGCTGGCCGCGTACGCCTTCGAGTCCTCGCCGCTCGGTGCGGCGCGGGCCGAGCAGTTCCGCGACTACCTGCCCTACCACGAGGGCAACACGACGCTGGTGGTCGAGGAGGACGACGTCACGCTGGCCGCCGTCACGGCCATCCCGATGCGGCAGAACCTGCGCGGGGTGGTGCTGCCGATGGCCGGCGTCGCCGGGGTGGCCACGCATCCGCTGGCTCGCCGGCAGGGGCACGTCCGGACGCTGCTGCACCAGCTCCTCGACGAGATGCGCGACGAGGGGCATGCGCTCAGCGCGCTCTACCCGTTCCGGCCCAGCTTCTACGCCCGGTTCGGCTACACCGGGCTGCCCAAGCCACGCATGGTCACCTTCACCCCGGCTGATCTGGGGTCGCTGGTCCGTGCCGAACTGCCCGGCGAGGTGGGGTGGCAGCGGATCGGCGCCGGCTACCCGGTGTGGCGTGCGTTCACCGAGCGCTGCCTCCAGGCCCGGCACGGCTTCGCGACCTTCCCTGACTACCGGGCGGTCGGGTTGCGCGAGCGCGACGAACACTGGCTGCTCACCGCCCGGGTGGACGGCGAGACCACCGGCGCGGTCACGTACCGCATCGACGAGCACGGCGGCACTCTGCACGGCAACGAACTGCTGTTCACCGACCCGCTCGCCCGCGCGCTGCTGTTGCAGTTCTTCGCCCGGCACGTCGACCAGGTCGAACGGGTCACCGTGCAGGTTCCGCCGGACGAGTTGCCAGAGCTGTGGCTGACCGACCTGGACGTGCACGTCGAGGCGCGGGTGGGCCGGCCTGGTTCGTCCGCGCCGATGGCCCGACTGCTGTCACTGGACGCGTTGAGTGGCCTGCCCGCAGGGCCGGGCCGGGTCCGGATCGAGCTGACCGGGGACCGGTGGCTGGCCGGCAGCCACCTGCTCGACGGTACGACCGGTGCGCTGGAGTTGGTCGCCGACAGCAGCGGTCGGGTGCCGACGGCAACCCTCACCGCCGCCGGGCTCTCCGCCCTCGCGTACGGGGTGCTGGATCCCGCCGAGCTGCCGTTGCGAGGCCTGGGCGAGGTGCCGCCGGACGCCGCCGCCGAGCTGCGCGGCATCTTCCCCCGCCAGGTGCCGTACCTCTTCGCCGACTTCTGAGCACGGTTTGCCGCACCCGGCCGTGCGGGTACGGTCCCCGGAATGCCGGAGTGGTTGCAGGCGGGCGGGTGGGGGTTGCTGGCCGGGTCGGCCCTGCTGATCGGGGCGGCGGTCGGCTGGTTCACGCGCGTGCCGCAACGGATCACCGCCTCCGTGATGGCGTTCGGCGCGGGCGTGCTGCTCTCCGCCGTCTCGTACGAGCTGATCGAGGTCGCGCACGAGCAGGGCGGGCTGCTGCCCACCGCGATCGGCGCGGCCAGTGGCGCGGTCGTCTACACCCTGGCCAATGTGGGCCTCGCCCGGCGCGGCGCACGGCACCGGAAGCGCTCAGGTGCCCAGCCCTCCGAGAGTGACAAGCCCGGCTCGGGGTCGGCCATCGCGGTGGGCGCGCTGCTGGACGGCGTACCGGAATCGGTGGTGATCGGCGCCAGCCTGCTCAGCGGTGGCGCGGTCAGCCTGGTCACGGTGGCGGCGGTGTTCCTCAGCAACGTCCCGGAGGGCTTGTCCAGCGCGGCCGGCATGCGCAAGGCCGGCCGCTCCCGGCGGTACGTCTTCCTGCTCTGGACCGGGATCGCCCTGGTCAGCGGGGTGGCCGCGCTGCTCGGCAACACCCTGCTGGGAGGCGCACCGCCGGAGGTACTGGCCACGATCACCGCCCTGGCCGCCGGTGCGATCCTCGCCATGATCACTGACACGATGGTCCCGGAGGCGTTCGAGGACGCCCATCTGCTGGTCGGCCTCATCACGGTCGCCGGCTTCCTGACCGCCTTCGCCCTCTCCCACGCCTGACTGCCCATCCAGCCTTAGCCAGGGGTTAAGCCGGCATGGCGGATTCGTCGCGACGCCGTTGTGGCTCCTAGCATCACGGGGTGCGCCTGACGTCGCTTGCCGCTCTGCTCGTCCTCGGTGTCGCCACCGCGACCCTGCCCGCCTGCGCGCCCAACGATCCGGCTCCCACCTTCCAGCCTGGCTCATCCGCCGAGCCGCAGCCGCTGTCGACCGGCGACCAGGGCGTCGCGCCGGCGACCCCGGCCAGCGCGAGCCCCGGGGCCAGTACGAGCCCGAAGCCCGCCGACAAGGTGCTCGCGGCCGGCAACCCGAACGGCAAGGCCACCGTGCCGGCCGAGGCGCGCGCGGTGAGCACCGCGAAGCCGACCCGGACCATCGGCACCGGCACCCCGGCGAGCTGCACCTCCGCCGCGGTGGTGAAGGCCGTCGCGGCCGGCGGTGTCATCACGTTCAACTGTGGACCGGCCCCGGTGACGATCAGGATGACCGCCACCGCGAAGGTCCGCAACGCCAACGGGCCGAAGGTCGTGCTGGACGGCGGCGGCAAGGTCACGCTGAGCGGTCAGGGCAAGCGCCGGATCCTCTACATGAACACCTGCGACGAGGCCCAGGGCTGGACGACCTCGCACTGCCAGAACCAGGACCACCCGCAGCTCACCGTGCAGAACCTGACCTTCGCCGATGGCAACTCCACCGGCGACAAGGCCGAGGGCGGCGGTGGTGGGGCGATCTTCGTACGCGGCGGGCGGTTCAAGGTCGTCAACTCCCGCTTCGTCCGCAACCGCTGCGACCGCACCGGCCCCGACCTGGGCGGAGCGGCCATCCGGGTGCTGAGCCAGTACGACAACAAGCCGGTGTACGTGGTGGGCAGCACCTTCGGCGGCGCCGCCGGCCAGGGCGGCTCCTGCTCCAACGGGGGCGCGCTGAGCAGCATCGGCGTTTCCTGGGTGGTGCTGAACAGCGTGCTCAGCCACAACGAGGCGATCGGCAGTGGCGCCAACCCGGCCAAGTCCGGCACGCCGGGCGGCGGCAGCGGCGGCGCGATCTACTGCGACGGCAACGAGTTCACCGTACGGATCGCCGGCACCATCATCGAGAACAACAAGGCCAACGAGGGTGGCGGCGCGGTCTTCTTCGTGAGCAACAACCGCACCGGCACCATGAAGATCGAAAACTCGACCCTGCGCCGCAACCCGAGCGGCAAGTTCGAGACCCGCGGCTTCCCCGGCATCTTCTTCCTAGGAGCCCGCAACCCCGAAGTCACCAGTTCCAAGCTGACCTAACCGTCCGCCCGCCCCGCCCCGCCCCGCGCGCGTCCGCGCCGGTGATCAAGAGGTTTCGGTCACTGGGAGCCCGTTTTCTGACCGAAATCTCTTGATCACCGAGGCCTAGTAGGGGTTTCCCTGGCCTGGGGGGCGGGCTTGGAGGAGGGCTGCGGGGCGGCCCGGCAGATCGCGTGCGCCGGAGAGGGGCGGGCTTCCCGTGTGATCGCCGTCGGCCATGCCGACGAAGAGCTCCTTGAGCGCGGTGAGTGCGCTGATCTTGGGCTGCCAGCCCAGCTCCGTCTCCGCGCGCTCGCTGGACATCAGCGGGGCGTTCAGGCCCAGCTCCACCCAGCCAGCGTCGACCGGCTGCAGCCGCGCCCGCCAGGTCAGCGCCGCCGCAACCCGCAGCACCGGCGCGGCGACCGGCACCGTCCAACCGTGGAAGTGCCGGGCCACCAGCTCCGGAGTGAGCACCGGGTCCGCGGCGACGTTGAAAGCGCCGCGCGCATCACCCAACACCGCCCTGGCGTACGCGTCAGCCACGTCGTCGGCGTGCACCGCCTGCATCCGCAGCCGGCGGTTCGTCGGCACCAGCGGGATCCGGCCGAAGCGCAGCAGCCGCACCGGTGCGAGCGGGCCGAGGAAGTAGCGGGTGATCTCCACGCCTGCGGCCCGCTGGAAGATCAACCCGGGTCGCAGCCGCACCACCCGCAGCGTCGGGTGATCCCGCTCGACCCCGTCCAGCAGCGCCTCGACCTCCGCCTTGTGCTCGCTGTACGACGAGCCGGCCACTCCGGTCGCCGGCCACCGCTCGCTGATCGGGTGGTCCTTCGGGCCGGACGCGTAGGCACCGACCGAGGACGCGTACACCAGCGCCGGCACACCAGCCCGGATCACCGCGTCGAACACCGCCCGACTGCCATCGACGTTGGTCCGGCGTAGCACCCGCTGGTCGTGGCTGGGCTGAATCTGCCAGGCCAGGTGCACCACCGCGTCCGCACCCGCGAACACCTCGGTGAGCTGCCCCGCCGCGCCCGGTGCGCCGATGTCGCAGGAGTGCCACTCCACCTGGTCGTACGGCTCCCCGGCATCCGGGCCGGGCAGCCGCCGGACGACCCCGGCCAACTCCACGCCCCGCTCCCGGCGCAGCCGCCGCAGCACCGCCGTACCGACGTTGCCGCTCGCCCCCACCACCACGATCCGCATGCCCGACCCCGTACCCGCCCAGCCGCAGCTCAATCGCCCACCCGGCTCGCTTGCGCAGACCACGCGCCCTACGGTTCGCGCCTTGATCCACTCATCATCCGGGAAGTCGGTATATCCGCGCGTGGGCAGGACAGCCCGACTTCCGGAACCCAAGTCGATCAAGGGCGAGGTGAGTCCCGGACCCAGCCGTGCTTCTCCTTCCCCCGCCGGCCAGTCGTGGCGGCCAGGCAACGCGGGCAGATCCAGCCGACCGCGTCCGTCTCGGTGAGCACGTCAGTGCCCGAGTAGTCGAAGCTCACGTGCGGAAAACGGCGCAACCTGGTCCGACTCAGGGCCAGGCCGCAGACGGTCTGGTTCTGACCGGGCAGCCAGGCATGCACCTCACCACCCGGCTGGCGTACGCCATCAGGCCCGATCTCCTCCCCGGACGCCGCCACGGCCGGGGTGCTGCTCGATCTCATGCCCATCCCGGTTCCCCACCCGCCCGCACCCATGCACCGCCGCCCCACATCGCTTGATCCACTCCACATCCCCGACCCGGCGGTATCCAACGCGCTGGACACCGCCGGGTCGCCGATCTGGTGATGATCAGGCGCGGCGAGCGCGGCCAGCAGCACGCATCGACGGCCAGCCGGAAGCCGAGAGTCGTCGGCGCTGACCGTCGGGTAACCTGAGCGCGCGGGCCGCTAGCTCAATGGCAGAGCTGTGGACTTTTAATCCATAGGTTCAGGGTTCGAGTCCCTGGCGGCCCACGCACACGCAGGTCAACGACCCTCACTGGACCGGCCCGTTCGCCCGATCGGGGCCGGCGCCGATCGGTCCCGGATGTGTCCGTACGCGATGCACAGATCTTGTAGCGAGGCGTCACTCTACCGGGGTTGTCGAGTTGGCCGCGGACGTCGCGGACGTCGCGGACGTCGACGAAGTTCGCCGAAGCGCAGAGGTTGTTCGCGAGTTCCAGTTCGAGGAGTCTGATGCAACGGTCACCTGCTTGCGGCACGGCGCGGTCCAGGCGCTCGGCTTTGGCCAGTTCTGTCGTGCCGTAGTAGTCGGCGGTGGCCCGCAGCTTGGGCGCAGAGTTCTCCAGCAGACAGGCGAGTCGGTTGAGGGGGCGGCGCGGTCGACCTGGCGGGCGAAGCCGACCAGCGCTTGCGGCTCGACGGCAGCGTCATCAGTGCCGCCTAGTCCGAGAGGAAGATGCCAGTCACGCCCACGACGGCGAAGACGACGGCGGCGGCGAGCACGTAGAGCCGCGGACGCGACTCTCGAACGACGTAGGTCGACAGACCGAGCGCATCACTGAGGATCGAGATCGTGTACCAAGGAAAGCTCGTTGGGGTGGGCTGGCCGCTGCCGAAGAGGTCACACTCCGCAAGGAGTCGGCCTACAAACGCAGGCCAGCAACGGTTCAGCTATTCGTGATGACGAAGCCCTCGCGGGTCGTGCTGCCGACCGGACGGGTGGAAGCGCCGGTGCACCGCCGGGACAAACAGCAGGATCACGACGACGGTTGCCGCGCCCACAACCAGGGGTAGTGCCAGCGCGTCACCGATGCGAACCCAGGTCGGCGCCCAGGTATGTCCCGGTTTCCCGGTGGCGGAGCCCGGATCGCCAATGAACGTCAGGCCACAGCAAAGAGCGAATGGAACAGCCAGGAGGAGGGTCGTCACATGTGCCCACGTCCTGCTGCGCAGGAGCCCTGCCATAGACAGGAGCAGGCCAGCCACGGCCAGGCCGGACAGAACCAAGGCCAGTTGGTTGACGACTTGAATGCCGAGGTCTGCAAGACCGTTCCGGTTGGATGCCTCCCCTGGAGGCACGTAGTACGCGACGTCGTAATTCGTAAGGTCGTAGATGATCGTTGCGGCGTTGAGCGTAAGACCGAGCACCAGCACCCCGACCGCGACTGCCGGCGCGAGGACGGGCCACCGCGATATCGGCGTCATGGCAAGCCGCGCCGATGACAGGAGTTCACAAAGACCATCGACGGACCATACACAGACCCCACCAGATGGACAGCAACGCCGACAGCAACCGGCATGGACCAACCGAGACCCGGAGCGTCAGTGGGGACGACCATTTGAGGTCGCGCACGTGGACAGACATCTGCAGGCTAGGCGCAGACCTCGTAAGCGATGCCTCCTGACTCGGCGAAGCCCTTGACCGTATTTCTGCTGGTCAGGGGCCGCACCCAGGTGGAGGATTCGTGCATCAGCTAGAACTTGGCGCGGCGATCTCGGCCAGCCCTCGACCGTCTGCCGGCTCACACAACACAGCCTGCGGCTGGCGCGGAAAGCGGGAGCTCAAGGGGCGGCCGCAGAACGAAGGGCAATGACCGGTTGCGAAAAAGGGCCAACATGCGGGGATATGCCCCGTTTTTGACCGCATCGAGGCCGCTCTGATCGACGATGAGTCCGGACCCTGGCGCCGGGGGCTGACGCAGTTATCCTCTTCAAAAGCTGGCCCACGTGGAGATCGTTGACACGAGTCCGGCATTTCGAAGGGACTATCGACATGCCTCGTGTGGTATCCGCGGTCATCCGCGCACTCGACATCCTCGAACTGTTCCTGGACCGCCCCCAACTGTCGGCCCGCCAGGTGATGGAGCGGCTCGACCTCCCCCGCACCACCGTCCACGAGCTGCTCGTCACGCTCGAAGCTCGCTCGTACCTGATCTCCGTCCCGGGCCAGCCGGTGCAGTATCGGCTCGGCATGCCGCTGTTCCAGCTCGGCGCGGCGTTCGCCGGCCGGCTTGACCTGGTCCGCGAGGCGCAGAGCGTCGCACGGGACGTGGCCGCCGCATGCGACGAGGCGGTCCACGTGGCCGTGCTCGACGGCCCCGATGTCATCTATCTCGTGAAGTTCGACAGCACACATCCCGTCCGGATGGTCTCTGCGGTCGGGCGGCGGCTGCCGGCCCACTGCACGGCGGTCGGCAAGGTACTGCTGTCGGGCCTCGACCAGGCGAGCCTGGACGCCGTCCTGAAAGGCCCCCTGCCCGGCATGACGCCGGACAGCATCACCGACCCGGACCGCCTGCGTGCACATCTCGAACGTGTCCGGGCGGAGAGCGTCGCGGTCGACATCGGCGAGTCTGACACCGCCATGCGCTGCGTCGCTGCGGCGGTCAGAGACCACTCCGGCGCAATCATCGCTGGCATGAGCCTGTCCGCGCCGATCATTCGCTGGACCCCTCAGGCGCACACGGAGTGGACGGGGCTGGTGCGCGAGGGCGCGGCCACGCTGTCCGCCCGGATGGGCTACCGGGCCCAGCCGCGATAGTCGGCTCGCCGTTTCGGACCGAAACAACATCGAAACATTGACACCTCTCAGGGTGTTGCTCTAGCGTCGCGACCACTCGATACGGTATCTCGAACTCAGTTCGAAATCTCGAACGGCGGTGGTCCTCCGTGGTCCGACCGAAGTGGAACCTCAGCGCCGCATTCTCAGCCCGATCGTCGACTGCCCCGTGCTTGTCGCACCACCCAGCGAGCGGCACGGGCTTCTCTCGCGAGGCTCGCTCGGATTCTTGGGACGCGCCGACCGGACTCGCACGGTTCGCAAACTCACCGCCATGACATCCGTGCCTCGGCCTTTCGACGCTGTTCGTCGAGGCCAAGGCCGCGATGCATTCGATGGATTCACGTGAACGCATCGAGGGATGCAGGCGACCACGGACACGTCGCCCGCATCGATCCACACCTGAAGCACGAGGACCTCGGTGTTCGCCCAGTACGCCTTCGGTGTGCAGCGACGCCGGGACAAAAGGAGGCGAATATCCATGAAGGACAACCCGATGTGGTCTCGGCGCGGCTTTCTGGGGATGGGGGTGGGGGTCCTCGGTGCAACCGGTCTGGCGGCGTGTGGGGGCGACTCCGAATCGCCCACCAGGGTGCAGCCGGAGGTTCCGCAGGAGCTGATCGACGCCGCGGCGGCGATGAAGGGCTCCTCGATGGGGATGCTGTCCCAGAAGCTGTATTCGACGGCGGCGAACGACGCCCTCGACAGCTCGATCAAGAAGTTCGCCGACACCACCGGGACGAAGATCGAGAACAGTCTGGTCCAGGCCGACGCCGGTGATGTGGTGGCCAAGATCGACGCCGAGGTCAAGGGCGGTGTGGCGCGCGACCTGGCGTTCATGACCGACTCACGGTTCGTCGCACAGTTCCAGGCGCTGGGTGACCTGGAGGACGTGACGGACGTCGTCAAGGCGCTGACGGCCAAGTACGGCGAACCCTGCGCTGAGGCCAAGAACTTCTGCGTCTTCGACGGCAAGTGGTTCGCAATCCCCTACCACTTCATCGGGATCGGGTCGTTCCTGCGCAAGGACTGGATGCAGGACAAGGGCATCGCCCCCAAGGACATCTACAGCTGGGAGGAGCTGCGGGATCTGTGCCTGGAGATCTCCGATCCGACCAAACGTCGGTTCGGCTGGGGCATGACGGTGAATCGGTCCGGTGACGCCAACGGCATGATCGAGGCACTGATCAACGCCTATGGCGGGTCGATCGCCTCCAACGATGGCAGGAAGGTCACGTTCAACTCCCCCGAGACGGTGCAGGCGGTGACCTTCCTGGGCGATATCTACACCAATCCCAAGTACAAGCCGATGCTGCCGCCGGGGGTGGCCAGCTGGACCGACACCAGCAACAACGAGAACTGGCTCGCGGGGGTCCTCGGCTACACCCGCAACCAGTTCAGCGTCTACGCGGACTCCCGGACCAAGAAGAACCCGGTCTACGCGAACACCCACGTGTTCTCCGACTGCATCGGCCCGGCGACCGCCAACCCCCTGCTGCTCGGCCAGTCGCAAGGTTTCGTTGTCTTCAAGGGCGCCAAGAACCCCGCGCTCGCCAAGCTCCTGGCGCAGTACCTGGTCAGCGCGCCCGCGCTGCTCGGGGTGGCGAAGGAGGCACCCGGCCTCGTCATGCCCGCCTGGGAGAAGGTCTGGGACGCCGACCCGTTCTTCACCAGCGGCGACCCGGCGTTCCCCATGCTGCGCAAGATCACCCAGCTGTCGCTGCCGCTGAACACGAAGAACGGCCTGGCCTTCCCGCAGAAGGCAAGCGCGGGCCAGCAGGCCACCGCCGCGGCCTACGTCCTCACCGACATGATGCAGCAGGTCGTTCAGGGAACGGCGCCGGCGCAGGCCGTGACGGCCGCCCACGCGAAGACGGTGCAGATCTTCAACCAGCAGGGGCTGCCGCAGTGAAATCGGTCCATCCTGCGCGGGTCCCGACGGCGAGGATTTCCCCGCCGTCGGGACCCGGCTCTCTCACAGCGACCCAGCGACGGCTGGGTCGTGACTGGCGGCTGGCCGCACTGTTCCTCGCACCCATGGCCGTGCTGGTCGGCAGTCTCGTTCTCGTGCCGATCGCCCGGTCGATCCTCACCAGCACCACGGAACGGCACGGGCAGGACACCGTGTTCGTCGGCCTGGACAACTATCTCGCCCTCGTCGGCGACGAGCAGTTCCACACAGGCGTGGTGAACTCCTTCGTCTTCACCGCGTACGCCGAGATTTTCAAGGTGGTGTTGGGGCTGTCCGCGGCCCTGCTGCTGCACCAGCGGCGTCGTGGGCGGGCCGTGCTGACCGGGCTGCTCCTCGTGCCGTGGGTGGTGCCGACGGTGGTGACGGCGTTCAGCTGGCGCGCGCTGCTCGACCCGATCTTCGGCAGCGTCAACACCCTGCTCACCGCCTCGGGGATCGGGCCGCTGCTGGCCAGCGCCCACCTGGTCGACAGCTGGCCCGCCGGCTGGCTGTCCGACCCGTCGCTGGCCATGCCGTCGGTGATCCTCGTCAACGTCTGGAAGGGGGTGCCATTCTTCACCGTGTGTTTCCTCGCGGGGTTGAAGGCCATCCCGGCGGACCTGTACGAGGCGGCAACCATCGACGGCGCGTCGTCGTTGCAGCGGTTCACCCACGTGACGCTGCCCGGACTGCGCCACGTGATCACCGTGACGGTGACCCTGTCGTCGATCTGGACGTTCAACAACTTCGACCTCGTCTGGTTGCTGACGCAGGGCGGCCCGGGCGACGTGACCGCGCCGTACGTGCTCGTCGCCTATTCAAAGGCGATCTTGCAGCTGCAGTACGGCGCGGGGGCGGCGGTCACGCTCGTCATGCTGCCGATCATCGGCGGGCTGGTGTTCGTCCTGGTCCGGTTGTTGCGCCAGGACACCGGCATCAGACTGCCCCGGCGACGCCGGGCAGCGTGGTGGATCGGGGCGCGGCGGTGGGCCGGGACGGCGCGGAAGGCGCTCCCGTGGGTCATCGCCGTAGGGGTCACCGCTCTGCTCTTCTGGGCATCGCCAGAGATCTTCTGGAAGGCCGCGGTGGTCCTCGGGGTGATTCTGCTGATCGCGGCGGCGGTCGGCCGGGTGGTCTCGGGCCTCCAGTCCCGGGGCGGTCGCCGGGCGTCGTCCCTGGTGTCGGGCCTGGGGTCCGGTGTCGCGCTGGCCGGGTTGCTCGTCTTCACACTGGGCCCGCTGTACTGGATCGCCGTCACGGCCTTCAAGTCCGAGGGCCAGGTCGTCATGCGCACCGACGACCTGTGGCCAACGCCGTGGACCCTGGAGCAGTTCGGTGCCCTGTTCGCCAACCAACCGTTCGGCCGCTGGTACCTCAACACTCTGCTGGTGTCCGCGGCGTCCACCGCAGTGGCACTGGTCTGCGCCGCCCTGGCGGGCTACGCGCTGGCCCGGCTGCGATTCCGCGGGGCGCAGGGCTTTACCGTCACGGTGCTGCTCACCTACGTGATGCCGGGCGCGCTGCTGTTCATCCCGTTGTACCAGATGCTCATCGGCGCGCGGATCACCGACTCGTTGTGGTCTCTGGTGGTGACGTACCCGACCTTCACGCTTCCGTTCGCCACCTGGCTGCTGGTGGGGTACTTCTCGTCGATCCCCGTCGAACTGGAGGAGGCCGCGCTGGTCGACGGTTGCACCCGCGTCCAGGCGTTCGGCCGGGTGGTGCTGCCGCTGGCCAAGCCAGGGTTGCTGGCGGTCGCGCTCTTCACCCTGACCAATGCCTGGAACGAATTCCTCTTCGCCTTCGTGTTCATCACAAAGGACGAGTACAAGACGCTCCCCGTGGGGATGCAATCGATGATCGCCGGAGACGTCGTGCCGCAGGGACAGCTCGCCGCAGCGTCGCTGCTCGTCAGCATCCCCGTGGTCGTCATGTACGCCTTCGGGCAGCGCTTCCTGACCGAAGGGCTCACCGCAGGCGCGGTGAAGGGCTGATCAAGCGAACCGACGGGCCGCTGGTGCCGATCGGGCACCAGCGGCCCGGCATGCGGGCAGCCGTGGTCGCATGGCCTCCGAGTCGTCGCGCACCTTCACCTCGCCGGGAGGGGGAACAGGTGCCGGGCTGCTGGCCGCCGCTCACTCCCAGGCCATGTTGATGGCCCGCTCGAAGTTGACGTAACCGGCGCGGGCGAAGGCCTTGGCCATGGGTACGTTGCCCAGGTCGGTGGCCGCGCGGATGCGTGGGACGTCCTCCGCGGCCAGGGTTCGGGTGCCTTCGGCGAGGAGGCCGTCGACGTACCCGTGGCCCCGGTGTTCGGGGACGACACCGATATAGGCGATCACCGGGTGGTAGGCGTTGCGCGCCGGAATGACGAACCCGACCTGCTCGCCGTTCTCGCCCAACGTGCCGATGCGCCACCACTCACGAGGGCTGGAGTACGTGGCGAGTTCCTGCTCGTAGTGCCTGAGCGCAACCTCGTGGGGCGACATCTGCGCCAGGTCGGCACGGCTGTGTGCGTCCAGGGTCCCGTCCAGGGCACGGGTCATCAGCGCGACCAGTTCGTCGGTGTCCAGGGCCGGGCGGAAGGCCAGTCGTTGGTCGGGCGTGGGCAGGCCGGCCGCTGGGCGCCACTCCAGCCGTAGCCGTTCGACAGTCAGGCGTGCGCCGGTGCGCTCGAGGACACCCATCCTGGTACGCACCGCCCGGTACGTGTCCGGGTCCTCGCGCCAGTCGGCTGGGATGAAGCGACCGTATTCGGGAGGGACCGCGCCGGGTGCCAGGACCTGCTTCGCGGCGGTCTCGTACAACGCCTGCGCCACCTCGGTCAGGTCTTCGGCGCCGTCGTCGACGTCGAGGATGTCCAGCAGCAGCGGAGCGGCGTCGTCGTCGCGGCCCCACCAGGCGACCCTGGCCAGCAGGTGGTCGCCGCGCAGGGCCACCCACATCCACTCCGGTCGGCGGCGCTTGTCGGCAAGGTCGTCGTCGAGCTCGTGGTTGATGGTGTACGGCAGGCGGTTGAACAGGGGAATCTCGTCCGACCCGGTGATGGGACGGATCGTGACGGTGTCGGGGGATGTGCTCATGCGGACTCGTTTCCGGTCTGGGCGCGCGTGTAGGTGAGGAAGAGAGCGCCACTGTCCAGAACGGTGTGGTCGGTCAGGCGCCAGGTGCGTGGTGCGAAGACCGCGTCGCGGCCGAAGAGCGGGATGCCGGCGCCGATGGTCAACGGGGCCAGCTTGATGATCAGCTGGTCGATCTCGGGGTAGAGGGCACCGGCCAGGGCACCGCCGCCAATCACCCAGACGTCCTTGCCGTCGTGGCGCTTCAGCTCTCGTACCGTGGCAATGGGGTCCTCGGCGATGACCTCCACGGCCGGGTCCGGGCTGCCACCCAGCGTGCGGGAGAACACCAGGTGGCGAAGGTGCGGGTACGCGTCGGTCACGCCGGCCTTCAGGCCCACCTCGTAGGAGTGGCGCCCCTCCAGCACGGTGTCGAACCGGCTGCCCTGGTCGGTGATGCCGAACGCCTGCCGGGCCGGACCGGGCAGGGTCTCCGGATACTCACTGACGAGGTGGTGCAGGTAGTCGTCCGGGATGGGCCAGAAGCCGTCCGGGCCGGTGGGGTCGGCGCCGTCGGGACCGGCGATGAACCCGTCCAGGGTGGCGGCGATGTAATACACGAGCTTGCGCACGACGATCTCCTCGCTCAGGGTGCCGGCTGCTGTTCCGCTCCGACGTCCATCAGCCTGCCCGGCGAGGCCCCGGCCTACAAGATCACACCTGGCACCATGTCATAACCCCTCGCTAATACCTGGATCGGGAACCGTGATGGAACTCCGCGACATCGAAATCTTCCTGACCCTGGCGGAGGAACTGCACTTCACCCGCACCGCCGAGCGGCTGCACGTGACCCAGGCCCGGGTCAGCCAGGCGATCAAGACGCAGGAACGTCGGATCGGCGCTGCGCTGTTCGAGCGGAACAACCGGCAGGTGGCACTGACACCGATCGGTCAACGACTCTTCGACGACATTCAGCCCATGTACCGAGGTCTGTGCGAGGGCATGGAGCGGGCCAGGCTCGCCGCCCGCGGCAAGACCGGGGTGCTGCGGGTCGGGTCCATCGCCGTCAACCTCCACGATTTCCGCGAGTTGTTCGACGGGTTCGCAAAGGATCACCCCGAGTGCGAGGTGCAGCTCCGGCATGTCGACTTCGGCGACCCCTTCGGTCGGCTGCGCGCCGGCGACATCGACGTGCAGATCGTGTGGCTGCCCGTCAAGGAGCCGGACCTCACCGTCGGCCCGGTCATCTACACCGAACCCATCGTGCTGGCAGTTGGGGCAGGCCATCCGCTGGCCAGCCGAGAGTCGGTCTCCTACGAGGATCTGGCGGACGAGACGGTCATGGGTGGGGCGCGGCCCGACTACTGGCGGGAGATCCTGGTGCCCCTCCGCACGCCCAGCGGGCGTCTGATCCGCATCGGCCCGTCCGTCTCCAACTTTCAGGAGATGATCCCGATCCTCGCCACGGGCGAAGCCGTCTCGCCCGTCCACGCCCAGGCCGCCCGCTACTACGCGCGACCAGACATCGCCTACGTGCCCATCCGCGATGCCCTGCCGGCCCGATGGGGGCTGATCTGGCGCACCGGCAACGAGACGGAACTGATCCGATCGTTCGCCGGCACCGCACAGCACCTCACTGCCTGAGCTGCTTCTCAAACCAGTGGTGGGCGTAACGCTCGGTGTTGTACGGCTCGATCTCCCGATACCCCGCCGCGCGGTACAGGGCGATCGCCTCGGTGAGGTTGCGGTTGGTGTCCAGCCGGACGGCGGTCACGCCACGCTCGGCGGCGTACCGTTCCAGCTCGCCCAGCAGCCGCCGCCCCACGCCGAGCCCGCGTACGGTGTCGGCCACCCAGACGCGTTTGATCTCGGCGGGTGCGCCGGGGTGCAGTTTGACCGCGCCGCAGCCGATCGGTTCGGTGTTGAGGGTGGCGAGCAGGAACACGCCGGCCGGCGGGACGAGCGCCTCGTCGTGGACGGGGTTGCTCAGTGCCGGGTCGAACCCGTCGTCGAACCGTCGTGCGACGTCCCGGGCGTAGGCACGCACGCACGCTCGGGCCCGTGGGTCGCTCGGCGGGCATGGCTCGATGACGACCATCGACCCGATGAGGAGCCGTTCGACCTCCGCCATGGCGGCGACGAGTCGTTCGCGGTGGTGCTCGGTGAGCGGTTCGAGGATCGAGGCGGCGAGTTCGTCGGACCGCTCGTCGAGTTGGGCCCATTCCGTGTGGCCGGCGGCGGTGAGCGCGACGGTACGTACCCGGGCATCACCGCCGGCCTGGTCGGCCGGTCCCACGGTGACCAGGCCGTCGTTCTCCAGGATGCGGAGGAGCCGGCTCAGGTATCCCGAGTCCAGGCCGAGCCGGGCCCGCAACGCGGCGACCTCGGCGCCGGCAGGACCGATCTCCCAGAGCAGACGGGCCTGCCCCAGGGGCCGACCCTGGGCCATGTACTCGTCGTCGAGCGCACCCACCCGTTGGGTGACCGTCCGGTTGAACCGCCGCACGGCGGCAATGAGCGCGGAATCCATATACCTGACTTTAGTCAGGCTTCTCCGCTACGCGCCAGATCGGGAGCGGTGGTAGGAGAAGATGCCGGCGTGGTCCAGGAGGACCACCACGAGCAGCACCCCGGTGGCGATCGCGCTGACCGCCAGCAGCGGCAGCCACAGGGCGGTCCCGGCGCCGGCCAGCACGAACAGGGCGACCACCCGTGGCCAGGAGATTCGCCGGTGGATCGCCAGCGAGAAGAGGATCCGTCCGAGGAGGAACAGCGCGGGTCCGCTGAGGATGACCACGACGGCGGTCATGTCACCGGTCCTGGTGGGGTGGGCGATGCTCAGCTCGGCCCCGACCGCGGTGACCACCAGCCCGGCGATCATCACCAGGTGCAGGTATCCAGTGATGACGCCGAGCTGGGACGGGTCGGCGCGCTCGATGACCGGGCCCAGGCGCAGGCCGGCGGGCGTCACGTAGAGCAGCCCGATCAGCACGGCAGTGAGGAAGACCAGCAGGAAGGCGGCGGTCTCCGGGAAATGGAGGCGGGTGCCCGAGTACGACAGGCCGGCGACCAGGACGAGTTCACCGAGCGCAATGATCATGATTTGCTGGTACCGCTCGGCGAAATGCTCGCCGGAGAGGTGCAGCTCCTGTTGCCGGGCGCGACCCATCAGCGGGGTGGGCCAGCCGAGCCGTGGGCCGATGAGGTCGATCGCGAGGGCGAACACCCAGAGCGGCACCCGCCACTCCGGCAGGAACCCGCCGGCCAGCCACGGTACGGCGGAGACGCTGAACCAGCAGAGGATTCGCACCGCCCGGCTCTGCCGCGGGTGCCCGCGCAGCGCGACGGCCGTCACCACGCCCCGGGCGATGTGGACCGCGACGTACGCGCCGGCGAAGAGCAGGCCCCGCCCATCCAGCGCCTGCGGGATCGCCACCCCGGCCAGCAGGCTGCCCAGCGCGGCGCCGACCAGCAGCCCTCGGACCGCCGGACTCTCCGGGTCGTACCAGTCGGCGAACCAGGTGGTGGTCACCCAGATCCACCAGATCCCGGTCAACAGCAGGGCGGTCCGCAACGCGCCGACCAGAGTGAGGTCGTGGAGCAGGTGCCCGGCCAACTGGCTGAGGGCGAGCACGAACGCCAGATCGAAGAAGAGCTCCAGGAACGAGGCGCTGAGCGGCGAGTCGTTCCCCCGCAGCAGCCGCTGGGGCCTGCTCACCATCGGCGCTCCTCCCGGTGGCACGCACGCCCTGCGTCCGTCGTACCACCCGGGAACGCCGCTGGAGGCGAAAGCGGGTCAGCGGCGGACGCCAACCCCGGCGTAGCCGTGCGAATCCACGGCCTCCGGCTCGCCGTCCGGCCGCCACCGGGTGGCGGCGACCAGGCCGGGCTCCACCAGCTCGTACCCGGTGAAGAAGCGCGACGCCTCGGCGTGCGTACGGGGCACCAGCGGGGCGCTGCTGTTGCGATAGACGGCCTGCCCACGCTCGGCCAGCTCCGGCGGGATGCCGTCCAACGTCAGATGGGACAGCACCAGGTGACTGCCCGGCACGGTGGCGTCACGCAGCTTGGCGACCGCCGCCCACGGGTCGTCGTCGTCCGACACGAAGTGCAGCACCGCGAGCAGCAGCACCGCCACCGGGCGGTCCAGGTCGAGGGTGGCCCGCACGTCCGGGTGGGCCAGCAACTCGTCCGGCCGTCGCAGGTCACCCTGAACGACCGCCGTGCCGGGTACGCCGGTCAGCAACTGCCTGGCGTACGCGACGGCCACCTCGTCGTAGTCGACGTAGACCACCCTCGCATCGGGTGCCACCGCCTGCACCACCTCGTGCACGGAGTCCTGGGTGGGCAACCCGGCCCCGATGTCCAGGAACTGCCGGACGCCCTGCTCAGCGGCGTACCGGACGGCTCGGCGCAGGAAGTGCCGGTTGGTCTGGGCGGCGACGCCGGTCTCCGGGAAGATCTCCAGCACCCGTTCTGCGGCGGCCCGGTCGGCGGCGAAGTTGTGGCTGCCACCGAGGAAGTAGTCGTACATCCGGGCGACGTTGGGTGTGGTGGTGACGTCGGGTGCCGGCTGCTCGGTCATGAGGGGCCCCTTCGACGGCGAGGCGGATCTCGATGTCTAGCACCCCATGGCGACGACCCGCTGACCCCTCGTGTCGTTGATCCGGCTGCACCCATGGTCATCGCTGACCACGGTGGGGACACCGACTCAACGAGGAGGGACGCCGATGACCACTCAGCGGGAAACCGTGCAGGTCGACCACGATCTGTTCCGCGCCGTGTACGACTCACCCGCATCGCTGCCCGGCCGACACCGCTGGACCACCCCGGAGTCGGACGTCCGGCGGCTGGAGAAACTGCTCGGCATGCCGGCGCGCAGCATCGGCGCCCCGCTCTGGGTCAGCGGCGACGAACCGGACTGCCCGAAGTGCGGCCGGCGGGTCACCTGGTACGACATCGTCTCCTCGGCGCTCTCCGGCCTGCACGACAAGGCCATGATCGCGACGGTCATCCTCGGTGAACGCAAGTACGTCAACACCGAGATCCCGGATGCCATCGCCGGCGTGCGCTGCGCCGACTGCCACACCGCGATCGACGGCCTGCGCAGCTTCAAGTGCCACAACTGGGCGTACGCCTTCGAGGCGCTGGAGGCCGTCCGCGAGCGGATGGCCGGCGGTCCCGGGCCGGCCTGACCCGGCTGCCGCGAACCCGGCCCGACCTGAGCCGGCCGGAACGGGTCAGCCCTGAGCCGGCCGCGCCGGGTCAGCCCGTTGAGCGGCGGGCGGGGCGGCGGCCGGGTGGGGAGGGCGGCTCCGGTCCGGGGTCGGGCACCTGCGGCATCGGCCGGGTGACCGGCTCGGCGCCCGTGACCCGCAACCGCTCCCCGTGGTGCCACAGCTCGACCTCGGCGCCGGAGGCGGCGTCGGGCAGCTCGTAGCGGGCCTCGGCCGGGGTCAACGTGACCCGTAGCCGGTGGTCGCGCCAGCGCAGGCTGAACACCAGCCGGTCGATCCGCCGGGGCAGCCGGGGGTCGAAGGAGAGCACCCCCCGGTCGTCGCGCAGCCCGCCGAAGCCTTGCACCAGCGCCAGCCACGCGCCGGCCAGCGAGGCCAGGTGCAGCCCGTCGGCGGTCTTGTCTCCCAGGTCAGCCAGGTCCTGGAGCACCGACTCGGCGAACAGGTCGTACGCCAGATCCAGGTGCCCCACCTCGGCGGCCAGCACCGCCTGCGGGGCGGCCGACAGCGACGAGTCGCGGACCGTGCGGGCCTCGTAGTAGGCCAGGTTGCGGGCCTTCTCGTCGGCGGTGAACTCGCCCGGGCAGAGCTGCATGGCCAGCACCAGGTCGCTCTGCTTGACCACCTGCTTGCGGTACAGCTCCAGATAGGGGTAGTTCAGCAGCAGCGGGTAGTCGTCCTCGCCCGTGTTCGCGAAGTCCCACTCGGGCTGCTCGGTGAACCCGGCGGCTTGCTGATGTACCCCGCGCTCGCGGTCGTACGGGACGAAGACCGCATCGGCGGCGGCCCGCCAGCCGGCGATCTCGTCGCGGTCCACGCCGAGCCGACCGGCCGGGTCGGGGTGGCGTTCGGCGGCGTCCGCCGCGCCCCGAAGATTGCGCTTGGCCATCAGGTTCGTGAAGACGTTGTCGTCGACCAGCGCGGCGTACTCGTCCGGGCCGGTCACCCCGTGCAGGTGGAAGTCGCCCGTAGCCGACCAGTGGCCGAAGCCGTGCCAGAGCCGGGCGGTCTCCACCAGCAGCTCCAGCCCCGCCTCGGCAAGGAACCGCTGGTCGTCGGTGGCAGCCAGGTAGCGCAACACCGCGTCGGCGATGTCGGCGTTGACGTGCAGCGCGGCGGTGCCGGCCGGCCAGTAGCCAGAGGACTCCCGGCCACCGATGGTGCGCCACGGGAAGGTCGCGCCGGTCAGCCGCAGCTCCGCGGCCCGCTCCCGGGCCTCGGGCAGGTGGGCGTGTCGCCAGCTCAGCGCCGAACGGGCCACCGCCGGGGCCAGGTAGGTGAGAACCGGCAGGACGTAGGTCTCGGTGTCCCAGAGCACGTGCCCGTCGTAGCCGTTGCCGGTCAACCCCTTGGCCGAGATGGTCCGGTCGGAATCCGGGCGGCCGGCCTGGATCAGGTGGAACATCGCGAAGCGCACCGCCTGCTGGAGTTCCGGGTCGCCGTCGAGCTGCACGTCGGCGACCTGCCAGGCGGCGTCCAGGGCGGCACGCTGGTCGGTGAGCAGGGCGTCGAAGCCGTCCGCGCGGGCCGCGTCCGCCTCGGCGGCGACCAGGGCGGCCAACTCGTCGGCGGGTGCCTCGTCGACCGTCGACCACTCGTACGCGGCGAACTTCGTCAGCCGCAGCCGCTCCCCCGGATGCAGCCGACCCGCCACGGTCAGCCGTACCCGGTCCGGGGTGCAGTCCCCGGTGGTGGTGACCGTGCCCGGCCCGTCGACCTGGTGGCTGACCGCGACCGCGACGCGCTGGCCGCTGCGCTCGGTGCGGTGCACCAGCACCCCGTCGAGGCCGGCCGCACTGTATGCCTCGGCGGTCAGCGGGTCGGTGGGCACCGAGGCGGCCCGAGGGTCGTCCGAGCGCTCCGGCACCTTCTCGTTCGCCAGCAGATCCGAGCAGACCCGCAACTCGACGGCGGCGTCCAACGGCTCGACCTCGTACTGGACGGCGGCCACCGGGCGACGCGGCAGGGACACCAACCGGGTGCTGCGGATGCGCACCCCCCGCCCGGCAGGTGAGATCCACTCGGTCTCCCGCCGCAGCACTCCGGTGCGCAGGTCGAGCACCCGTTCGTGGCTGCGCAGCGTCCCGGTGCGAATGTCCAGCGGCTCGTCGTCGACCCAGAGCCGGATCAGCGCGGCGTTCGGCGCGCTGATGACGGTGTCGCTGGCCTGCGGAAACGCGTACCCCTCCTCGGGGTAGCTCAGCTCGCGCCGCTCGTGGAAGCCGTTGACGTAACTGCCCGGCATTCCGCACGGCGCGCCCTCGTCCAGGACACCGCGCCAGCCGACCCACCCGTTACCCAACGCGAAGATCGACTCGGTCTCGCCGAGCCGGTCCAGGTCGGCCGCCGCACGCCGAATTCGCCAGGTCTCGTCCTCCACCGCACCGGCAACGGGCGGCGGTTGGTCGGTGGCCGAACTGGTCTGCACGAAGCCTCCTGTGAATGCCGACGTCCGCGACCAGCCAAGCAGAGCCCGCTGTACGAACCCTGGACGAAGGTCATGAAGGCCGCCCGACCTTCGACTGCTGCGGTGCCATCTGCCCTGTTTCTACGGTGTCCCCAGGGTGAACGGGGTATGAACGTGATGTGAGGTGATGCATGCTCGACAACGGCAGCATGGACGTTCCGGAGATCAGTGTTGAGTGGTACCGCGACGTTGTCGACGCCGCCGCCGCCAGCCCAGAGCCGGTGCAGTGGTTCGTCGGACACGCCACCGAGGGGGTGATCCTGCTGCTCGGCGCGCTGCTGCTGATGGCCGCGCTGAGCCGCCGGTCCGGCGGCCCGCACGACCGGGCACTCGCCCTGATCGCGCCGGTGCCGGCCCTCCTGGCGTACGCGGGCAGCGAATGGTTCAAGACCGTGGTGGACGAGGATCGCCCATGCCGGACAGTCGGCCGGGCGATCATCGCGGGCGCCTGCCCGCCCCCGGGCGACTGGTCGTTTCCCAGCAACCACGCCACCGTGGCCGGCGCGCTGGCGGTCACCACGCTGCTGCTCTCCCGCCGACTCGGCCTGATCGCGCTGCCACTGGCCGCGCTCGGCGCCTTCTCCCGGGTCTTCGTGGGCCTGCACTACCCGCATGACGTGATCGTGGGCGTGCTGTTCGGCGCTCTGGTCGCCGTGGTGGCAACCCCACTGCTGGCCCGCCCTGCGGGTGAGGTGCTGCGCCGCCGGGCCGAGCGTGCCGGCCGGCCGGTCGCCAAACTGGCGAGCCGCTCCCGCCCCTGACCGCCGCGCCCGCTCCGCCGTGGGTCCCGCGAACAAGATCGCGCTCGATCCTGGTTGTAGTTGTCTTCCAGCACGGCCAACACCACTAGATCCTGGATCGAGCGCGATCTTGAGGGGCGGGGTGGGCGGTCAGCTGACCAGCAGGAGCGCGCCCGCCGTGCCGAGCAACAGGAACGGGCCGAACGGCAGATGCGTGCTCCAGCGGGCCCGACGCGCGGCCAGCAGACCCAGGCTGACCAGGGCGGACAGCCCGAAAGCAAGCAGCAGCCCGAGCAGCAGCACCGGCCAGCCGTACCAGCCGAGCAGCGCCCCCACGCTGAGCGCCAGCTTGGCGTCGCCCAACCCGAAGCCCCGACGGCCGAGCAGCAACGTGCTGGTGGCGAAGAACAGCGCCAGCCCCGCGCCGGCGATGACGGCCCTCAGCCAGTGCCCCGGCTCCGCGTCGAGCGCGGCCACGCCGAGCAGCAGCCAGGTTCCTGCTGCCGCTGGCAGGGTGAGCCGATCCGGCAACCGGTGCACGGCCAGGTCGACGAAGACCGCCGGAATCGTCCAGCCGAGCCACCAGGCCAGTGCCGGCAGCGCCCCACCCGACGGACCGACCAGTGCCAGCAGCACCATCGCGGCGAGCACGGCCAGCTCGACCGTGCCCGGCGGCGGGCCGACCCGGGCCCGGCAGCGACCGCACCTGGCGGCCGGACCCAGCGTCGGCCAGGGCCGGGTCAGGCCGACCGACGCGCCGCAGGCGTCGCAGCCGGTCCGGCTGGGCATGCCCGGGGGTACGGCGTAGCGCAGCGCAGCCATTCGCATCAGCGGGCTGACCGCGAGGATCGCGAGCACGGTCGAGACCCGGGCGCGAGCCGCAGCCGAGACGCCTCTCGCCGGTCGTTCGCGATGCGGAGAGGGTGCTGCCTGACGGGCGGGTTCTGTCGCGCCGCCGGACGGCCGGGGTGTCTGATCGGGTGGGTTCTCCCGACCTGGGACGGCCGCAGGGGGGCCGGTCAGCGCCATGTCGCCTCCATCGCGCCCCGGGACTCCCCCGCGAAGGTGAACACGGATCGTGACTGAACGATCGCTTCGGTGTAGCGGATGACGCGGAAAGCGACCTCCTCACCCGGCCACCAGAGGGCACCCTCGCCCGGATCCGGGCCGGGCACCCCGTCGGACGTAGCAGCTCGTCGATCGGCCGAAAACTCCCATCGGATGCCGGGATGAGGCCGCGATGTCCCACTCCCGGGACCGGCGACGAGGCTGACGTGACCCCCCTCGACCCGGCGACGCCCGATCTTTGACGACGCCACGCTCGACCACTGCCCGGGACGCAGTGCGGACACCCGTCACCACCACCTGTCATCACAGAGAGTGTTCACTTGAATTGCCTCTGTTGCATCGGCGAACGTCAGCCTATGCTCGCCCCTTGGGTGTGACGCAAGCCTCACCTCTACAACCGGACGACACAGGACCAAGCATTTGCAAAAGATCCGTAACGGTGAATGCAGAAGCGCAATGAACGGCTCCGGATGTGCTGATCCGGGCGCGCTTCCGCATGCCCGGCGGCGGTGACCCGTCACCGCACCGGGCGACCACGAGGAGGCTCGACGGTGCGCGGACGGCAGCTCAGACGAGCGGCAATCTGCCTGCTGGCGGTCGTGGCGGCGGTGCCGGTCACCGCCTGCGCCAGCGGACGGGAGGCCGTTGAACGACCGACAGCGGCCCAGGACGACAGACAACCGGCAGGTCCCGACGTCGACCGACAAGCCGCCGAAAAGGCGGCACTTGACGCGTACTCCGGTTATCTCGCGGCCTCGCGTACGGCGAGTGGGCGCGGTGATCCACGCGCGCCGGAACTGTCCCGTTTTCTCGCTGATCCACTGCTCACTCGGGTCCGATTGTCCATTCGCGCGGCTAAGGAGCACGGCGCTATGCGTACCGGGACGTTGACGTCCGACCCGACCGTGACCGCCGTCAGCCTGGACGCGAAACCGGCCACCGTGGAGATCCAGGACTGCCTGGACACGACCAGCTACCGGCTGATCTACGCCAAGGACCAGCGCGTGGTGCCGGGCAGCGGGGGCGGCAAGCACCTCTCCACCGCCACCGCGGCCCGATATCCCGACGGCCGTTGGCTGATCAACTCCGGCGTGACGCACCGGGACCAGCCGTGCTGAGCTGGGGAGGAAGGCGTGCTCCGGCCCGTACCCCCCGGGCCCGGCCGGCGCTCGCCGGGATCGGCCTCACACTCCTGCTGGTGATCGGCGCGACCCTGCCGGCCGCCGCCGCTCGACGCGCCGACCCGGGGGCCGGCTGCCCACCCGACCAGCCCGACTGCAGCGTCTGGGACGACGACCCCGGCAACCCCGGAGATCCCGGCGGCGGTGGGGACAACGGCGGTGGGGACTCCGGCGGCGGGGGCGGCGGCGTCTGCCAGTGGGACGGGCGGACCATCGCCTGCTACGACGACCTGATGGGTTGGTTCAACAGCGGCGATGGCTGCTACTACAAGCTTGAGGAGCCGCAGCCGGACAACACCCCCGAGGGTCAGCAGTGGTACCTGCTGACCTGCGACGGCGGCAACCAGGGCAGCCAGCGCCCGGAGCTGCGGGACGAGCCGCCACCCGGCTACGGCGCACCGCCCGACCCGGAGGAGTTGGCCCGCCGCGCCCTGGCATCGATCAAGCTGCTGCCGGCACGGCTGAAGGTCGCACCGCGCAAGGACGTCGGCCCCGGCCTGGTCGGTCTGCCGGTGTGGATGTGGGCCACCCCGAGCGCCAGCTACTTCGGCCCGCTGACCGCCTCCGCGACCGACCGGGGCGTAACCGTCTCCATCGAGGCGAAGGTCGACCGGATCGTCTGGGACATGGGCAACAAGGAGCGGGTCACCTGCCACGGCCCCGGCACCCCGTACGACGCGAAGAACAAAGATCTTGCCGGCCGCGCGTCTCCGGACTGCGGCTACGACAAGGGCTACCCGAAAGCCGACACGTACAGGGTCAGCGCCACCACGCACTGGACGGTGCGCTGGTGGACCGACGACGGCGTTCAGGGCGAACCGATCCTCCAGACCCGGACCAGCGGCACCGTGCAGATCCAGATCAACGAACTCCAGGTGGTGACCCGATGAGCCTCGCGACACGCAACGGGACCGGGTCGGTGGACGCACCGGTCAACCCGCCCAAGGTGGTCCGGCAACGCCGGGTCCGCCCGGGGCTGCTCGGCCTCGCCGTACTCCTGATCGCCCTGGGCGGGCTGGGCGCGGCCTTCGCGGTCACCTCGGTCCGGGCCACCGGCAGCTACCTCGCGGTGGCCCGACCGGTCGAGGTGGGCCGGGAGATCAGCGCCGCCGACCTGGTCACCGTGCAGGTCGCTGGCGGCCAGGGGCTGCGCCCGGTGCCCGCCGGTCGGCTCGACGAGGTGGTCGGCAAACGGGCCGCGGTGGCGCTCCTCCCAGGCACCCTGCTCACCCTGGGGCAGGTCACCGATGACCCGCTGCTCGGGCCCGGCCAGCAGCAGATCGCGCTCGGCCTCAAGACCGCCCAGGTGCCGGCCCGCGAACTGCACCCCGGGGACAAGGTCCTGCTCGTCAGCACCCCGGACCGCAGCAGCACCACCGCCGGAGACGCGGCGGCCGCCGGCACACGGTTCTCGGCCACCGTGATCGACATGGTCAGCCCGGCCAACGACGACAAGGTGCTGTACCTGGCGCTCCCCACCCGGGACGTGCCCGCGGTGGTGGCGCTCACCGCGCAGGGACGGATCGCTGTCGTGCTGACCGAGGCGGCCTGAGCATGGCGATCATCGCGCTGGTGTCAGCGAAGGGTTCGCCCGGCGTCACGACCTCGGCGCTGGCCTGCGCACTGGCCTGGCACCGACGGCTGGTGCTCGCCGAATGCGACCCGGCCGGCGGCTCGATCCTCGCCGGCTACCTCGGCGGCCAACTGGACGGCCCACGCGGCATCGGGGAGCTGGCCGTCGGAGAGCTCCGCGACGGCAACCTGGAAACCGCGTTCTGGTCGCAGCTCGTCGACCTGGACGCGCCCCGCCGGGAACGACTGCTGCTGCCCGGGCTCGTCGATCCGACACAGGGCGGCAGCGTCACCCCGCTCTGGCAACGCTTCGCCGACTACTTCAACGCCCTGGATCGCGGCACCCCCGGCTACGACGTCCTGGTCGACTGTGGCCGGCTGCACGTGACCGGGCCACCGTGGCCGGTGCTGCGGGCCGCCTCGGTGGTGCTGCTGGTCACCCGGGCGCAACTGCCGGACCTCTCCGGCACCAGGGCGGTGGTCACCGCGATCGAACGGGACTTCGCCGAGCACCGGGTGCCGCCGGGCACCCTGCGGCTGCTACTGATCGGCGACGGGCACGGGCGAGCCGAGATCAGCCGCGCCCTGAAGCTGCCGGTGATCGCACGGCTGCCGCACGACCCGCGTACCGCCGGGGTGCTCGCCCTGGGTGGGACCGTGCGGACCGGACGGCCGCTGATGCGCGCGGCGGCCTCGCTGGAGGTGCCGGTCGGGGCACTCCTTGAGCGGCGGCGAGCCCGGCTCACGTGGCCCGTGCAGCAGGGGGTGCCGGATGCGGTTTGAGCCGGTCTCCGCCGACCCGCGCCAACAGCCGCCGGGTGTCACCTCCACCGCGCCGCCACTGGCCGTGCCGAACGGCCGACACCACCAGTCGGTGCCGATGCCGCAGGCGTTACCCGCGGCCACACCGCCGCCGGAGTCGGCACCCCGGCCCCGGATGGACTTCCAGGTGGTCCGGGAGCTGCGCCGGGAACTCACCGAACGGCTCACCCTGTGGCAGCGCGGCCGGGAGTTCACCGTCGACGAGGAGGACACCGAGCGGGCCCGGCTCGCCGTCGCGGTGGTCGCCGAGTACGCGGACGCCGTCCGGCGGGCCGGCACGCCGATGGCCGCCGACGAGGAACGCCTGCTGCTCGACCAGGTGACCGCCGAGCTGGTCGGGCTCGGCCGGCTACAAACCCTGCTGGTCGACGACACCATCGAGGAGGTGCACATCCTCGGCTGCGACCAGGTCCGCATCACCCGGCACGGCGGTGGGGTGGACTGGGCCGAGCCGATCGCCGACAGCGACGCCGAGTTGGTGGAGATCCTCCAGGCGGCGGCCCGCCGGGCCGGCGCGACCGAGCGGTCCCTGTCCACCGTGAAGCCCACCCTCGACCTGCAACTGCCCGACGGCAGCCGGCTGGCCGCGGTGTTCCTGGTCAGCCACCGCCCGTACGCGGTGATCCGCAAGCACAACACCCTCGACGTGAGCCTCGACGATGTCGCGGGCACCCGAGGTGACCTGGACGAGATGATCGACCCACTGCTGCGCGACTTCCTCCGTGCGGCGATGCGCGCCGGGTTGAACATCATGGTCGCCGGGCTGGCCGGAGCCGGAAAGACCACGATCGTCCGGGCACTGATGAACGAGATCCCGCCCGACGAGCCGTACGTGCTGCTGGAGGAGAGCCGGGAGCTGCTACCGGCCCGCCGCCGGGAGCGGCACCGGGCGGTGATGAGCTTCGAGGCCCGGGAGGGGCACGGCGAGCGCGGCTTCGACGGCCGACCGGCGGGCGAGGTGACCATCGCCGACCTGATCCCGCTCTCGCTGCGGATGGGCGTGCTGCGGATCATCGTAGGCGAGGTCCGGTCCCGGGAGATCGTGCCGATGCTCCAGGCCATGACCACCAGCCGGGGCTCGATGTGCACCATCCACGCCCGTACGGCCTCCGGGGTCGGTGAACGGATCGTCGAGCTGGCGTTGGCGCACGGCCGCGAGATGACCGTCGACCAGGCCCGCCGGATGGCCGGCAACGCCCTCGACCTGATCGTCTACGTCACCGTCGAGGACGAAACCGCGATCGGCGGGCGTAAGCACCGGTTCGTCTCCCATGTGGAGGAGGTGATCGGTGCGGGCGAAGCCGGCCGGATCACCACCACCACCGTCTTCGGGCCCGGCCCGGACGGCCGCGCGGTCCCCCGGCACCTGCCGGAGCGGGTCCGCGACCAGTTGCTGCGGGTCGGCTACGACGTGCGGCTGCTGACCCGCTGGATCGAGGCCGGAGCTGGTGCCTGGCGGCGGCCCCGGCAGACCCGACTGACCCGGCGGTGACCTGATGGGGAACAGCCTGGAGTTGGTCGCGGTGGTCTCCGGGGCAGCCTGCGTGGCCGGGCTGCTGCTCGCCGTGGTCGCGCTGGTCGGCACCCGTCGGCCCCCCGGGCCGCGCCCGGGTGGCGGGCCGGGCCTTGGTCGACTGTGGCGCGGACCCGGCACCACCCCGGCCGAACAGCGGGCCCACCAGGCACTGCTGGTCGCCGCACTGGTCGCTGGCGCGTTGGCTTTCCTCCTGACCGGGCTGCCGGTGGTGGGTCTGCTGGTGGCGGTGGCGGTGCCCGGCACCCCGTGGCTGTTCGGGGTGGGCAAGGCCGAGCAGCGGGCGATCGCCCGAATCGAGGCGGTCGGCGAGTGGACCCGCCGGCTCAAGGACGTCTCCGGCACCGGGCAGGGCCTCCAACAGTCGATCATCGGCACGATCAGCAGCGTGCCACCCGGCATCGAGGACGAGGTACGGCTGCTCGCCGCCCGTCTACAGGCCGGTTGGATGGCCCGTTCGGCGCTGCTGGCGTTCGCCGACGAGATCGCGGACCCGGTCTGCGACCAGGTGGTCGCGGCGCTGATCCTGCACCTCTCGGACCGGGGTGAACGGCTCGGTGACGTGCTCGGCTCGATCGCCGGCGCGGCATCCGCGGAGGTGGCGACCCGCCGGGAGATCGAGGCCAAGCGCACCCAGCCCCGGTTCGCGGTCCGCTTCCTCACCGGAATGACCCTGGCGACCCTGGCGTACGGGCTGATCAACACCGAGTACATCAAGCCGTACGGCACGCCGGTGGGTCAGGTGGTGATGGCCGCCCTCGGCGCCGCCTTCATCGGCCTGCTGGCCTGGGTGCGGTCGATGAGCCAGCCGCAGCGGCCAGCCCGGTTCCTGCCGGCGCCCGACCCGAGCGAGGTGATCGCGTGAGCGTGGTCCTGAACGTGCACCTGGCCATCGCGGTGTGCGGCGGGGCGGCCATCGGGTTGGGCGTGTTCCTGGTGGTCCGCGAGCTGGTGCCGGCGACTCCGGCGCTCGGGCCGGCGCTGCGCCGGCTGCACCAGCCGCCGGGCACCGGCCGGGTCGCCACTCCCGCTTCCCGACGGCTGGACTGGCTGGCCGGGTTGTCCCGTTGGCTGCGTCCGCCGCACCGGCAGCTCGCCCTGATCGGCCAGACCCCCGAGCAGTACGCGCTGTCGGTGCTGCTCTCCGCGCTGATCGGGCTCGCCACGCCGACCGTGCTCGGGGTGGCGCTGTTGGTGCTCGGCGTCTCGTTCCCGCTTGTCATACCGGTGCTCGGCAGCCTCGGCCTGGCACTGATGGGCGGGTTGCTGGCACACCGGGCCGTACTGACCAAGGCCGATGCCGCCCGAGACGAGTTCCGCCAGGCCGTCTGCACGTACCTGGACCTGGTGGCGTTGCAGCTCTCCGCCGCGCATGGGCCGGTGCAGTCGCTGGAGCGGGCGGCGGCGGTCTGCGACGGCTGGGTGTTCGACCGACTCCAGGAGTCGTTGCGGATCGCCCAGATGCAGATGCACGCGCCCTGGGACGAGCTGCGCGACCTCGCCGACAAGATCGGCATTCCGGAGCTGGGCGACGTTGGCGCGATCATGCGCTCCTCCGGCAGCGAGGGGGCGCAGGTGCACGAGACCCTGCGCAGCCGGGCCGACTCGCTACGCGACCAGATCCGCACCGACAACCTCGCCCGCGCCGAGGGGGTGACCAGCCGACTCGATATCCCGGGCGCACTGCTCGTCTTCGTGCTGCTCGGTTTTGTCGTCTATCCGTTCATCGCCCGTATTTGACCTCATCCCCTGAAGGAGCACGCCATGTCCATCCTGAGCTACCTGCACGTCGCGCTGACGACGCGCCTGGCCGAGCTGCGCCACGACGGCGAGCGCGGTGACAGCCCGGTGCCGACCGCAGTGATCATCTTTGGGCTGGTCTTCGTCGCCACGATCGTCACTGGCCTGGCCCTGAGCAGGGCCAACAACTGGATGACCAACATCCCGACCTTCTCGAACCCCACGGCCCCGTAGTAGCCGGCATGAGTCGAGCCCCGATCCCGAGGTGGCACCGGGCGGTCAACGCCGCCCGGCGCCACCTCGCGGCCGGTGACCGGGAACGGGGTGCCAACCCGGTGGAGCTGGCCGTGATGATGCCGCTGATCCTGGTGCTGCTCTTCGCCTCGATCCAGGTCGCGGCCGTCTTCCTCGCCCGCTCCACCGCGTTGAACGCCGCCCAGAGCGGCGTCAACGCCCAACGGCTGCACCAGGCCGGGGACGGCGCCGGGGTCAACCGCGCCACCAACTTCCTGGAGGCTGCCGGCGGCTGGCTGGTGGGCTGGGACAAGGCCGGCCCGAGCTGCGTCACCACCGACGACGTCGAGGTGACCTGCACGGTGAGCGGCCGGTCCCTGTCAGTGGTGCCCGGCGTGGACTTCGCGGTGCGGCAGACCGCCCACGGGACGGTGGAAAGGGTGACCCCGCCATGAACCGCACCGCCGAGCAGGGCTCGGTCTCCATCGAGGTGGCGGTCCTCGCGCCCGCCTTCATCGCGCTGATGGTGCTGGCCGGCGTGGTCGGGCGCAGCGCGGTGGCGGCGGAGGCGATCGGTGCCGCCGCGCACGACGCTGCCCGCGCCGCCTCGATCTCCCGGGACGCGGGCGACGCCCGAACCGCAGCCTTGGATGCCGCCCAGAAACAACTGGACTGGCACGGCTTGGCCTGCACCAACGACCTGAACCCGAGGTTCACCGGCTCGGTGGCCGGCACGTCCACCAGCTTCGACGACGCCTTCAGCAGCCCGGTCGGTATGGACGCCACGGTGACCGTGGAGATCAGTTGCCTGGTGTCCTTGAAGGACATCACGCTCGACATCCTGCCCGGCATGCCGACCGACAAGCGGATCACGGCGAGCTTCACCTCGCCACTGGACCGCTACCGGAGCAGAGCCCTCGGGTCCGGGATCACGGGAGCGGGTTCCGCGGTGAACACGAGTGCGGGTGGCGCGTGATGAGGATACGGATCAGACACCGTTCCAGATCCAGCCCCGGTGGGAGCTTTCCCGAAAGACGCCCGGTCCTATCCGCCGACGTGATCAAGCTGTGCACGGAGTGCCGCCGCGAGTTCGTCCTGCTGCTGCTCATCGACGCGTTGCTCCTGCGGTGTACCCAGGTAGGCGAAAACGCGAGGGCCGCGGCGGTCCTCAGGGAGATCGGGCATTCGTGGCACCACGTGGAAGTGAACGTGGGCGAAGCCCTCCTTCTCGGCGAACTGCACCAGGTACGTCTTCGCACATCCGGTCACGGCACCCAGGGCCCGGGAGAGCCGGACCTGCCAGGTGCCGAGGCTCGCCGCTTCGGCATCGGTCAGGTCGGCGATCGAGGTCACGTGCCTGCGCGGGACGAGCACCAGCCAGCCCGGCAAGGCCGAGTCGAAGGCGTGGGCGGCCCGCCAGTAATCGTCGGCCGCGACGAGCTCCCGTGGCGGCAGCGAGTCGATCCGCTCGTTGTGCTGGCAGGCGAGACAGTCCATTGTCGAATGTTAGTACGTGGTCTCCGATGACTGGGCTTCTCGGAGGGTCAGGACCGTGGCGTCGGGCGGGGGGCTCGCACGGCGAGCACGGCCGGGTGAGCATCTTCCTGGCAGTGACGATGATCGGCGTACTGGCCATCATCGGCCTCTCCTTCGATGGTGCCGGGCAGTTGCGCACCCTGCAACGTGCCGAGAACCTGGCTGCCGAGGCGGCCCGCGCCGGCGGTCAGGCCATCGACCGGGCCGCCGCGATCGAGGGCGGGCCCAAGCGGATCGACCAGCAGGAGGCCCCCGTGGCCGTGGCCAACTACCTGACCTCCGCCGGCACCACCGGCCACACCGTGAGCTTCCCGCAGATCGGCGGGGAGACCCTGATCCGGGTAACCGTCACGATCACCTACCAGCGCTCGATGCTCGGGCTGTTCGGCTTCGACAACACGGTCACCGTCACCGGCGAGGCGACCGCGCGAGCCATCACCGCAGGACCGTAGGAAGGAAGGCAGCCATGCCCGTATCGGGTGGGTCCCTCGTACGGCGGACCGGACGGGTCCTCACCGGCATCGGCGCGCTGGCCGTGCTCTGCGCGCTGCTGGCCGGCGCGCCGATCGCGCTGCTGGCCTTCGCCGGCAACCCCCTGCCTGATCACCTCCCCACGATCAGCGAGGTGGGCACCGCTCTGACCAGCCGCGACGACGGTCAGCTCTTCCTGCGGGCACTGGCTGTGGCCGGCTGGTTCGGCTGGGCCACGTTCGCCTTCTCCGTCCTCGTCGAGTTGGGGGCGCAGAGCCTGCGCCGACCGGCGCCGAAGCTGCCCGGGATGGGTCGCCAGCAGAAGGCCGCCGCCGCGCTGGTCGGCTCGGTCGCGCTGATCCTCGCTGCCAGCCCGGCCGCCGCCAGCGCCGCGGCGGTCTACGGCGCCCCGGCGTACGCGAATCCGGACGCACCAGCCGTCGCCACCCTCGCCGCGCCGAGCCGCGCAGGCGCGACATTCGATACGGCTGCCCCGCCGACCCGGAGCGGGCTACTCGGCTTGGCCGGGACCGGGCTCGCCGCACCCGGTGGCTCCGCAGGGAACGACGAGGCTGAGCCGGTATACCGGGTGGCGCGGGGCGACTACCTCGGCGAGGTGGCCGAGCGTTACCTGGACGAGTTCGGCGACTACCGCCAGCTCGCCAAGCTGAACAAGCTCGACGACCCGGACCGGATCCGCCCCGGCCAACTACTCCGACTGCCCACGGAGGCCGCCGACCAGGGGGCCCGGCAGCACGCCACCGGCCGGCTGGTCGACCGGCCCGCAGCGCCGAAGCCGCCTGCGCCCCGGCCGGCGCCGGAGCGGGCGGCACCGGAGCGGGCCGCACCCGAGCGGGCGGCACCGGAGCCGGCGGACACGGCACCACCCAGCGGTACGGAGTCAGCAGGTCAACCGCCCGCGATGACCGTCGGCGCAGCCCGGGCCAGCACCACCGACCGGGTGAACCGACCGCTGGCGGTATCCGCCGTGCTGGCCGTGGCGAGCATCGTCGGCGCTCAGATCGGCGCGGTACTCGGGCTGCGCCGCCGTCCCGCCACCGCCGGAGCGGCTCCCCGGCTGGCCACGTCCTCCCGCACGCCCCGGGGCGGCGCGGGCCGGAGCACCGGCGGCACTGGCGGCACTGGCCGGACCGGCGGAAGCACTGGCCGGACCGGCGCGAGCAGTGGCTGGACCGGGAGAAGCAGCGGCCGGACCGGCGGGAGCACGAACCGGGGTACTGACGGCACCGGCCAGACCAACAGCGCCACCCTGCGGACCAGCGGTGGGACCGCCGGAAGCGGTGCCGCGTGGGCCGCCAGCCGGGCGGCCGCGGCCATCGAAGCCCCAGGAACGCTGAACGGCGGCACGGCACCGATCAGCACCGGCATGGCACCTCGCGACGGCGGAATGCCACTTCCCGGCAGCGGGATGGCTCCTCCCGGCAGTATGGCGCCCGCCGGTGGCGGGCTGGCACCTCCCGGTGGCATGGCGCCCGCCGGCGGCGGCATGGCACCTCCCGGTAGCGGGATGGCACCCGCCGGTGCACCGGGCTGGGATGGTGACGACGATTGGGCTGGCGATGGCGCCGGAGGCGGCCTGCTCGCTGGCGGGCACGGTCTGGACTCCGTGCCGGACGGACCGCCGGTCGGCCGACACCGACGCAGTTGATCCGGACCCAGCCCGAGTTTGCTCTCGGCCGCCTGCGGCGACCGGCGGAACGCAGAGGCAATGGCCTGGTCACCGCAGTCGGCAGTCGGCAGCGGCAGCGGCAGCGGCAGCGGCAGCGGCAGCGGCAGCGGCAGCGGCAGCGGCAGCGGCAGCGGACTATGCCGAAGCTCGGGGGCAAGGTGTTCGGAGGGCGTCATGACTCTGAGGCATAAATATGACTCAGAGGCATCATCGTCATAAGCAACACCGCCTCCGCAGCAGGGAGCATCGGTGTCGGGCGGCCCACCGCGACGCCGGAGGCGCCCGCCGTCAGCGGGCCCGATCGCATGGCTGCGTCGCCGTGCGCCTGCGCGCCTGCGCGACTGCGCGACTGCGCGACTGCGCGACTGCGCGACTGCGCGACTGCGCGACTGTCAGGGTGCCACTACGGTCGTGACTGTCAGGGCAGGCGGGTCTGGAGCACTCCGTCCTGGATCCGGGTGGGCAGGATCTGTTGATCGTTGCCGGACGGGCCCTGCACGACCTCGCCGCCGTTGAGTCGGAACGCGCTGCCGTGCCACGGGCAGACCACGCAGGCATGACCGTCGATCTCTTGGACCTCACCCTCGCCGAGCGGCCCGCTCTGGTGCGGGCAACGCTCCAACATCACGGTGACCTCGTCATCGTGCCGGTAGAGGATCACCGAGATGTCGTCGTCCACCTCTCGGGTGATCAGGGTGCGTTGCGGCAGCGTCGCCATGTCGACCAGCGAGTGCCAGCCGTCGGTCATGCGATGCAGCTCGGAGATGCTCTGGTTGACCTGCGCCCCCTGCTTGTACGCGAGGTGACCCCCGATGTACGCCCCGAGGCTCACGGCGGAGAGCCCGATAAACCCGAGTGCCCGGCCGACGCCGTGCCGGCCGGAGAGCCGTGCGGCCAGCGAGCCGGCGTAGAGCGTCATGCCGACGGTGTTGGCGGCGGCATGCACCAGGCCGACCCGGCGCTGGTCCCGCGCGAGTGCCGCCCAGTCGTTCAGCCCCGCGATGGCCGCCGGCACCGCGCTGATGGTGCCCAGGCCGACCAGCATGGTGGCGGGTCGGCGTTGCCCCGGCATCAGGTCCAGCACGGCGGCGCTGATCCAGGCACCCACCGGCACCTGCACCATCGCCGGGTGCAGGGGGTGGCCCAGGGTCACCCCGTGCAGCAGGTCCCGCAGCCGCCGCGGACGCAGCGTGCTGAGGACCGCCCGCTGCAAGCGGTCACCGGTCCGGTCGAGGCTGGATGCCTGCTCAACTTTCGTCAGAAGTTCTCGCACGAGTACCGACTTCCCGGCAAACGAGGTCGCAAACCGACCAAGGGTGACAAACCTGCAGCGCAACGTGATCAACCGCTGCTCTTGCACTTTCCTGCCCCGACAACACGGCAGAAACGCCTCGTACTGGCGACCGAAAGTGCAAGATCGACGGGGATTGCGGGTGGCAGGGCTCGGCCGGCATGCTGACGTGATGGGTGTGTGGGTGGAGCGTGTCGGGCCGGTAACCACCGTGGTGCTGGATCGGGTGGCGGCTCGGAACGCCGTTGACGGACCGACCGCCCGGGCGCTGGCGGACGCCTTCCGAGCCTTCGAGGCCGACCCGGACGCGGCGGTGGCTGTGCTCTGGGGTGCCGGTGGCACCTTCTGCGCCGGAGCCGACCTCAAGGCGATCGGCACGCCGAGCGGCAACCGGGTGGAGCCGGAGGGAGATGGCCCGATGGGTCCGACCCGGATGGCGCTCAGCAAACCGGTGATCGCGGCGATCTCCGGGTACGCGGTGGCGGGCGGGCTCGAGTTGGCGCTCTGGTGCGACCTGCGCGTCGCCGAGTCCGACGCGACGCTCGGGGTGTTCTGCCGCCGCTGGGGAGTGCCACTGATCGACGGTGGCACCGTTCGGCTGCCCCGGCTGATCGGCGAGAGCCGGGCGATGGACCTGATCCTCACGGGCCGCCCGGTGCCGGCCGATGAGGCGTACGCGATGGGGTTGGTCAATCGGCTGGTGCCACCCGGCCAGGCGCGGGCCGCGGCCGAGGAACTGGCGGCGGAGATCGCCCGGCACCCGCAGACCTGCCTGCGCAACGATCGGGCGGCGGTGCTGGCCGGCGCCGGGCGGCCCGAGCCGGAGGCGCTGGCGACCGAGTTGGCGTACGGGATGAACTCGCTGGCCACCGACGCGGCGGCCGGCGCGGCACGGTTCTCCGCCGGCGAGGGTCGGCACGGCACGATGCCGCCGGGAGGGTGAACCTCCCGGCGGCACCCGGTGCGGGCCAGATCAGTTGCGGTTGATGGTGAAGGTTGTCGTGGTGTTGCGGATGTCCTGGTAGTTGTTGGTCAGCCGCAGGTTGTTGAAGGTGACCGAGCCGACCGCCGGGCCCTGACCGGGTTCCGGCATCTCGTTGGCCCAGATCGCGTAGCCCGACTTCGCGTCGAACGCGTCACCGCTCTTACGGACGCCGCTGATGGAGACGTTGGTGAAGACCGTGTCGGTGATCGGGTTCTCCGGCTGGGATCCGTTGTACTTGGTCTGGAACATGATCCCCGTGTACGTCGGATCGACAATGTCCACGTCGGACACGCGGATGCCGCGGAACTCCTTCGAGGCCGAGAAGACCCAGATCGCGGGGAATGTCTGCGAGCCCCAGAAGTGCCCGCCGGCCCGGATCAGCGAGATGTTCTGGAACTGGGTCGGCGGGCTGGCCCCGAACCCGATGAACGGGTAGCCGAAGTCCAGAGAGCTGATGGTGATCCCCGAGTACGTCAGCATGTCCGCGATGTACAGATTGCGGAAGACGTTGTCGTAGCCGCCGTAAACGGCCAGCCCGGCCGCCCGCCAGGTCAGCGTGGCCGAGAGGTTCTCGAACACGTTGCCGTGGTTGGAGGTCGAGGCGCCCTGGTCGGTGGCCGAGAAGAGGGCGAACGCGTCATCGCCGTTCGACCGCCCCTCGGTGTTGGTGACCAGGTTGTTGGTGCTGCCGTTGGTCAGGTTCACACCGTCGGCGAAGGTGTTCCGGAAGCGGCTGTTGCGGATGGTCAACCCGCTGACGCTCACACCCCAGTACGCGCAGACGGTGTGCTCGACCCAGACACTGTCCAGGGTCATGTTGTCGACGTCCTTCAGCTCACCCCAGACCTTGCCCGGCCCGTCGATGCGGTTGGTGTAGTTGCCGAAGAAGGCCAGGTGCGAGAAGGTCGACCCGCTGGCCGAGGACTCCACCCGGAAGCCCGCGTCAGTGTTCTGCTGGTTGGTCGGCGTCTGGAAACGGGTGTACCACATGCCCGCGCCGACCACCGTGATCGGCTTTCCGTACACCTGGAGCTTCTGCGCGGTCTCGTACGTGCCGGCCGGCAGGTAGACACCGATCAGGTTGCCGGTGGTGTCCATCCGCACGGCGTCCAGCGCGTTCTGGACGTCCTGGTGGCTGAAGCCGGTCGGCACCCGGTATCGGGCCGGGTCCGGGTTGGCCCGCGGTGCGACCAACTCCAGGTTGACGAAGTCGATCGCGTACGTGGTGGTGTTGGCCGGGTCCTTCTGCAACCGGATCCTGCTGCCGGCCGGGATGGTCGAGTTCAACATGACGTTCGCCTCGTCGTACAGGTGGCGAGGCGGGCCGGCGCTCGGCGAGTCACTCGGGCCAGCCTCCGCACCGTAGAGCCAGATGTGCTTGGAGGTCAGGTTGATCGGCTTGTGCAGGGTGCCGTTGACGTAGATGTTCAGCGTCGAGTCGATGCCTCCGCCGCCCGGCGAATCGGGGATGGAGAAGCGGGTGACCAGGGTGTTGGTCGCCGCCCGGGTGGTCCACTCGACGTACGAGCCGGTGCTGTTCAGGGTCACCGCTCGACGTCCGGACGCCTCACCGCCAAGGTTGCCGATGTCCCGGTTCGGCCCGACCTGCCCGGCGCCACCGCCGGTGGTGCCATCCTCCGCCTCGTACATGTCGTAGCCGAGGTTGGCGCCGCGCCCCACGAAGAGTGGGCGGTCACTGGTGTTGTTGGTCTGCTTGACCGGCAGCTCGTTGCCGTCGACGGCGAGCACCACCCGGACGGTGTACTTGCCGTTCGCGGCGGTCCAGGTGCCCAGGCTGATCGGGCCGACCGTCGCCCCCGCGTTGATCACGCCGGAGTACGAGCCGGTCACGGTACGGACCACGGTGCCGGCCTCGTTGAGGACGGTCAGGGTGATGCCGTGCGTGCCGGACGCGGACGCCTGATTGCCGGCGTTGCGGATCGACACGGAGAAGTTGACGGTGCTGCCGGGCGGTGGGTTGCCCGGTGACCAGTCGACCGCGGAGGCGACCAGGTCGGAGCTGGCGATAGCGCCGACCACGAGCGGGCTGGGGTTGGTGTAGCTGTTGTTGGTGTCGTCCTGCTCGACGACGGTGTTCGACTCGTCGACCTTCGCGCTGAGCGGGTAGCTGCCCGAGTCACGCGTGCCGATGCTGGCCGTGACCGTGGTCGAGGCGCCGGCCGCGAGGCCGCCGACCGACGCGGTGCCGACCCGGGTGGAGCCCAGGTAGAAGTTGACGTTCGTGGCACCGGACGCCGCCGAGCCCGCGTTGCGTACGGTCGCGGAGAGCGTGATGGTACTGGTCTCCACGGGCGCGGACGGGCTGAACGACATGCCGGTGACCGTCAGGTCCGGGTTCGGTGCCGGGGTGCCGAAGACCTGGAACTCGGCCACCTGTCCGGCCGGGGCGCCGGTGTTCGAGGCGATCGAGAGCCGCACGTCGGCCGCCGCGCCGGAGACCGGGATGGTCACCGTGTTGCCGCTGCCCGGGTTGAAGGTGTAGTTCGCCGCGGCGACCAGAGTGGTGAAGGTCGAGGAGCCCTGGTCGCGGCCGAGCACGGTGATGTTCTGCGTACGCGCACCCCAGGCCGAGTCCGGGTTCAGCTTCAGCACGACCTGGCTGAGGCTGGCGTTCGCGCCGAGCTGCACGGTCAGCGTGCTCGGGTTGCCGTTGCCCTCCCAGTAGGTGGCCACGTTGTTGTCGTTGGCGTTGGTGGCCACGAACGTGTGCACGAACCCGGAGGCGGTGATCGGCTTGCCGACCGCCAGGTTGGTGCCGACCGGCGGGTTGCCGGTGCCGGTCCGGGTCACGGTGTTGCTGTTCGCCGACTGGTTGCCGGCCGCGTCCTTGGCCCGCACGGAGTACGAGACCGTGGCGCTGTCGGGCTGGCTGTCGGTGTACGTCAGCGTCGAGCCGTTGACGCTGCCGCGCAGCGCGCCGTTGGCGTAGACGTCGTACCCGGTCACCCCGACGTTGTCGGTGGACGCCGACCAGGTGAGCCGGATCTGCCCAGCGGCCGGCTGGGTGTACGCCAGGTTGCCGGGGACGCTGGGAGCCTGGGTGTCGGGGCTGCCGACGGCGCCGTAGACCTCGACCTCGGAGAACTGCGCGGCGGGCCAGCCGCTGTTGCCGGTGACCTGCACTCGTACGTAGCGGGTGCTCGCGGCAGTGAAGCTGACGGTCGCGGTGTTGCCGGTGGCCGGGTTGAAGGTGTAGCCGGCGGACGCCTTCAGGGTGGTGAAGGACGAGCCGTTGGTCGAGCCGAGCACCGACAGCGTCTGGGTGCGGGTCTGCCACGCCGACGCGGGCGGCAGTTTGAGTACCACCCGGTCGACGTTGACCGTGGCACCCAGGTCGGCCTGGATCCACTGCGGGAACGCGTTGTTGGCGCTCTCCCAGTAGGTGTCCGCGTTGCCGTCGTTGGCGTTGCTCGCCACGTAGTTCTGGTTGTAGCTGCTGGCTGTCATGGTGGCGGAGAGCCCGGCAAGCATGGCCACGCGTGCGGTGGCTGCCGACGGGTCCACCTTCGGTGCCGCGCTGGCCGCGGGGGTGACGACCGGGGCGGTGACGAGGAGCATCCCGGCGAGCACGCCGGCGAGCACGCCGGCGAGCAGCCGTCGGTGGCCCGTGCGGGTGGTGCCGGGGACGGGATTGGGCGCGCCGGTCGGCGGCGTGCCTCGTCTGGTGCCGTTTCTGGACATGGGGTCGCTACACCTCTTTCGGGGGTGGGTGTGGGTGCGTTGCCCGGCGACGGGTGCAGGGGTACGCCCGTCGTTCCGCGACAGGTGGGGGACGGTGCGGGTTGGGGGCGGGGTCGGACGACCGGGGCTGCGTTGCGCCGGACTGCCCGGACCGGGTGGCCCCCGCCCTGGGCGGGCGGGGGCATCCGGCCCTAGCTGGAATAGATTTCGAACTCGCTGAGCTGACCGGCCGGCCAGCCGCTGTTGCCGGTGACGGTCAGCCGCAGGTACCGCTGGCTGGTCGCCGCGAAGGTCACCGTGACCGTGTTGCCGCTGGACGGGTTGAAGGTGTAGCCGGCGGACGCCTTCAGGGTGGTGAACGTCGAGCCGTTGGTGGAGCCGAGCACCGACAGCGTCTGCGTGCGCGTCTGCCAGGCCGACGACGGTGGGAGCTTCAGCACGACCCGGGACACCGACCGGTTGGCGCCCAGGTCCACGGTCAGCGACTGCGGGAACGCGTTGTTGGCGCTCTCCCAGTAGGTGTTCGGGTTGCCGTCCACTGCGTTGGGGGCGGCGTACACGTCGGAGTGGCTGGTCTCGGTGACCGGCCGCCCGGCCGCGAGGTTGCCGCTGGGCGGCGGCGTGGTCGGGGGTGGCGTGGTGGGCGGCGGCGTGGTCGGCGGCGGCGTGGTGGGCGTGCCGCCGTACACCTCGACTTCGGAGAGTTGCGCGGCCGGCCAGCCGGTGTTGCCGGCGACGGTCACCCGGATGTAGCGGCGGTCACCGGCGGGCAGCCCGATCGACACGGCGTTGCCCGTGCCGGGGTCGAAGACCCGACCGGCGGACGCCGCCAGCGTGGCGTACGACGAGTTGTCGGTGGAACCGAGTACCGACAACGTCTGGGTACGGCGTTCCCAGCCGGCGGGCAGCTTGAGCACCACCCGGTCGACCGACCGGGCCGAGCCCAAATCGATGGTGACTGACTGTGGGAAGGCGTTGTTGGCGCTCTCCCAGTAGCTGGCCGCGTTGCCGTCCACCACGTTCGCCGCCGTGTAGCTCTGGTTGGTGCTGGTCGCGGTCGCCGGCCGGTTCAGCGCCAGGTTTCCGCTGGTCGGGGGCGGGGTGGTCGGTGGTGGCGTGGTCGGCGGCGGAGTGGTCGGAGGTGGCGTGGTGGGAGGCGGCGAGGTGGGTCCGCCACCCCACTGCGGGTTCGGCCACGGGCCGCAGTACGGGGTCGGGGTGTACCAGCCGGAGTTGCCGGCACCCTGGGTGATCTGGAAACCACCGCCGACGCAGTTGTGTATCGGGTTGCTCTGCGCGATGTTGGTGGCGCGAACGTTGGTGAACGACACCTGGCTGGGTGCCTGCACCTGGAGCGCGTACGTACCGGCACCGTCGATCCGCACGTTGTTGAGGTTGATCCCGTTGGTCTGACCCTCGATCCAGTGCAGCGCCGCGTACGAGCTGTCCAGGATGTCGGTGTCGGTGATGTTGATGGTGGGGTTCTGGAACGCCTCGTTGAGGGCGGAGAACCAGATCGCGCCGACGCCGAAGTTCCAGTTGTAGTCCGAGTTGCCGTTACGGATCAACGTGTTCCGGGCGATCGTCCAGGTGCCCTGGACCCCGGTGGCGCCCTGCACGCCCGGGTAGCGGTTCGCGACGTGGATGCCGCCGCCGTTGGTGAGCGAGTCGGCAGTCACGTTGTCGGTGATCTTGATGTCCCGACCGCCGTAGCTGACCAGGTGGTTCGCCAGTAGGGTCACGCCGATGGTGTTGTGGGTGAAGGAGTTGTTGACGTTAGGCACGCTCTGCGCCCACATCGCCAACGCGTCGTCGCCGGTGTTGCGGACGAACGTGTTCGTCACCGTCGAGTTGGTCACGCCGGTGTGGAAGTTCACCCCGTCCGCGGTCTGGTCCAGGATCCGGCTGTTGCGGATGGTGAAGTTGTCCATCGGGCCGTCCATCCACGCCCCGACCTTGGTGTTCTCCAACCAGAGGTTGTCGACCACCGAGTTGGTCATCGCGCCGCCCAGGGCGTTGACCTGATCGTCGTCGATCCGTTCGCGGATGTCGCCGATGATCGCGAAGTCCCGCAGTGTCACGTTGCGGCTCGGCCCGTTCGCCTCGTGCGGGCGGACCGGGCCGGTGTAGCCGCCACCGGGGACGTACTTGCCGTAGATGCCGACGGACCTGTTCCGCTCGGTGGGGTGCCGGCCGCCGAGCACCGAATACCAGGGGCCGGCTCCGCGCAGGGTCACCCCGTCGACCACCACGTGGTCCCAGAGGGTGAAGGTGCCGGTCGGGATCCAGACCGCCCTGCCCTGGGCCTTTCCGGCGTCGACCGCCGCCTGGAACTTCGCGGTCGAGTCGGTCGCGCCACTCGGGTCCGCGCCGAAGTCGGTGACCACGTCGAGCACACCGGCGGGCTTGGTGATCGCCGGGGCGACCAGCTCGAAGTCCGCCAGGTCGATGGTGAACGAGGGCGACTGGGCGGTCGAGGAGACCTGGAACCGGATCTTCGTGCCGGCAGGCTGGGTGCCGCCGAACATCGCCCGGGTCTCGTCGTAGAAGTGGTGCGGGTTGGTGTCGCCCGGGTTGTTGTTGAACGGGTAGCCGCCGTAGTACCAGCCGTACCTCGATGTCACCGGGACCGACTTCAGCAGCGTCCCGTTGGCTCGTAGGTCGATGGCGGCGTCCCGGCCGGTGCCGGCCGGGCTGTCCGGCAGGCTGTACCGGAAGGTGACCGCGTTCGCCGGCGCGGTGAGGGTGAACTCGACGTATTCGCCGACGCCGTCGAGGGTGACGGCCTCCCGGCCGGATGCCTCCGACGGCAGCGTGCCGTAGTGCCGGTCCGGGCCGATCTTCGTGCCGTTGTGGGCGGCCTCCTCCGCCTCCTGCTCGACGAACGGGACGGTCGCGCCGCGGCCGGGGATGTCGAAGGGGGACAGCCCGGCGGCCGAGGCCGGGGTTGCGGTGCCGGTGACCGCGAGGGCGGTCAACGATGTGGCGGCGAGCAGGGTGGCGGCGATGGCGGCCAACCCTGCCCGGGTCGGGTATCGAAGGTGGTGCGGGGTGCCGGTGGTGTGGTTGGCCATGAGCTGCGCTCTCCCTTTCGTCAGGCAGGCCAGATCCCCCCGTGTCGGTGCGGCGTAGCGCGTTCCCCCTCGTTCCTCCTTTCTTCTCGGGTGCGTGGTGCCGGCGGCCGGGACGGGCCGCCGGCACCACGGCGATCAGAGTCAGGTCAGGCCGGGTCCGCCCGCCGCGCGCGGCCCGTTCGCCGATTCGGCGGTACGCAGCCAGACCGCGGTGTCGGACGGCAGCAGCCCGTCGTCGAGTGGCCCGCTGGCCAGCAGCAACTCCCCGTCGGCCGGCAACGGAACAGGTGTGTCGGAGAGGTTGACCAGGCAGCTGAAGCCACCGCCACGGCTGAACGCGAGCACCCCGGCCGGGGCGGGCAGCCAGGTCAACTCGCCGTCACCGAGCGCCCGGTCGGCCCGCCGAGCCTGGATCGCCGACCGGTACAGCTCCAGCATCGAGGCCGAGTCACCGGTCTGCGCGCGGGCGGTCCGGTCCTTCCAGTCGGCCGGCTGCGGCAGCCAGGGCGCTGCGGCACCGGCAGGGCTGAACTCGAACGGCGGCTCGTCACCGGCCCAGGGCAGCGGCACGCGGCAGCCGTCCCGACCCGGGTCGATCCGGCCGGAACGCTCCCACATCGGGTCCTGCCGCATCGCGTACGGGATGTCCTCGACCTCGTAGAGGCCCAGCTCCTCGCCCTGGTAGACGTAGGCGGCGCCGGGCAGCGACAGCGAGAGCAACGCGGCGGCCCGGGCCCGGCGGGTGCCCAGCTCCAGGTCGGTGGGGGTCCCCTCGCGCTTGGCGGCGAAGCTGAACCTGGTGTCCGCCCGACCGTAACGGGTGACGTGCCGGGTGACGTCGTGGTTGGAGAGCACCCAGGTGGCCGGCGCGTTGACCGGCGCGTGCGCGCTCAGCGTCCCGTCGATGCTCTCCCGCAGCGCCGTGGCGTCCCAGGCGCAGCCGAGGAAGTCGAAGTTGAACGCGGCGTGCAGCTCGTCCGGGCGCAGGTAGTTGGCGAACCGCTGCCGGTCCGGCAACCACACCTCACCGATCAGCGCCCGGTCGGCGTACTCGTCGGCGACCCGACGCCAGCCCCGGTAGATGTCGTGCACCCCGTCGAGGTCTTGGAACGGGTGCGGTTGGTCCTCCCGGACCTCGGGTAGCGTCCCGTCCTTGACCAGGAGCCCGGCCGAGTCGATCCGGATGCCGTCCACGCCCCGGTCGAACCAGAACCGCAGGATGTCCTCGAACTCCTCCCGCACCCGGGGGTGGTCCCAGTTGAGGTCCGGCTGTTGGGGGGCGAACAGGTGCAGGTACCAGTCGCCGGGGGTGCCGTCCGGGTTGGTGGTGCGGGTCCAGGTCGGCCCGCCGAACTCACCGACCCAGTCGGTGGGTCGCTCGTCGCCGTTCGGGCCGCGGCCGGGTCGGAACCAGAACAGGTCCCGTTCGGGCGCGCCGGGGCCGCCGGCGAGCGCGGCCTGGAACCAGGGGTGCGCGTCGGAGCAGTGGTTGGGCACCACGTCGACGATGGTCCGGATGCCCAGCGCGTGTGCCTCCGCGATCAGCGCCTCCGCCTCGGCGAGGGTGCCGAAGACCGGGTCGATGTCGCGGTAGTCGGAGACGTCGTAGCCGGCGTCGGCCATCGGGGAGGGATACCAGGGGCTGAACCAGATCGCGTCGATGCCGAGCGCGGACAGGTGGTTCAGCCGGGACCGGATGCCGGCGATGTCGCCGATGCCGTCGCCGTTGCCGTCGGCGAAGCTCCGGGGATACACCTGGTAGATCACGGCTCCCCGCCACCACGGACTTCTGTCAGCTGTGGACACGAGCACCTGCTTTCTGCGTCAGTACGTCGGCGGGTTCGCCGGACCTGGATATGTGTCGGGCGAACGGTCGTTGTTCGCCGCGCGGATGAACGCGGTGGTGGCTATCCCTTGACGCTGCCCGCGGTCAGACCGGACATGATGTTCCGTTGGAAGATCAGGAAGATGATGACGGTCGGGATCGCGGCAATCACCGAGGCGGCGATCACCACGTTCATCGGCGTGCCACCGGCGAAGGCGTAGATGCCGACGCTGACCGTCCGGGTCTCGGGCGAGGGCATGACCAGCTTCGGCCAGAGGAAGTCCTTCCAGACCGCTGTCACGGCGAAGATCGAGACTACGCCGAGGATGGGACGCGACAGCGGCAGGATGATCGACCAGAGCGTGCGCAGCGGCGTCGCCCCGTCCATGAGGGCCGCCGCCATCAACTCCTCCGGAATCGAGTCGAAGAACCGCTTCAACAGGAAGATGTTGAACGCGTTGGCGACCAGCGGCAACCAGATCGCGAAGGGCGAGTCGAGCAGGTTGATGTGCACGATCGGCAGGTCGATCACGGTCACGTACTGCGGGACGATGAGCACCATCGCCGGAATCATCAGCGTTCCCAGCATCAGGGCGAGGATCACGTTGCCGAAGATCGGCCGAAGCTTGGACAACGAGTACGCGGCGGCGGTGTCGAAGACCAGTTGGAACAGCACCGCGCCAACCGCGTAGTAGAAGGTGTTGAACAGCAGCTTGGCGAGCGCCAGGTTGTTCCAGGCGTCGATGTAGTTCTGCGGCTGGGGGTCCTTCGGGAACAGCGAGGGCGGGGTCTGCGCGATCTCCTGGCCGGACTTGAGCGCGCCGGTGACCATCCAGTAGAGCGGTCCGAGGAAGACGAGCGTGAACCCCGCCACGACGACGACCAGCAGCGTCCAGTAGATGACCCGGCCGCGCCCTCGGCTGAGCTGGGCATGAGAGATGAGGGTCCGGGTTCCGGAATCCTGTGCCATTCCTCGCCGTCCTAGTCCTGTTTCGCAGTCAGCCGCACGTACACGGCGGAGAAGCCGGCCAGCACCACGAGCATGATCACGCCCAGGGCGGCGGCACCGTTGAGGTCGTTCTGGAAGAACCCGTGCTGATAGATGAGGTACGCCACCGAGGTCGCGGAGTCCTCCGCGCCCGCACCGTTGGCGAGGATCAGTGGCTCGATGAAGAGCTGCATCGTGGCGACGATCTGCAGCATCGCCAGGAGCGCGAGGATCAGCCGGGTCTGCGGAATCGTCACGTGCCGAATCCGCCGCCAGATCCCGGCACCGTCCAGCTCGGCCGCCTCGTAGAGCTCACCGGGGATGTTCTGCAACGACGCCAGGTAGATCAGCACCGCGCCGCCCATGTTCATCCAGGTGGACGCGACCACCATCGCCGGCATCGTCATCCCGGGCGACTGCATCCACTGCGAGGTGGGCAGGTGCAGTGCCTTGAGGATCGCGTTGAAGAGCCCCGCCTCGCTGGGGTCGTACGCGTAGAACTTGAAGAGGAACAGCGCCGAGGCCGGCGGCAGCATCACCGGCAGGTAGACCAGGATGCGCAGGTACCCCTTGGCGTGCCGGAACTCGTTGAGCAGGATCGCCACGAAGAACGGCACCACGTACCCGAGGACGAGCGCGAGCACCGTGAAGTAGAAGGTGTTCTGCCAGGCCGTCCAGAAGCTGGGGTCGGCGATGATGCGCGAGTAGTTGTCCCAACCAACCCAGGTGGTCTCGCCGCGCCGGGTGCGCTGGAAACTCATCACGATGCCGCGGATCATCGGGTACCAGGAGAAGACGACGAAGCAGAGCACCGCGCCGATCAGGAAAGCGTGACCGGTGAGGTTGTCCCGTACCTTGCGGCCGAGGCTGGTTCGCTGCGGCCTCGCCGAGTACGGCGACGGCGGACGGCCCGGTTTCCTGGGGGTCTCCGGGACGGTGGTGATCGCCAAGGCAACTCCTGGGTCAGTCGGCGACGTCGACGATGCGGTGCGGATGGTGTGGGGGCCGGGTCGGCGTCCCGGCCCCCACACGATCGGTCAGCTCTCGGCGGCGAGGAGTTGGTTGACCTTCTCCTCGGCGGTCTTGAGCAGCGCGTCGATGTTCGAGTTCGGGTTGGTCAGCACACCGGATACCGCGGCGTCGAGCACCGCGTAGACCGCCTGCGCATTGCGCGGCTCACCCTTGATCGGGACCGGGGTCGCCTCGAAGAGCGCGAAGTTCGTCGTGTCGACGTTCGCGTTCGCCTTACGCAGTTCGAGCTCCTGCTTCTGGACCTCACTGCCGTTGGCGAAGAGCAGCGGCTGGGGCAGACCCACCGGGTAGTTCTGCGGCTTGGCCCGGACGTAGTCGAACTGACCCTTGCCCGGGGTCAGCTTCTGGTACGCGATCCACTTCAGACCGGCCTTGACCTGCTCGGGAGTGAGGTCCTTCTTGAAGAAGTAGCCTTCGCCACCGCCGAGCGTCCCCTTCGCCGCGCCGTCCTGGCCGGGCAGGGGGCTCATCGCCCAGTCCTGGAACTTGCCCTGGAACTGGCTGACGATCGCCTGGGTGGCGTCCGGCGCACCGATGAACATGCCGACCTTGCCCGCGCCGGCGTTCGTCAGCAGGTCGCCCCACTGCAGCAGTTGGCGGGCACCCATGCTGTTGTCGCCGTACCGCATGTCCTTGAGGTTCTGCAGGACCTGCTTACCCATGGCGTTGTTGAAGTCGGCCTTCTTGCCGTCCTCCGACAGCACCTGGCCGCCCTGCGAGTAGAGCAGGGAGGTGAAGTGCCAGCCGCCGGTGTTGCCGGCGCTGTACTCCGAGTAGCCGGCGATGCCGTTGCCGAGCGCGGAGATCTTCTTGGCGGCGGCCCGGACCTCGGGCCACGTCTTGGGCGGGTTGTTCACGTCGAGCCCGGCCTGCTGGAAGAGGACCTTGTTGTAGACCAGGCCCATCGAGTAGTTCTTCACCGGGACGGCGTAGAGCTTGCCGCCGTCGGTGAAGACCCCCTTGAGCGCCGGGTCGACGCTGTCCCAGGTCGGGATCGTGTCCTTGTTGGCGTACTGGCTGATGTCCATGGCCTGACCGGAGTCGAGCACCTGCTGGAGATCGGTCATGTACCCGTAGAAGACGTCGGTCACGGTGCCGCCGGCGAGGCGGGCGGTGAAGTCCGGCGGGTTGTTGCACTGCTCGCCGACGCTCACGCTCTTGATGGCGATGTCCGGGTTCAGCCGCTGGAACTCGGTGACGTCGTCGTTCCAGTTCTTCAACAGCTCTTTCTGCGCGCCGACCGGCTGGCAGTCAACCGTGATGGTGACCTTGCCGGCGGCGTTCGTGTCCTTGTCGTCGCTCTTCGTGGAGCATGCCGTGAGGCTGAGCCCCAGACCGGCCACGAGCGCAACCGCCGCAGCCTTTCGGTATTGCGGTACGGACATCTGTCCATCCCTTCGGGAACGGGTGACTCCAGTGACCTTCGCTGATCTGCGGTGATGCGACCTGACGCCCAGTAGCTGCGTCGGAGCCAGGTGTGAGTGGAGTCACTGTAGCGAGGAGGACTCATTTCGGCAAGGTATCGACCCTGTTCCGAAAGGACACGACGTGATTACGGCAGATGCTGGCAAGACTGTGAAAGCAGCCCGGATTATTGCTGTTTGATCCCTTATGGTCGGTCAGTCATTCAGGTCGATGCCGCTCGTTGTGAGCAACGACGAAAACGGCCGCCGACCGCGAGAAGCGGTCGACGGCCGAAGCGTCGTTTGGCGTGGTCCTTAGCGGCGGGGAGCGGGTGCGGTCGAGCCGCGTACCACCAACTCGGGCTCGAACAGCAACTCGTCGTGCAGCACGCCGGCACCTTCGATCTGGGTGACCAGCAGGTCCACGGCCGCCTGCCCCATCGTCTCGATCGGCTGCCGCACCGTGGTCAACGGCGGATCGGTACACGTCATGAACGCGGAGTCGTCGAAGCCCACCACCGACACGTCGGTCGGCACCGAGCGACCCAGCCGCCGGGCCGCACGGATCGTGCCCAGCGCCAGTACGTCGCTGGCACAGATGATGCCGGTCACGCCACGCTCCACCAGCTTGGTCGCGGCTACCCGCGCCCCTTCCATGGAGAAGCTGGAACGTTCGACGTACTCAACGTCGTCATCGCCCCAGCCCGCGGCCTGGATCATCGCGTTCAGCTTGCGCCGGGACGGCACATGCCCCTCCGGGCCGAGCACCATCCCGATCCGTTCGTGCCCGAGTGAGCGCAGATGCCCGTACGCCTGCTCCACCGCCACCGCGTCGTCCGTGGAGACCCGGGGAAAACCCAATTCGTCCACACCCGCGTTGACCAGCACGACCGGAAGACCCCGATCGGTCAGCCGCCGGTAGTGATCGTGCCGGGCGTCGGCGAGCGCATACGAGCCACCAGCGAAGATCACCCCGGAGACCTGGTGGTCGAGGAGCATCTCCACGTAGTCCATTTCGGACACACCACCGATGGTCCGGGCACAGAGAGCCGGGGTGTAGCCACGTTGGGCGAGTGTCCCGGTGACGACCTCGGCCAGCGCCGGGAAGATCGGGTTCTGCAACTCTGGCAACACCAGCCCGACCAGCCGGGCGCGTTCGCCGCGCAGTTTGGTCGGCCGCTCGTAACCGAGCACGTCCAGCGCGGTCAGCACGGCGGTCCGGGTCGACTCGGAGACTCCGTCACGGCCGTTGAGCACCCGGCTGACGGTGGCCTCGCTGACGCCCGCCTTCTTGGCAACTTCAGTCAACCGCTTGGTCACGGTCGCAATCCTACGTCACCACACTGAAAGAAATGAACAGCAAACTGCCGATCATCTGCTTGGTCGCTGCCGCATTCTGCCCACCGCCCGACATTCCGACACGTGGTCGCCGGTCGACGAGAGCATGCTTCTCCGGATGGAGCCTGGTCACCCCGTTGAGCGTTATGACTGTGAGGCATAAACATGCCTGCCAGTCATAACGCATCTCAGGGCGCGGGCGAGGCACGGGCGCGAGGCACGGGCGCGCTGTGGAAAGTGATGCCGGCGGTGAACCAGCGCGGCCGTCAGGACAGGTTGTGCAGCGCGTCCTCGATGGCCCGGTGGAAGGTCGGGTAGGCGTAGATCATGTGCCGAAGTTGGCTCAGTGGCACCGCCGCGTGCACCGCCACCACCAGCCCGGAGAGCACCTCACCGCCGGCCGGGCCGACCGAGGTTGCGCCGATCAGCACGCCTTGGTCAGCGTCCGCGATGAGCTTGATGAAACCCTCGTCGCCGACCTGGTGGATCCAGCCCCGGGTCGAGCTGCCGAGTTTGGTGAAACCGACCTGCACGTTGATGCCGCGGTCGCGGGCCTGCCGCTCGGTGAGCCCGACCGCGCCAACCTCGGGATCGGTGAAGGTCACCCGGGGCAGCGCGCGATAGTCGGCACGCGGGACGGTGCCGGCCGACCCGCTCGACCCGCTGGCGGCCAGCGAGCTGGACGCTCCCATCGCGCCGCCGACCACGCTGGAGGTCCCGCTGGCGTCCGCCCCCGCTTTGGCCTGCCGGGCGCGGGCCAGTATGTCGGCCACCACGATCCCCGCCTGGTACATCGCGATGTGGGTGAAAGCGCCTTCGCCCGTCACGTCACCGACGGCCCAGACGTCGCCGGAGACGTGCAACCGGTCGTCGACCGGCAGGTAACGCTGGCTGGCGTCCAGGCCGATCGTGTCCAACCCCAACTCGTCCAGGTGAGCCTTGCGCCCGGTCACCACCAGCAGCCGGTCGGCAGTGAACTGCGCCCCTTCGCCACCGCGCAGGGTGAACCGGGTTCCGTCGTGCTCGACCCGCTCGGCGCGTACCCCGGTGTGAATCTGCACTCCGTCGGCGCGCAGCGCCGCGGCGGCGACCTCGGACGCTTCCGGTTCCTCGACGGCCAGCACCCGGTCCAGCGCCTCCACCACGGTGACCCGGACCCCGAAGCGGGCGAAGACCTGCGCCAGCTCCAGGCCGATCGCGCCGCCGCCGAGCACCAGCAGCGACTCCGGCAGCTCCTCGACCTCGATCGCCTGATGGTTGGTCCAGTACGGAGTGTCAGCCAAGCCGTCGATCGGGGGCACCGACGGACGGGTGCCGGTGCCCAGCACGATTCCGTGCCGGGCCTGGAACACCTGGTCACCGACGCGGACCCGGCCCGGGCCGTCGAGCCGGCCGCTGCCCCGGACGAACCGGCCGCCCTTGCCGGTGAACCGCTCCACCGCGGCCGTGTCGTCCCAGGTGTCGGTGGCCTCCTCGCGGATCCGCTTCGCCACCGGCGCCCAGTCCGGCTGGACCTGCGCCGTCCCGGCCAGCCCATTCACCCGGCGGGCCTCGGCGAGCGCGTTGGCCGCCCTGATCATCATCTTGCTCGGGATGCAGCCCCAGTACGGGCACTCCCCGCCGACCAGGTCCCGTTCGATGCCGACGACGCTCAGGCCGGCCTCGGCGAGTCGCCCGGCCACCTCCTCGCCGCCGACGCCCAGCCCGACCACGACCACATCCACCAGCTCCGGCTCCGCCACTCGAACAGCATCCCCCAGCGCCACCGCCCCGACCACCAGGGCCGGAGAAAAGTCGGCGCGCTCACCGGGCCGGCCCGCCTACCGTGGCGGGATGCACCCACGCTTCGCCCCGGTCCGGGACTGCTTCCACGACCTGCTCGCCTCCGGCCGGGAGACCGGTGCCAGCCTGTCCATCTGGTACGACGGGCAGCCCGTCGTCGACCTGGTCGGCGGCTCCCGGACCAGTGACGGGTCAAGCGGCGACCCGTGGCTGCCGGAGACGCTGGCCAACGTCTACTCGGTCGGCAAGCCGGTGGCCGCGCTCTGCCTGTTGACGCTCGTCGACCGGGAGAAGGTCGACCTCGACGCGCCCGTCGACCGGTACTGGCCGGAGTTCCGCACCCCCGCCACCGTGCGTCAGGTGTTGTCGCACACCGCAGGGCTTCCGACCTTCCCGGTGCCCCGGCCGGCCACCGCGATCGCCGACTGGACGCTGCTCACCGGCGACCTGGCCGCCGCCGACCCCGAGTGGGCGCCGGGCTCGGTGGCCGGGGAGCACGCCTGGACGTACGGGCACCTGGTGGGCGAGCTGCTCCGCCGGGTCGACGGGCGGTCGGTGGGCCGGTTCCTGGCCGACGAGATCGCCGGTCCCTGGCGGCTGGACCTCGGCTTCGGGCTGGCCGAGGCGGACCAGCGGCGCTGCGCGGATCTGCGGTACGGCGACCCGGATTGGCCGACCCGGGCGCTCGGCGAGCCGGGCTCACTACGGGCACGGGCGATGGGCAATCCGGCCGGTGGTCAGGATCTCGCCGTGCTGAACAGTGCGCTCTGGCGGGGCGTCGAGATGCCGGCGGTCAACCTGCACGCCACCGCGTCCGGCCTGGCCCGGCTCTACGCCGGTCTGCTCGCCGGTGGTGTCCTGGACGGCGTCCGGCTGTTCAGCCCGGAGTTGGTGGCGGAGGCGACCCGGGTCCAGTACGACGGGCCGGACCTGGTGTTGGACCGCACGGCCCGGTGGACGCTGGGCATGCAGTGGGAGCCGGACGGCAGTTGGGGTATGGGTGGCCTCGGCGGCAGCAGTGCGTGGGCCGACCCGGAGCGCGGCTACACCTTCGCGTACGCCACCGCCCGACTGGCCGAGCACGATCGGGTCGATGAGCTGGCCGAGGCGCTGCACTCCTGCCTCTGACGGAAGGGCTTTCAGCGCAACCAGACCGGGTCGGTGCCCGGCACGGAGAGCGGCGGTGGATAGTCCAGGGTGCCGCGGAGTTGGTCCGGCAGTCGCCACGGTTGGTGCACCGCCCTGCCCTGCACCCCCGCCAGCTCCGGCACCCACCGGCGTACGTAGTCGCCGGCCGGGTCGTACCGTTCGGCCTGCCGGACGGGGTTGAACCCCCGGTAGGGCTTGGTGTCGTTGCCGGTGCCGGCGACCCACTGCCAGTTGCCGGAGTTGTTCGCCACGTCCCCGTCCAGCAGCCACCGGAAGAACACCGCCACCCCGGGCCGCCAGTCCTGCCCGAGGTGCTTGCTCAGGTAGCCGGCGGTGATCAGCCGGGCCCGGTTGTGCATCCAGCCCTGCGCCCGCATCTGCCGCATCCCCGCGTCGACGATCGGCATCCCGGTACGCCCCTCCGTCCAGGCCGCCAAGGCATCATCGTCGTAGCGCCACTGCTCGGTGACGCCCCGCCGGTACGCCGACGTCGAGATCTCCGGGAATGCGGCGGTGACCTGGTAGTAGAAGTCCCGCCAGCAGAGCTGCCGGACGAACGGCCCGGACCGGTCGCCGGCACGGTTGGCCACCGCCAGCGGGGACACGCAGCCGAAGCGCAGGTACGGGCTGAGCCGGGAGGTGTCGTCGCCGGCCATGTCGTCGTGCTGGTCGTCGTACCGGCCCAGGTCGGGCAGCCAGTCGGTGAGCCGCTGCCGGGCGACCCGCTCGCCGCCGACCGCCGCGTCCGGCGAGTCCCCGGTCGGCAGCGCCGGCAGTTGGCCCGCGCTCACGCCGTCGGGCAGCGCCACCCGGCGCGGCGCGGCAAGCTCCTCGCGCCACCGGTTTGCCGCCCAGGCCCGGTGGTACGGGCTGAACACCCGGTAGTGGTCACCGCCGCCACCGGGCCGCAACGCGCCCGGCTCCACCACGGTGAGCCCGGGAAACAGTCGCAGATGCAGGCGGTGCCGCTCGCACTCGGCGCGCAGTCGCCGCTCCCGCCGGCGGGCGTAACGGCTGACATCGGCGGAGAGCGCGACGGCGGTGGCGCCGACCTCGTCGGCCAGCCGAATCGTCTCGGCCACCGGGTCGCCGCGTCGCACCACCAGGTCTCCACCGCGGTCACGCAGCTCGGCGCGCAGGTCAGCGAGGGCCTGGTGCAGGAACCGTGTGCGGTTGGCCGACAGACCGGCCAGCTCCGGGTCGAGCACATACAACGGCACCACCCGGTCGAAGGCGGCACAGGTGGTGGCCAGCGCCGGGTGGTCGTGCACCCGCAGGTCGCGGGTGAGAAGGACGATCGCGGTGCTCGCGGTCACCGGCCCGCCGGGTGGGCCGTCGGCCCGGGGATCGTGACCGGCGTACCGGTCGAGCTGAGCAGGGCCCGTGCGGCCACCGCCATCCGTCGCCGCTGCGGCACCAGCGCCCGCCGGGCGAAGACGTCGTAGCCCTGCGCGGCCACCTCGTCGAGGATGCCGCCATAGAGCGCGTACGCGGTGCGCATGCAGGCCTGCGAGGCCGGCGCCAGCATGGTGACACCCGGCGCGGCGGCGGCATAGTGCGCCTGGGCACGGGTCACCTCGTACTCGATCAGCTCGCGGATCCGGGGCGTACCGCGCCCCCGGGCGCGTGCCTCGGCCAGTTCGTCGCGGGTGACCCCGAACTTCGCCATGTCCTCGTCCGGCAGGTAGGTGCGGCCCCGGTCGAGGTCCTCGGCGACGTCCCGGATGAAGTTGGTGAGTTGGAAGGCGAAGCCGAGCTGCCGCGCCGGCTCCCGTGCCGCAGCCGAGTCGGAGCTGCCCAGGATCGGCAGCATCATGGTGCCGATGACCGCCGCCGAGCCCTCCATGTAGTCGAGCAGGTGGTCGTAGGTCGGGTACGCGGTGACGGTCAGGTCCATCGCCATGCTCTTCAGAAACGACGCAAAGTCGTCCCGGTCGAGATCGAAGACGGCGATCGTGTGCAGCACGGCCGGCAGCAGCGGGTCGTCGACGGGCGCACCGTGCAGGCCGGCCACGAACTGGCTGGCCCAGTCGTCGAGGCGGGCGGCCCGCTCGGCGGGCGGCAGGTCCTCGGTGCGGTCGACGATTTCGTCGGCGTACCGGGTGAACCCGTAGAGGGCGTGCACATGTCGCCGTTTCCAAGCGGGAAGCAGTCGGGTGGCGAGATAGTAGGTGCGGCCATGACGTCGGTGCAGCTCACGGCACCGGTCATAGGCAGCGGTGAGATCAGTGTCCACCGGCCCCTCCTCATTTATCGACGCAGCAATCGACGCAACTCGTAGCCTAGGGTACGCTCAGTCGCATGGCCAACGACGCAGTTGCGGGCAATGCGACCCGTGTAGCGCCGACAGGGCCGGGCGACAGGGACGATCCGGTCCGCGCCGTGCTGGCCGCGTACACCCATGACCTGATCACGGCGGTCGACGACACCCTGACCACCTTCCTCACCGCCGAGGTCGACTCCCTCAGCGAGATGGACGCCGCGATGGGCGGCTTCGCCGCCGCCGCGCGGGAGGCCGTCCTGGCCGGCGGCAAGCGGATCCGGCCCACGTTCGCCTACTGGGGTTGGCGCGGGGCGGTCGGCGGCACCGAGGCCCTGCCGCCCGTGCTGCCCGCGCTGGCAGCGCTGGAGTTGCTGCACGCCTTCGCGCTGGTGCACGACGACGTGATGGACGCCTCCACCACCCGCCGCGGCCGGCCCACCGCGCACATCGCGCTCGCCGAACAGCACATCGCCGCAGGCCACCGGGGTGATCCCGACCGGTTCGGCGAGGCTGTCGCCGTGCTCATCGGCGACCTCTGCCTGGTCTGGGCCGACCGGTTGCTGGCCCACGCCGCGGTGCCGCCGGCCCGACTGTTCGAGGTCCGCCGCTGCTACGACCAGATGCGGGTGGAGACGGTCGCCGGGCAGTATCTCGACGTGCTCGGCGAGAACGACCCGGCCAGCTGGTCGGTCGACCGGGCGCTGCGGGTGGCCCGCTACAAGACCGCCAGCTACACCGTCCAGCGGCCGATGCTCATGGGCGCCTGCCTGGCCGGGGTGCCCGCCGACGATTCGCTGGTCTCCGCGTACACCCGCTATGGCCTGGCCGTCGGCGAGGCGTTCCAGCTCCGCGACGACCTGCTCGGCGTGTACGGCGACCCGGCCACCACCGGCAAGCCGGCCGGTGACGACCTCCGCACCGGCAAGCCGACCACGCTGCTCATGGTGGCCCGGGAGCTGGCCACGCCTGCCCAGCTCAGAGCGTTGGAGCTGGCCGGCGACGGGCCGGTCGACCGGTTCGCCGAACTGGTCGCCGAGACCGGCGCGGTGACCAGGGTGGAGCGGATGATCGCCGAGCGGGTGGGCGACGCGCTGGCCGCGCTCGACGCCGCACCCGTGGACCGGACGGCGCGGACCGCGCTGACCGGGCTGGCCACTGCCGCTACCAACCGGCGGGCCTGATGAACGACTTTTTCAAGGAGGTGGTCACGTGCGGACGGTGACAGGACGGACGGACCGGGTGGTTGTCGTCGGGGCCGGGCTGGGCGGGCTCGCCTGCGCGCTGCACCTGGCGGGCAGCGGCCGACAGGTGACCGTGCTGGAGCGCGAGCCGGTGCCCGGCGGGCGAGCCGGCCGGCTCGCCGTGGACGGCTACGAGTTCGACACCGGCCCGACCGTGCTCACCATGCCCGATCTGATCGCCGAGGCGCTCGGCGCGGTCGGTGAGGAGTTGCACGACTGGCTCGACCTGACCCCGCTCGACCCTGCCTACCGGGCGTACTACCCGGACGGCTCGACCCTCGACGTGCTCACCGACACCACTCGGATGGCGGCCGAGATCTCCCGGGTCTGCGGGCCACGCGAGGCCGACGGCTACCTGCGCTTCGTCGACTACGCGCGGGAGCTGTGGCGCCTGGAGCGGGCCGACTTCATCGAGCGCAACCTGGACGCGCCGACCGACCTGATCACCGGCAACCTGCTCAAACTGCTCACCGGCGGGGCCTTCCGCCGCCTCCAGACGAAGATCAACCAGTTCTTCCGGGACCCCCGTACCCAGCGGATCTTCTCCTTCCAGGCGATGTACGCCGGCCTCGCGCCGCACGACGCGCTGGCCATCTACGCGGTCATCGCATACATCGACTCGGTGGCCGGGGTCTACTTCCCGCGCGGCGGCATCCACGCGGTGTCCAAGGCGATGGCCGGCGCGGCCGAGAAGCACGGCGTGCAGATCCGGTACGACACCACGGTGACCCGGGTGGAGACCGCGAACGGCCGAGCCACCGGTGTACTCACCGCCGACGGCGAACTGGTGCCGGCGGACGTGGTGGTGCTCAACCCCGACCTGCCGATCGCCTACCGGGACCTGCTCCCCAACGATTCTCAGCGCCGGCTCACCTACTCGCCGTCCTGCGTCGTTCTGCACGTCGGCTCCCGACAGCCATATGCAAAGATCGCCCATCACAACATCCATTTCGGCCGCGCCTGGAAGGGCACCTTCGATGAGGTCATCCGGCGGGGCGAGTTGATGAGCGACCCGTCGCTGCTGGTCACGAACCCGAGCCGAACCGACCCCTCGGTGGCCCCACCGGACCGGCACACCTACTACGTGCTCGCCCCGGTGCCCAACCTGCACCGTGCCCCGTTCGAGTGGCGCGGCGACCTGACCCAGCGCTACAGCGACCAGCTGATCGGCACCCTGGAGGAGCGCGGCTACGTCGGCTTCGGTGCCGGGGTCGAGGTGCTGCGGACGATCACCCCCGCCGAGTGGGAGGAGCAGGGGATGGCCGCCGGCACTCCGTTCGCCGCCGCCCACACCCTCTTCCAGACCGGTCCGTTCCGGCCGTCGAACCTGCACCGCGGCCTGTCGAACGTGGTCTTCGTCGGCTCCGGGACCCAGCCCGGTGTTGGCGTACCGATGGTGTTGATCTCCGGCAAGCTCGCGGCGAACCGGATCACTGGGGAAGGCCGATGAGCAGCCGCGAGGAGCACCTCGTCGAGTTGGTCGACGACACCGGCAGGGCCTACGGCGAGACGACCGTCGCGGCCGCTCACCAGCCCCCGGGGCAGCTGCACCGGGCCTTCTCGGTGCTGCTCGTGGACCCGGACGGCCAGGTGCTGCTCCAGCGGCGGGCCGCCGTCAAGACCCGGTTCCCGCTGCGCTGGGCGAATTCCTGCTGCGGCCACCCCCGTCCAGGCGAGTCGCTCGCCGAGGCGGCCAACCGTCGGCTGCGCGAGGAGTTGGGTGCGGGCCCGGTCGAGCTGACCGAGGTCGGCGTCTACGTGTACTACGCCGAGGACCCGGCCACCGGTCGGGTCGAATTCGAGTACGACCACGTGCTGCGAGGCGAGTTCCTGCCCGCGGCGCCGCTACTGCCGGACCCGGACGAGGTGGCCGAGCTGCGGTGGGCCGATCCCACCGCGCTGGAGGCCGAACTGGACGTCGACCCCCGGTCGTACGCGCCCTGGCTGGGCGGGGTGGTGAACCGGCTGCTGCGCCCCTCGGGGCCGATGTCCGGCGCATCCCGCCGGGCCGTGACCCCGACCGGATCGTCGGCCGATGACACGGCGGAGCGGTCGGGTGGCCGATGAGGCGCTGAGCGCGGGCGCGGTCGCACGCCGGCTGGGGGTCGCGGTGACGACCCTGCGCACCTGGCACCAGCGCTACGGGCTTGGGCCCAGCGAGCACATCCCCGGTCACCACCGCCGGTACACGCCGACCGACCTGGCCCGCCTCGAGATCATGCGGCGGCTCACGGCCGAGGGCGTGAGCCCCGCCGAGGCCGCCCGCTGGGCGCGCCAGGCTCCGGATCCGATGCCCACCGACACCGTCGCCGGGAGGCGGGCCCTCCCACCCGGCCGCGACGGTGGCGGAACCATCCCGGTGGGTCGCGCCGGCCCGGCAGCCCGCGGGCTGGCCCGGGCAGCCATGCGGCTGGACGCGGCGGCGATCAGCGAGACGATCGCGCACGCCCTGGCTGCTGGCGGGGTCGTGGCCACCTGGGAGGGCCTGCTCCGCCCGGTACTCGCCGGCATCGGCGAACGCCACGCCGCCACCGCCGGCCTGATCGAGGTGGAACACCTGGTGTCCCGCTGCGTGTCGGAGGCTCTCTCAGCGGCCAGTCGGGCCAAGGTGCCCACCGGGCCGGCCCGGATCCTGCTCTCCTGCGCAGACGAGGAGCAGCACACCCTGCCGCTGGAGGCATTGGCCGCCACTCTCGCGGAGGCCGGGGTCAGCTACCGGATGCTCGGCGCCAGGGTGCCCGTGACCGCCCTCGTCGAGGCGGTCAACCGGACCGGGCCGGCCGCCGTGGTGCTCTGGTCGCACACCCGGGCCACCGCCGACCCGGCCCAGCTCAGCGCGCTGCTCGCGGCGCCCCGCCGCCCGTTGCTGGTGCTCGCCGCCGGCCCCGGCTGGCGAGCCGACACGCTGCCCGCCGGGGTGGTGCGACCGGTCGACCTGGCCGAGGCGGTCTCGCTCGCCGTCGCGGTCCGCGACTCCCTGGAACAGTCGACGGGTGACTGATCGCACTGTCGCCCGCTGACGGCGTGAACTAGCGTCGGGGCGTCCGCCTACCCCGACCCCCCCGGGAGCGAGCAGATGCAAGCCCGCGCCGCCATGGCGTCCGTCCTCGCCATGGCGATGGTCCTGTCCGGCTGTGCCCAGCCGGACCGCACCATCGCACCCGCCGGCGCCCCGCTGCCGGTGGAATCGACCATGTCACCCACCCCGTCGCCGCAGCCCGCCCTCACGAAGCCGCCGAAGCCTCCGCTGCGGCCGCTGCCGGACAAGCTCCCGGCCGGCCTACGGCGCACCACCGGCGTACGCCCGGTCGCCTTGACCTTCGACGACGGGCCCAACCCGGCCTGGACGCCCAAGGTGCTCGACCAACTGCGGGCCGCCAAGGTGACCGCCACCTTCTGCGTCGTCGGTCGCGAAGTGCAGCGCCACCCGGAGCTGGTCCGGCGGATCGTCCGCGAGGGACACCAACTCTGCAACCACAGCTGGCGGCACGACCTCGACCTGGCCCGGCGACCTGTCGCCGAGATTCAGGCCGACCTGGCCCGCACCAACAAGGCCATCCGGGCGGCGGCTCCCGGCGCGAAGGTGTCCTTCTACCGGCAGCCGGGCGGCCGGTGGACGCCGGAGGTGCTGGGAGTGGCGAAGAAACTCGGCATGCGCCCGTTGCACTGGTCGGTGGACCCGCAGGACTGGGACAAGCCGAACGCCGCCACGATCGGCAAGCGAGTCCACGCCGCCACCCGCCCCGGCGCCATCGTGCTGCTGCACGACGGGGGCGGCGACCGGGCCGCGACGCTGGCCGCCTGCCCCCACCTGATCGCCGACCTGAAGCAACGCTTCGGCATCACCCGACTCCACTAAAACGGCCTTGACCTGCGGTTATGCGCCGGTCCAAGCCCCTGCCGATACCGATTTTGTCGACCGACCGGGCATCACGTATGCTTTCCAAGCCTCCGGCGGGGCCGGATGGGAGCAAGTCCGCTTGAAGTTGCGAATGTGCAATGATGGCGGGGCCGCCCTCATCGTCTAGCGGCCCAGGACGCCGCCCTTTCAAGGCGGTAGCACGGGTTCGAATCCCGTTGGGGGCACGACCGGCGCAAGCCGGAGCAACACAAGCTAGGTCCTGTGGAGCAGTTGGAGTGCTCGCCGCCCTGTCAAGGCGGAGGTCGCGGGTTCAAGTCCCGTCAGGACCGCAGCGCTGACGCCGCGCCTCGCGCGGCGTTCTGCGTATCGGAGCATGTCACCTGCCGTCGGTTCATCCGGTTGACGGGTAGCATGAGCCGAGCGATACGGCCAGGTAGCTCAGTTGGTACGAGCGTCCGACTGAAAATCGGAAGGTCGGCGGTTCGACCCCGCCCCTGGCCACATAGCCTTTCGCCGGGCTACAGAGATCCCCACCAGCGGAAACGCAGGTGGGGATCTTGCTGTGTGCTGTCATCAGGCATCTAACGGCGTTGCCCGTGACTTACCCCTCTTGGCCTCTGATGGCCGCCGCCTCGCGGCGCACGGTGATGCCGCACGGCTGCCCCGGCACATCACCATGCGCAGCTAGCGACGGAGCAGCGAAAACGCCCCCGCCGCCGTCAGCAGCAACAGCAGTGATGCCGCGAACAGGGCCCGTCCAAGCGCCAGGGGCATGGAGATGAAGAACGGTGCCTGCTGGACCAGAAGGCCCGCACCGATCATGGCCTGGGCCATGCCCACCTGCACGGGCTGGGACCGCTCTCCCGGCTTCAGGCGTGCAAGCCGAACCCAGGCTGCGGGAAATCGTCGTGACACGGCCACACGCACCCCGAGTACAACAGCGCCCAGGCTGAGGACGACGACTCCCACCCGCAATGCGAACGTGACCGGGTCCTCGTCATACAGGCTCATGCGCCCATCATCGGAGGGGCGTCAAGCGCGCAATCGCACGACAGATCGCACGGCAGCCTCCGCCGGCTTCCTCACCTGCCGAGGCCTGCGGCCCTCTCTGACGGCGGCCCACCCCGACCGAACGGGTGAGGCCTTTCCAACCTGAGCTCTACGGCCTAAGCCAATGAGTAAATGGGTGGGTGACAGTCCTAGCGATCATCGTCGGCGGTGGCATCGGCGCCACCCTGCGGTACGTCCTGGGGCTCGGCTTCGCCCCATCCACGCCACCGGACTTCCCCTGGGTCACCTTTATGATCAACATGGTGGGTGCCTTCGCCCTCGGGGCCGTGATGACGCTGCTCGCGGCGCACCGGCTGCCGGGACCGTGGGGCAAACCGTTCCTCTCGACCGGTCTCATCGGCGGCTTCACCACGTGGTCGCACTTCATCGTCGAGTCCGATCAACTGATCGGGGCGCGACGCAGTGGGGTGGGCATCATCTACCTCGTCGTGAGCATCGTCGGTGGAGTGATCGCCGCCGCTCTCGGCGCCCGCCTCGCAGAACTCCGAGTGGGGCGTCCTGCGGAGGGGCGACGCTGATGTGGGTGGGCATCGGGGTGTTCCTGGCCGGCGGGCTCGGGGCGCTGAGCCGCGCCGGGGTCGACGCGCTGGTGAAACCATGGTGGAAGGCACGGGTCAGCGGGTCCATCCAGGCCTTCCCGGCGAGCACTTTCTTGATCAATGTCTCCGGTGCCTTCGTGCTCGGCATCGTCACCGGCTATGCCGTGAAGAACGCCACCGGTGGGGCACAGGACTTCGCGGCGATCGTCGGGGTCGGTTTCCTCGGCGCCTACACCACCTTCTCCACCGAGGAGTGGCACACGATGGGGCTGCTGCGTAAGAACGGCGCCGTCGAGGCCTTCAACGTGTTGGGCAGCCTCGGCGCGAGCCTCACGCTGGCCGCGTTCGGCCTGTGGCTCGGCTCGCTGATCTAGTCCATGGCCTGCCGGCCGTCACTGATCTCGGCGCCCCTGCTGGCGGTGCTGCGCCATACCGCCCTGGATCGCCTCCCACACGCTGCGCCCGGCCTGTCGCAGGGTCTCCCCCGCCTGCTCGGCGAGCTGCGCCGCGCTCTGCGCCGCGGCCTGCGCCCCGGCCGGCAGACCGCCGCCGCCGTCACCATCTCCGGACGTGCTGGGACCGGGGGCGGGCGACTCGGGTCGGTTGCGGGGTTGCCCGGTCGGTGACCCCGCTGGCCCCTCAGCGCCGCCGGACTCCGGTCGTACCTGGTCACCTGGCCCAGGGCCCCCGGCTCGAGGCCCGGGTCCGCCAGCGCCAGGCCCTGGACCTCCGGCAGGAGGCCCGGAACTCTCGGCGCCGGAACCTGACCCTGGTCGGCCGGGACCTGGTCGGGCGCGGTCGGCGCCGGCTGCGCCCACCTTCTGGCCCAGTTCGTCGAGTACGCCGTCGGAGCGCCGCGCCGAGGCCCTGACCTGCGCGGCCCCCGCGGCCAACTGCTGCGCGCTGCGGTTCACATCGTCGATGGCGGTGCCGCCCGTCCGAGCGAGGGCCTCGATGATCTGCGGGTTGTTGTCGAGCGTGTCGAGCGCGCGCCCCAGGATCCTGGTCAGCTGCTCCAACCGCACCCGCAGCTCCGCCTCGGCGTGCACCCCGTTGAGGTCCAGCTCGCCGCCGCTGAGGTGCACCCGCACCCCGGCGTCGATTTGAAGCAGATTGGCCACCCGGGCCCGCAGCGAGAGGTCGGCGTCCAGGCCGTCGACGGCCAGCCGGATCGAGTCGACGGAGACCTTCGGAATGTCGAGCAGGACGTCAGGATCCCCGCTGTCGACCCTTCTGTCCGACTCTCGCTGCTGCGCGCTCTCGCTCATGCTCTCCCACCCCGCCTGCACACCGGCCCGGCTGTCCGGGCCGTTCGGCGCGGTTACCCGCTTTCCGGCGGGGCATCCCGTCCGTAACAGCTCGGCAACCCACTGTCCGGAACCGGGCACCGCGCGAAGCTGCACACCCGGGCATCAGCCGGTATGGTCCGGGCCTATGGGACAGGAGATGATCGATCCGGCCAACATCCGGCAGGACATCGACCGGTTCTCCTTACGGTGCAGCCTCCTCGTCCCCGCCTCCGCCGAGCACGCGTTCGCGGTCTTCACCGACGAGCTGACCGACTGGTGGGTAGCCGAGTACACCTGGTCCGGCCCCGATGCTCTCGCGGAGCTGGGCATGGAGCCACGGGCTGGCGGAATGCTCTACGAACTCGGCCCGTACGGCTTCCGCGCCGACTGGGGTCGGGTGCTCACCTGGGACCCGCCGCGCCGACTGGTCTTCGTCTGGCAGATCGGCCCGGACCGGATGCCGGTGCCGGACCCGGCCCGCGCGAGCGAGGTCGAGGTGCTGTTCCTTCCCGAGGGGCCTGAGCGCACTGCGGTCAAGCTGGAGCACCGGCACTTCGACCGGCACGGCGAGGCTGCCGAGGGATACCGCAAGGCGCTCACCGCCGGCTGGCACGAGCTGCTCACCCGCTACGTCGCCACGGTGTCGCGGCACCGCCCCACCAGTCCAGCCTGACCGACCACACCGAATCAGCGGCCGATCCGCCGATCAACAGCGGAGCCGCCAAGGTCCCGACCGCCCAGGTTCGCGTGCCGACCGGCCTCCGCTCCCGAGCCGAAGCCGGTGCCGCCCAGCCGCCGTGGCGGTGCGGTGCGCAGCCGCGGGTACTCCTCGACGAGCCGTCGCTGCACCCGGTCGGACCGGTCGGCCAGCACCAGCTCCACCGATGCCGTGCCCGACTCGCTGGCCGCCGCTGTCTCCGCCGCCCAGAGCCGGCCCCCGATGACCTGCGCGAACCCGGCCAACCAGGAGCGGCGGAAGGCGGCGGGATGGTCGTCCGCAGGCACCGCGGTGGCGGCCAGGCCGTGCGCCGCCTGCACGAGCAGTGAGGTGAAGAGCAGGTCGACCCGTTCCAGGTCACTGGCGAAGCCGAACAGGTGCAGCGCGAAGCCGTTGCCCTGCCGGCGGCGTACGCAGCGGCAGCGCAGTGGTTCGGCGACCGCGGCGAGCAGACCGACCTTGTCGCGGGCGTACGGGGCGACGATGTCCAGCACCCGGTCGCCGACCGGGTCGGTGGTCGGGTCGCGGGCGGCGAGCAGCGCCCGGTCGACGCCGTAGCGGGCGATCAACTCGGTCGCCTTGGCGGTGAACGCGGCCGACTCGGCGGGCGTGCAGGCCGGGTCCTCGGCCTGGGCCAGCAGCTTGCGAACCTTGCTGAGCATGGCCTCGGACATGCCTACAGAGCTACCACATGGGCCGGACACAACAGGGGCCGCGCCGCCATTGATCGATCAGTATCATCGTCACGGTCGGATGATCAATTCGATACGGACGGTCAATCACCTGTTTCCGGAGGCACGCATGTCATCCCCGACCGCTCGCCTGCTCGCCGTCGCCACGGCCACCGCACTGCTCTTCGCCGGCACGCCCACGCAGGCCGCTCAGGCCGCCCCAGCCGCACCGACCACCCCCGGGACGAACGTCTTCGCCCCGCTCGCCACCTGCTACGGCGGGGCCGTCCGGTCGTACTTCGCGGCCGGCCGCTACGGCGGCGAGGCCGGCCAGTTCCGCACCACGACCCGCTGCCGCGACATCAACGTCCGCAACGCGAGCGTGTACGCCACCGAGGCGTGCGTGATCTTCGTCGACAAGACAAGCGCCTGTAACTACTGGACCTACCTACCGGCCAACTCGGGCTGGATCACGGTGGCGACCAACGTCCGGGACGGGGTCAACTTCCGGGTCCGCTTCGAGAACCTGCGGTACGAGTACGAGCCGCTGATCGCGTACCACGCGTTCTGAGTGTCCGGCGCGGTCGCGGCGTCCGCCCCCCGACGGACGCCGCGACCCGGCGGCGTGTCACGCGGCGCGGCTGCGCAGGGTGGCGATCGTCGAGCCCGCGAGCGTGAGCAGGCAGTCGGGGAGCAGCCCATCGGCCGCCGCGGCGCCGAACAGGGCCTCCCCTGTCGGTTCGTCCCGGTTGGCGTACGCGCTGACGAAGCGGGCCACCCAGCGGGTGTCGTAACCGGCCTGATCGATCCCCGGGAAGTCCAGCGCCGCTCCGCTGGCCGCCGGCGCGTCACCGAGCATCGTCGCGGCCAGGCACCAGGCGACCCCGTACGCGCCGCTCAGGCCGGCCCGGTCGACGACCGCGTCGAATGCTCCCACCACCGCGTCTCCATCCCCGCTCAGCGCCGAGTGGAGCACGGCGGCCGCGTCGTCGAACGTCTGCTGTGGTAGGTCCGTCACGCAGCGCACAGTAGGACGGGCGGTCAAGGCCTCTCAGCGACCATCACTGTCCGTGTTCAACGCGAGCTACCTGCGCTTTACGCCACCTCCACGGTCCCGCCGTCAGCCTAGGCACGCTAATGTGCGCAGCGGACCTTCGCCGGAGGAAGGACGACCATGCTCGTATCACGCCGCTCGCGGGTGGCCTCATTGGCTGCCTGCGCGACGATCCTGCTCGCCACAAGCGCTTGCGGGGATGACAAGGCCGAAGAGGCAAGCACTCAACAGGTGCGCCTCTACGGCACGGACGGCAACATGCTCAACTCCTATCCTGCGGAGTTGAAGGAACGCGCGAGTCTCGTCGACGGGATGAAGGGCACCACGCCACTCGTACCGCTGCCCGAGGACTTCAAGAGCCGACTGAGGGCCGTCGATCCGGCGCTGACGGACTTCGTGTACTCCGCCGAGTCGTACGACGCGACGGTGATCGCCGTGCTCGCCGCCCAGTTGGCCGGGAGCACCGACCCCGCTGCCATCGCGAAGCAGATCGTCGGTGTGACCAACGACGGGCAGCGCTGCGAGGACCCGGCGAGTTGCCTCGCGCTGGCCCGTAACGGGCAGGACATCGAGTACCGCGGCGTCTCGCTGACCCGGGCGGGCTTCACCGACAAGGGTGAGCCGGCCACCGCGAGCTACGCCACGCTGACCTTCGACGGGCAGCAGATCAACGACGGAAAGACCGAGTTCGTCGGGGCTGGCATCGAGTCGGCGGCGAGCACCAAGACTCCACCGAAGCCGAAGAAGCAGCGCCCGGGCGGAGACCCCGACCAGCAGCCGCTGATCCTGGGCGGCCTGCTGCCGAAGACCGGTGACCTGTCGATCGCCTACCCGCCGATGGCGGCCGGTGCCGCGTTGGCGATCAAGGAGGTCAACGCCGCTGGCGGCGCGCTGGGCAAGCCGGTGACCTGGCTGGATGGCGACGACGGCACCAACCCGGCAGTGGCCAAGGCGACCGTGGCCAAGCACGTGACCGACAGCGTCAGCGTGATCATCGGTGCCGGCGGCTCGGGCATCTCCCGGGCGGTCCTGCCGGACGTGGTGCAGGCCGGGAAGATTCTCTTCTCGCCGTCCAACACCGATGCGGGCCTGACCGACGTGGAGGACAACGGCTTCTACTTCCGCACCGCCCCGCCGGACAGCCTGCAGGGCCGGGCGCTGGCCGACGTGATCCTCCGCGACGGGTCGCAGAAGATCGTCATCGTCGCCCGCAAGGACTCCTACGGCGAGGGCCTCCAGGCCACCGTCCGCGAGGAGTTGGAGAAGGCCGGCATCGCCGGTGACCGCCTCAAGCTGATGAACTACGAGCCGCCGGCTGATGCCAAGGCAGCCCCGGTCGACTTCAGCGGCGGCGCGAAGGAGATCAAGGACTTCGGTGCGGACGCCGTGCTGATCATCGGCTTCGGTGAGTCCGCCCAGGTGATCCGCGGATTGGCCGACGCCGGGGTGCCGATCCGGCAGTAGGTACGACCGCAGACCCACGACGGCCGCACCGGCATCCGGTGCGGCCGTTCGTTTCGTGGGATCACCGCGTCCGGCGGCGTTCCAGGAAATCCGTCATCCGCCGCTGCTTCTCCTCGTCCTCGAAGAGCACCGCCTGGCTGACCAGATCGAGCTGCGGGTGCGCGGCGGCGGGCGCGTCCACCGCCAGCTTGGTCAGCCGGACCGCCAGCGGCGAGCCCAGGGCGATCTCGTCCAGCAGCCCGTGCGCCACCGTCAGCAGCTCGCCGGGCTCGTCCACCACCCGGTTCACCAGACCGATCCGCAGCGCCTCTGCGGCGTCCACCCGCCGGCCGGTGAACAGCAACTCCTTCGCCCGACCCTCGCCGATCAACGCGGGCAGCCGGTGGGTCGCGCCGGCGCCGGCCAGGATGCCCAACCGCACCTCCGGCTGGCCGAAGACCGCCCGTGCCGTGCACACCCGCAGATCGCAGGCGTACGCCAGCTCCGCGCCACCGCCCAACGCCGGGCCGTCGACGGCGGCCACGGTCGGCATCGGCAGTGCGCGGATCCGGGCGAAGGCGGCGGAGTTGATCGCGGCGAGGGCGTCCGTGCGGCCCCGTTCGCGGAGCTGGCCGATATCGGCGCCACCGGCGAAGATGCCCGCCGCGCCACCGGTGAGCAGCAGCAGCCGGGGGCGCGCCTCCAGCTCGGCGCAGACCTGGTGCAGCTCGGTGATCAGGTCGGCGTCGATGGCGTTGCGCTTCTCCGGCCGGTCCAGGGTGACGACCAGTCGATCCGGCCGCTCGTCGATCCGAAGCCCGGTCACTGTGCCCACCTTCCGTTCACGACTGCGGGGCTCGCAAGCTCACTCCTCGCGCTCACTGCTTCGCACCGCCGTCCCACCGGTAGAAGCCGTGCCCCGACTTCTTGCCCAACCGCCCCTCGGCCACCATCTCCAGTAGCAGCGGGGGCGGCGCGAAGCGGTCCCCGTACGCGGCCTGGAGGGTGCGGGCGATGTCCAGCCGCACGTCGAGGCCGACCAGGTCGGTGAGCTCCAGCGGCCCGATCGGATGCCGGTAGCCCAGCACCATCGCCTTGTCGATGTCGGCAGGGCTGGCCACCCCGTCGGCGACCATCCGGATCGCCTCCAGCCCGAGGGTGACCCCGAGCCGGGAGGTGGCGAAGCCGGGCAGGTCGCGTACGACGACGGGGTCCTTGCCCAACCGGCCGGCGAGCGCAACGGCCGCGGCCGTGGTCTCCTCGGCGGTGGCCGGTCCGACCACGATCTCCAGCAGCGCCATCGCCCAGACCGGGTTGAAGAAGTGCAGGCCGAGGAAGCGCTCGGGCGCGTCCAGCCCGGCTGCCAGCTCGCCGATGGCGATGCTGGAGGTGTTGCTGCCCAGCAGGGCCGGGTGCAGCGCTGCGGCGTCACGCAGCACCGCCCGCTTCAGGTCGAGTCGCTCCGGCACCGCCTCCACGATCACCTCGGGGGCGGGAGCGACCTCGGCGAGTGTTGGGCGCAGCGTCACCCGCTGCCGGTTCACGGCGGCCTCGTCGGCACTCAGCTTCCCGCGCTGCACCGCCCGCTCCCACAGCTCGGCGAGCCGGTTCAGCGCGGCCGCACCCCGCTCGGGGTCCACCTCGACCAACTCGACGGCGTGCCCGGCTCCGGCCGCCACGTACGCGATGCCAAGCCCCATCGTGCCGGCACCGACGACCACGAAACGATCGCTCATCACGCCTCCCTGTCCCACCCGCCGACGCGCGGGGTTCCCGCCACACCGGCCCGGGTGTTCCGCCCGCTCCGCTCGCTCATGGTGCGACCCTATTCAGCACCACGACCCGCCCCATGCGTGGGGGAGCGCGGGATCGGGTAATGACGGCCCGTCAACCGAGGGAAGGAACCAGTCGACATGAGCCAGGCACCGGAGAGCGTCACCGGCGGGGAGATCGTGGAGACCCGGGGCGACGAGCGGGTCGAGCTGCTGCGCGCCGACACCAACAACGACGGCAAGACCGACGTGTGGGTGGTGGACACCGACGGCGACGGTAAGGCCGACCTGTTCCAGTTCGACACCGACGGTGACGGCAAGGTGGACATCACCATGGTCGACATCGACGAGGACGGCACCCCGGACGAGGTGGTCGACGGCGACGGCGGTTTCCCGCCCGAGCAGCTTCCCCCGACCGTCCAGGTCTGAGAATTGGGTTGCGGAAGGGCCCCTGGCGTTGATCGGGGGCCCTTCCGCCGATATCAGGGTGAGTCGGCGAGGCGCAGGGTGGCCAGGTAGTAGGGGGCGTCCCGGTCGTCCACATCGGTCAGCCGCCACCCGGTGCCGTGCACCAACGCGGCGAACTCGTCCGCCGAGCAGACCAGGTAGTCGAACCACTCGGTGCCCAGCTCCCGGTAGCGCAGCCGGAGCCGGAGCTGGCCGCCGAGCCGGCCCCGACGGCGGTTGCGCTCGTGGTAGCCGGTGTGCAGCGGGTCGCGGGTGCCGTACGGGTCGGTGCCGTGCGCGATGATCTGCGCTCCCGGTCGGGCCAGCGCGGCGAGCGCCGCCAGGAACCCGGGTGCACGCTCCCGGCCCTCGAACAGTCCGAGGTTGTTGCCGAGCAGCAGGAACGTGTCGTACCGCTGGCCGTCGGCGACGTGCGTGTCGACGGTGCCGTGCACCAGCCGCCGGACACCGCGACGTCGGCTCACCGCCAGCGCGCCCGCTGAGGTGTCCAGCCCGGTGACCGGTACGCCGCGCTCCTGGAGCAGCAGCGCGATCCGGCCTGCGCCGGTGCCGATGTCCAGCGTCTCGCCGCGGACCCGGTCCACGGCCCGGTGGTCGTACGGCTGCCAGTCCGCCGGCCCGTCCAGGTAGTGCGCGGCCGGCGCGCCATTGATCAGACCGTCGTCCCGTTCGATGATCTCGATGACCGGCCGAGGCAGTCGCCCGCCGACCAGCGGTCGAGGGCCCACTCCGGTGGCCACGGCGAGCGTGTCACGCAGCAGTTCACCGATCACGTCACCGATTTGAGGCTCGCCCATCACGACGTTCACGCTATCCGGCCACTCAGTGGCCCGCAGCAGCCGTATCCTGGCGGCGTGACCACGTTGGACCGGCTGTCGGCCGAGAAATACATCCTGCTCACGACCTTCCGCAAGGACGGTCGGGCGGTGCCGACCCCGGTTTGGGCGGTACGCGACGGCGAGGCGTTGGCGGTCTGGACCCGGGCCGACTCGGGCAAGGTGAAGCGGATCCGCCGCAACGGCGAGGTGACCGTGGCGCCGTGCGACGTGCGGGGCCGGCCACACGGGGCGGAGGTGTCAGCCCACGCGACGCTTTACGAAAACGGTGACATCGGCCGGGTCCGCGACCTGCTCAAGCACAAGTACCGCCTGCTCGGTCGGCTGAGCCTGCTGGGCAGCCGGCTGCGGCGCGGCGAGGGCGGCACGGTCGGTATCCGGGTGACGTTGGCCGAGGCACAGCGCTGAGACGGGGCTGACGTCGGGCCCGGCGGGACATGGAAAGGGGCGGCGGATCGAGATCCACCGCCCCTGACCGGAAAATATGCTGCCGCTCAGTCGCCCTGCCGCTGCTGCGGGATCTGGCCCTGCAACAGCGCCCTGACCTCCGACTCGCGGTACCGACGGTGGCCACCCAGGGTGCGGATGGCACTGAGCTTGCCAGCCTTGGCCCACCGGGTCACCGTCTTCGGGTCGACACGGAACATCGACGCCACCTCGGCCGGTGTGAGTAGCGGCTCTGGTTCGTGCGTTCGCGATGCCATCGGTCACTCCTCCACGTGTATAGACATCGGCCGGGGTCCCGCCGGCCGACGCGCCTCCCATGGTCCGGCTAGTCCCCGATGTCCGACATGGGCCGAACGGATGAAGGTCCCTAGACGGACGGATGAACCATGCCCGATTTTTACGACTTTTACACGGCAGAAAGTACCTTATTCGGACTCATGATCACGGTTCGTGATGCGTCAACTACGAGCACCGCTCGCCTTGGGAGCGCTCCTGGGGTGAAATGCCCCTAATTGCACCGCTCCAGCAACTGCACCGCGCGCCATCGGGCCACCAGCTTGTCGTACGCGGTCGACGCCTCCTCGGCCTCACCGCGTGACAGCCCCGCGAGACCACTGGCGACCAACTCAGGCGAGTCGTCCGCAGCGAGGGTCTCGTCGGAGAGCAGGTCGACCAGGCCGCCGTAGTCCAGCTCCACCACCGAGCGCGGATGGAACTCCTCCAGCCAGCGGGCCGCCTCCTCCACCGCTTCGGTGATCGGCGCCTCGCCCACCGACTTGCGCAGCACCGACAGCGCGCGCGACGAACGGCGGCGGGCCTTGGAGATCTCCGTCCGGTAGCGCAACGCCCGTCGGTCCGGCGCGGTGACCAGGTCCCGCTCGGAGGGGTCGAAGAGTACGAACCAGCGCAGCGGCACGCCCCAGGTGGCGATCTGCTCGTGCACCCTGGGCACTCCGTGCTCCAGCACCCGGGCGCCGCTGCGCCAATCGTCGATCACCGCCCTGGCCTGCCCGGCGAGCACCGGCGGCACGAAGGCGTCGGCGAGCACCGAGGGCACCCCGTCGCGGGCGCTGAGCGCCGCCTCAGCGACCCGGATCCGCAGATTCCAGGGGCAGACCAGCAGACTGTCGTCCGTCTCCAGGACGTACGCCTCCTCCGGCAGGTCCGGTAGGCGGGTCCAGCCAGCGCCCAGTGCCTCGATCACTGCCGTCCGCTGCCGGCCCGGCCCCTCGACCGGGGCCACGGCCCGACCCTCCGAGACGTAGCGGCGCCAATAGCTCTGCCGGTCTCGATCGAAGGCGGGCAGCGGTTCGTACACGCGCAGGTAAGAAGCGAAGAGCGACGGCACGGCGCGATCCTCCCACGAACCGCACCCGTACGCGGTCAGCGGCCGGACCACGCGCGCCGCCACGTGGGACGGCGGCGGCGCGTCGAGCGCCTGCACGGCGGCCGATACTAGGCTCGATCACACCGGCAGCATCCCCGCCGGGGTCCACCAGGTCCGCGTTCCACAAGGACGCACACCACTCCAGGAGCAGTCATGGGCGTATTCGCGAGCACCGACGACCCGGTATCGACCGGTCACGAACAGGTCGTGTTCTGCCAGGACAAGCAGAGCGGCCTGAAGGCGATCATCGGGATCTACTCCACCGCGCTGGGGCCGGCGCTCGGCGGCACCCGCTTCTACCCGTACGCCAGCGAGGACGACGCGCTCGCCGACGTGCTCGACCTGTCCCGCGGGATGGCGTACAAGAACGCGCTCGCCGGGCTGGACCTGGGCGGTGGCAAGGCTGTCATCTGGGGTGACCCGGAGCAGATCAAGAGCGAGTCGTTGCTGCGCGCATACGGTCGCTTCGTGGAGTCGCTGGGCGGTCGCTACTACACCGCCTGCGACGTCGGCACGTACGTGGCGGACATGGACGTCGTGGCCCGCGAGACCCGGTACGTGACCGGCCGCAGCGTGGAGCACGGCGGCGCCGGCGACTCGTCGATCCTGACCGCCTGGGGTGTCTTCCAGGGCATGCGGGCCGCCGCCGAGCACACGTGGGGCACCCCGAGCCTGCGGGGCCGGCGGGTCGGTGTGGCCGGCCTGGGCAAGGTCGGCAAGTACCTCACCGGGCATCTGCTGGAGGATGGCGCCGAGGTGGTCGCCACCGACGTCAACCCGAAGGCGCTGGCCTGGGCGCGCGCCAACCACCCCGAGGTCACCCTGGTGGACGACGCCAGCGCGCTGATCGCCGCGGACATCGACGTGTACGCCCCGTGCGCGCTCGGCGGCGCGCTGAACGACGACACCGTGCCGGCGCTGCGCGCGAAGGTGGTGACCGGTGCGGCGAACAACCAGCTCGCCCACCCGGGCATCGAGAAGCTGCTGGCCGACCGGGGCATCCTCTACACCCCGGACTACGTGGTCAATGCCGGTGGTGTGATCCAGGTGGCCGACGAGATCGAGGGCTTCAACTTCGACCGGGCGAAGCTGCGGGCGACCCGGATCTACGACACCACCCGCGAGATCCTGCGCCTGGCCGACACCGAGGGCGTACCGCCGGCGGTGGCCGCGGACCGGCTGGCGGAGCGGCGGATGGCGGATGTCGGCCGTCTGCGCGCGATCCACCTGCGCTGAGCGTTTCCGGAGGCGGATCGACGGGATCCGCCTCCGGGCCTCCTGTGCCGGCCTGGCTCGGTAAGCTGAGGCCGGGTCAAGTTTGATGCAGTTTGTCCGGTGTCACGGGCGCTAACCGTTCCGCTCCTTACCCGGTACACTGGGTGACGGCCGGATCGACGCGACGCGCAGAGCCGGCTGACGGTAACCCGAGGTGCCGAACGGTGGCATCCCCATGTACCGTAAGAGCCACGAGAGATGCCTGACGTCATCGGGGCCCGCCTTCGGGCTGCCCCGCATTCTGTGCGAGGGGGTCGAGCCATGGGGCGCGGCCGTGCTAAGGCCAAGCAGACAAAGGTGGCCCGGGAGTTGAAGTACCACTCCCCGAACACCGACCTCACTGCCTTGCAGCGGGAACTGGGTGGTGCTGGAAAGTCTGAGCACCACTTCGACGACGACTCCAAAGAGTTCGTCGACGATGATGAGGATCACGCGGACGACGACCCGGATCCCTGGGTTCGTCCGACCCGCTGACCCCTCGATGCAGTTGAGCACGCGGTGATCCCCGCGTGCTCACGCACGTCTGGTACCGATACAGGTGCCGACGATCAGGGGCCTGGCGCGACCGGAGACACTCTGGCCGCTCGACAGGCCCCTGATCCCGGCTATCTTCAGCGCGGGCGATTGTTCCAGTTGTAGAACGTCGGGATGTTCTCGAAGTGGTTCCAGGCGCAGACCGCGCTGGCGCCGTCCCCGCCCGACACCTCCGAGCGCAGTCGCCGCGCATCCTCGGCCTCCTGCAGCAACGCGACGAGCGCGGGAGCCGCCTCCCGCACCCGCTCGGTGACTCCGTCATCCACTTCGCGCTCAGGCCGCCGGTGACTCGTGGTCTCGGGCATGCTCCAACACTCCCTCCAATAGGCGGATCTTGCTGTTGCGGCAGTGCTCGGTCTCCGTACCGTCAAAACGCCCCAGCTCGAAGTAGCGGTTGGCCGCATGGCCACCGCCGCAGAAGCCGAAGTACGGGCAGGACGCCCGGCACGCCTCCACCCCAGCCAGAAACTCACCCACCCACGGCGTCGCCGCCGCACCGGTCAGGATCTCCGCCAGTGGGGTCGTCAGCACGTTGCCGCTGCTGAAGTCGCCGTAGCGAGGGTCGGTGAAGCCCGCCAGCTCCGGGGAGAGCACGGTCACCGAGCCGTCGTGTCCGATCGTCGGGATCGGGTCCAGTTGGCGGGGCAGCACCCCGTCCGCCGAGTTGTCGAGCACCGCCGCGGCGTAGCGCAGCGACCACTCGATCTCGCGTAGGTGAATCCGCGGCTCACGGCGCCACGCCGCGACCAACTCCGCCCAGAACGCGGTCACCGCCGACGAGTCGTGGCGGTTGTCGCGGGTGTTGACCCCCTCGGTCTCCTCGATGTTGATGCCCAACACGTCGCAGCCAAGCTCAAGGAAGTAGTCGTACAGCTCGGTGGCGAGCCCCGACTCCGGCCGGGACACCACGGCCAGCGCGGAGAAGGGCAGGCCCCGACGGCGCAGCACGGTGACGCCGCGCAGGATCCGGTCGTACGCCGGCTGGCCGCCCCGGTTGACCCGGTCGCCGTTGCGCGCCCGGGGCCCGTCCACGCTCACGCTCACCCGCATCTCGTGCCGGGCGAAGAAGTCGCACCAGTCGTCGTCGATCAGGGTGGCGTTGGTCTGCACGTGGTGCTCGACCTCAGGCCCGAACGGCGCGATCAGGTCGGCCAGGTGCTCCCGGCCGGCCGCCAACGGCTCGCCGCCATGCCACACCACGGAGAACCGGCCAGCCGCCGCCCAGGGGTTGACCGCTGCCGCCACCGCCTCGGCCACTGCCACCGGCATCCGCCGGTCGGCCGCACGGAACGGCAGATAGCAGTACGCGCAGTCGAGGTTGCAGAGGGTGGTGGGCTGCATGACGACGTACGACGGGACGGCGGCAAGACCGCGCATCCCGCTGAACGACTGTCCCCGAGCAGCCATCGCCCTCCTCCATTTAGCCTGAGGGGTGCCCTTCAGGCTAAGCGGCATTGGCCACTCGGGTGAAGCCCTGATCAGGTGCCCGTACGATCACCAGAGCGTGATCATCCCCGGGTGTGCTGACCAACCATCTGCACGTTGCCGGTGCCTTCGATGATCTCGCCGGCCTGCCAGGCCTCGACCCCACGGCCGGTCAGCGTGGCCAGCGCCCGGTCGGCGTCCTCGGCCGAGACGATCGCGAACATGCCGACGCCCATGTTGAAGGTCGACTCCATGTCCTGGTCGTCGATCCGACCCTTCGTCTGGATCAGGTCGAAGACCGGCTGCGGCTTCCAGGTGGACCGGTTGACCACCGCGTCGACGTTCTCGGGCAGCACCCGGACCAGGTTGCCGGGGATACCGCCACCGGTGACGTGGGCCAGCGCGCGCACCTCGGCCTCGGCGATCAGCTTGAGGCAGTCCTTGGCGTAGATCTTGGTCGGGGTGAGCAGCTCCTCACCCAGGGTCCGCTGCCGACCGAAGTCGTCGATCACGATGTCCAGTCGCATCCGGGCCGCGCCCAACAGCACGTGCCGGACCAGCGAATAGCCGTTGGAGTGCAGACCGGAGGAGCGCATGGCGATCACCACGTCGCCCACCTCGACCCGGTCGGGGCTGAGGATGTCGGCCTCCTCGACCACGCCGACACCGGTCGCGGAGATGTCGTACTCGTCCGGGCGGAGCACGCCGGGGTGCTCGGCGGTCTCCCCGCCCAGCAGGGCGCAGCCGGCGTAGCGGCAGCCGTCGGCGATGCCCGCGCCGATCTCGGCGACCTTGTCCGGCACGACCTCGCCGGTGGCGATGTAGTCGAGCAGGAAAAGCGGCTCGGCACCGCAGGCCACCAGGTCGTCCACGACCATCGCGACCAGGTCGATGCCGACCGTGTCGTGGATGTCCATCTGCTGAGCGATCACCAGCTTGGTGCCCACCCCATCGGTGGAGGACGCCAGGATCGGGCTCTTGTACTTCTTCGTGTCCAGCCGGAACAGACCGGCGAAGCCACCGAGGTCACCCAGCACCTCAGGGCGGCGGGTCTGGCGCACCTTCGACTTGAGCATCTCCACCGCGCGGTCGCCCGCGTCGATCGAGACCCCGGCGTCGGCGTACGAGACCGAGCGTTTGCGCGCCTGACGGCCAGCGCCGGCCGTCCAGGGCTGGCGGTCGCCACCGGCGCCGGTCGGGCTGCTTCCTGCGCCGCTGCGCTCGGACACGTGCGTCACGGTTCTCCCCTTTGGTTCTCGGTGCCGCGCCGGCGATGGCCGGGCCGCGCCGGTTGGTGCTACGGGCGGTTTGCGGTCACGCCACCCGGAGTGGCGACGAACGAGCCGTTGGTGTGCGGGGCTTCCGGCGCCGAGTTGGCGACCCGTCGGCCCACCCCTTCCAGCACGTGCTTTCCGATCAGGTCGCCGTCCGGCAGCTCGATCGGGTACTCCCCATCGAAACACGCCCGACACAGCCGGGTCTTCGGCTGCTCGGTCGCGGCGATCAGGCCAGGAAGCGAAACGTAACCCAACGTGTCGGCGCCGATGGAGCGCCGGATGCCGTCGTTGTCCAACCCGTTGGCCAGCAGCTCCGCCCGGGTGGCGAAGTCGATGCCGTAGAAGCACGGCCAGCTGACCGGCGGGGAGGAGATCCGGACGTGCACCTCCAGCGCCCCCGCCTCCCGCAGCATCCGCACGATGGCGCGCTGGGTGTTGCCGCGCACGATCGAGTCGTCCACGACCACCAGCCGCTTGCCCCGGACGTTCTCCCGCAGCGGGTTGAGCTTGAGCCGGATGCCGAGCTGACGCAGGGTCTGCGACGGCTGGATGAAGGTGCGCCCCACGTACGTGTTCTTCATGAGGCCGGCGCCGTAGGTGATGCCGGACGCCTCCGCGTAGCCGATCGCGGCCGGGGTGCCCGACTCGGGCACCGGGATCACCAGGTCGGCCTCGACCGGGTGCTCCTTGGCCAACTGCCGACCGATCTGCACCCGCGCCGCGTGGACGTTACGCCCGGCGATCGTGGCATCCGGCCGGGCGATGTAGACGTACTCGAAGAGGCAGCCCTTCGGCTCCGCCGCGGCGAACCGGGTGGAGCGCAGCCCGTTCTCGTCGATCGCGATCAGCTCGCCCGGCTCGACCTCACGCACCACGCTGGCACCGACGATGTCCAGTGCGGCGGTCTCACTGGCCACCACCCAGCCGCGCTCCAGGCGGCCGAGCACCAGCGGGCGGACGCCGTGCGGGTCGCGCGCCGCATAGAGGGTCGCCTCGTCCATGAAGACGAAGCTGAACGCACCGCGCAGCTGGGGCAGCACCTCCAGTGCGGCCGCCTCGACCGACAGATCCGGTCGGCTGGCGAGCAGCATCGTCACCAGAGAGGTGTCGTTGGTCGAGCCGTCCGCGACGAGGCCGCGCTCGGCGACCTCCTTCTCCAGCTCGGCCGTGTTGACGAGGTTGCCGTTGTGGGCCAGCGCGATGGTCGTGCCGGAGGTGGTCGACCGGATCGTCGGCTGGGCGTTCTCCCAGTTGGACGCGCCGGTCGTCGAGTAACGGGCGTGCCCGATCGCCAGGTGGCCACGCAGGCTCGCCAGGGTGGGCTCGTCGAAGACCTGGGCCACCAGGCCAAGGTCCTTGTAGACCACCACACCGGAGCCGTCGCTCACCGCGATGCCCGCCGCCTCCTGGCCGCGGTGCTGCAGGGCGTAGAGGCCGAAGTAGGTCAGATTGGCAACCTCTTCGCCGGGGGCCCAGACGCCGAAGACGCCACAGGCATCCTGGGGGCCAGGTCGTTGGGGGTCAAGGTCGTGGCTCAGCCGGCCGTCGCCTCGGGGCACCTACCGCTCCCTCATGCTGGTCTGGACCGGCCGGGCGGGATCACGGACGGATCCACACTCCTCTGCCGGGACCACTGTCATCGCCTGACAGTGTACGCGAATCGCCGTCGACACAGATAGTCACGATTTCTGCGCTCAGCGTCACGGTGAGTGGGACATCGGGACAACTAGAGGGGCAGATACGCCGAGAGGTCCGCCCGAACACCGCTCATCTGGACGCGACCCTCGGCTACCGCCTCCGCCCAGCCGACTCTCCCGGTTGCCAGTTCCAACCAGGTGTCGGGACCCATCTCGACCACGTTTGGTGGGTTTCCCCTGGTGTGTCGAGGTCCGGGTACGCACTGGATGGCCCCGTATGGTGGGACGCGCACCTCCACCGATCGGCCGGGGGCGCGCTCCGCGAGGACGGCCAACAACGACCGGACCGCCTCCCGGAACACCGGCCTTTCGGGCGTACGCCCCTCGTCGAGCGCCGACAACGCCGCCGTTACGGCAGCGGACTTACTGTGCGGAGAGGACACGACGGGACGATACGACCCGCAGGCCGAGCATCCGACGTTGGCCCTGGGTCGCGCCAAGCCAGTCGGACAAGGCATAGTTGCCGACGGCGTATTCGAACCGTGATGATCCCCGGCCCGGCGCCCCGCCGGTCAGAGGGAAGTCAGCCCGGAAGGCGGTGGACGTGTCAACACACCGACGTGCCTGGAAGCAGCGGGCCGGTGTGGTCGTAGCGCTGGTCGCCGGCGCTCTGCTCGCCGTCCCCGCCACACCAGCAATGGCCGCAACGGTCGAGGTGTCCCCGAACTCAGTCTCCGTGAACGCTGGCAGCGATGCCACGGTCACGGTGCGTGTCACTCCCGGTGATGGCGACCGAGAAGCGAAGATCAGCCTCTCCGGGCTGCCGTCGGGCGTCAGCTGCGCCAGCGGGTGCGGGACCGTCAACTTTCCGGCTCTGAGCAACCAGCCGAGGGCGCAACTGGTCCGGATCGCTGCCAACGACAACGCGGGCGATGCCACCGCCACGGTCACCGTGGCCGTCGAGGCCGAATCGGGCCCGAGCACCGCCACCTTCTCGCTGACGGTCAAGGGCAAGGCAGCGCCGCCACCGCCGCAGAACCAGACCGTGAAGTCAGTCGCCGGCAAGGTCGTCGTACAGGCCAATGGCGATGCGGTGCCGAACGCCGTGGTGATGCTGCTGGACAGCGGTGGTAAACGCCACGACGCCATCAGCGACGGCAGCGGCAACTTCCGCTTCACCGGCACCACCGACAACCCGATCGCCCCCGGCCGCCTCGAACTGGGCGCCAGCTCCGACAACGTCGTTGGCCGGAAGACCATCAACGCCAACGCCGGGCAGTCCGTCACCGGCCAACGGATCACCCTCGCGATCAAGGTCGAGGTGACGCCGAGCGCGACGCCGTCCGCCACCGCCGAGGCCGTCCCCACCGAGGAGGCGACCGAGGAGGGCACCGAAGAGGAGCCCACCGCGGAGGCCACCGCCGGTGCCCCGGCGAACGCCGCGAACAACGAGGACGGCGGCGGTTTCAGCTCGTACCTGATCATTCTGCTCGGTGGTCTTCTGGTGGCCGCCGGTGTCGGCACGATCGTGCTGCTCTGGATGAAGCGCAAGGAGAGCGGCGACGACGATGACGACCCGGCGACCGGTGGTGGCGGCGGTGTCGTCCCGCCGGCGCGGGGCGGGTTCCGTGGCCCCGACGATCAGACCCGGGTGGTCGGCGGCCGTCCTGGCGGCGGCGCGGACCCGACCATGGTCGGCGGTGCGGCGCTGAGCGAGGCGCCGACGATGATGCACCGCCCAGTGGTCGATGACGTCCCACCGGACCCGTACGCCGCGCCTGCACAGCCGTACGGCGGTGCGGGCCAGCAGAGCTGGGGCGGCGCCGGCTACGGCGAGGAGCCGGCACCCGGCGGGTACGGCGCCGGCGGCTATGGCAACGCCCCCGCCTCTGGCGGCGGCTACGGCGCTCCTGCAAGCGGCTACGGCGCTGGCGCGGCCGGTGACGGCTACGGCGCCGCGCCCGGTTCCGGCGCCGGCTACGGCGCCGGACCGGCCTCCGGTGGCAGCTACGGCAACGCTCCGGCCTCCGGCGGTGGCTACGGCAGCCGTGACTACACCGCCCCGGCCGGGACCGCCGCCTACCCGCCGGCTCCCGCTGGCGGAGCGGCCTACGGCGAGCGGTACGACGAACCGACCGGCCGTTACACCGGCGACAGCACCCAGTACCCGGCTCCGGCCGATCCGTACGCCACCGGCGTCTACCAGCCGGAGCAGGGGCACGGGTACGGCCAGTCCGACCCGGCCCCGTACGGCGGTCGGGCTGCCGAGCCGACCGCGGGGTACGGCGGTCAGGAGGCCGGCGGCTACGACCAGTCCGGCTACGGTCAGCCTGCCGCCGGTGGGTACGACCAGGCCAACTACGGCCAGGAGCCCCCGCAGCAGCGCGCAGGCTACGACGACCGGGGCTACGACCAGGGTGGCTACGGTCAGCCCGCCGCCGGTGGGTACGACCAGGCCAACTACGGCCAGGAGCCCCCACAGCAGCGCGCAGGCTACGACGACCGGGGCTACGACCAGAGCGGTTACGGTCAGCCCGCCGCCGGCCGCACCCGGCCGGACACCCCGCCGCCGACCGAGCGGGGCGGTCGACGCCTCGACTGGCTGGACGACTGACCGACCACAGCGCCTTCAGCAACGGCGAAACGGCCATCCGGATCTGCGGGTGGCCGTTTCGCTGTCGCAAGGTCCACGCGTGGATGTCGTGACTTCACGGAAGCCGAGATGATCAGGGGCGCGGTCAGGCCGCGGAGAAGACGCCCTGGTGGAGCACCGGCACGACGTCCGACACGCTGATCCGGACGGCGATGTCCACGTCGCTGGCGAAGCCACTTTCGGTCAGCTCCCGACCGGAGATGCTCCCGCGCACCGCGGCGGGCACATCCGGAGTGCTTGCCAGCGCGGCGAGCGCCATGGCCGCCTCCACCGAGAGCCCGCCCGGCACACCGGACAGGGAGTCCAGCACCGAAGCGGCGCCGAGCTGGTCCTCCACCGACGGTCGCAGCGACCCGTCCGGCCACCGCTCCCCCGAGGCGATCACACCGATTGGAGCGTCCGTCGTGCCGTACCCCTGGCGGCGCAGCCAACGCCCGACGGCGTCCGCGTTCCGCAGGCACGCCGCGACCACCGGCAGGCCCGTGGCGCTGGCGGCGGCGCTGATGGCGGAGCCGTTCGGCGAGGGCAGAACCAGGTCCGCCACCACCGGGGCCGTGCTCAGTGCGGCGGGCGAGAGCGACCACGGATGCTCCGTGGTCGTCCGCCGTCGGCCCACCGCCGCGACCGCACCGACACGTACGGCGTACTCGGCGGCCTGCTCACCCCAGGGGAACGGGTGCACCCGCATGCCACGGGCGACGGCCACCTCCACGGCGGTGGTGAACGACAGCACGTCCACCACCACCAGCGCAGCGCAGACCCGACCGAGCTCGGCCGCCCCGGTCAGGCCCCAGTCGAATCGGGCACCGGAACCGGGTTGGCCGTAGACGGCGGCCGCCAACGCCTCAGCGCTCGTCAGGCGACGGCTCGGTGACACCGGTGTCAGACTCGGACGACCCGTCCTGGTCGGTGACGCTCGGCTGCTCCGACCCGATCGGCTCGACCGCGCCGGTCTCCGGGGAAGGGCCTGAAGAAGCGATGGGCTCCGAGACCACCTCGGCCGGGTCGAGCGGCTCGGCCTGTGCGACCGGCAGCGGCACTGCCTCGACCGCCCCCGCCACGCCGGCGGCCGGCGCGGGCACCTCGACGGCGGCAGCGCCCCCGAAGAGGCGCGGCAACGTCTCGGTGTGCGCGGTGCGCAGCTCGTCCAGGCCGATCCGGAACTGACCGTGCACCTCAAGTGCTCCGCCGGACGGGTCGGTGACGCCGATCAGCTCGAACGGCACCCCACGCTCGGCGCAGAGCGCCGCGAACGCCTTGTCGTGGCCACGCGGCACCGACACCAGCACCCGCGCGGCGGACTCACTGAACAGGTAGACGAACGGCATCGAGCCGCCGGCGAAGTGCTCCGGCACCGCGATCCGGGCGCCGACGCCGCGACGCAGGCAGGACTCGACCAGACTCTGGGCGAGGCCACCGTCGGAGAGGTCGTGCGCGGAGGTCAGGTGACCGACCCGGGCCGCCTCGGCCAGCAGGTCGGCGAGCGCCTTCTCCCGGGAGAGGTCGACCTGCGGCGGGATGCCGCCCAGGTGCTCGTGCGTCACCCAGGCCCACTCCGAGCCGGACAGCTCCACGTTCGTCTCGCCGAGTAGGTAGAGCTGGTCGTGGTCGCCACCGGCGCGCGGCACGAAGCCCATCGGCACCCGGTCGGCGACGTTGTCCAGCACACCCAGCACGCCGACCACCGGGGTCGGGTGGATGGCCGCCGCGCCGGTCTGGTTGTAGAAGCTGACGTTGCCGCCGGTCACCGGGATGCCCAGCTCCAGGCAGCCGTCCGCCAGGCCGCGCACGGCCTCGGCGAACTGCCACATGACGCCCGGGTCCTCCGGAGAGCCGAAGTTGAGGCAGTCGGTCACGGCGATCGGCTTCGCGCCGGTCACCGCCACGTTCCGGTACGCCTCGGCCAGCGCCAGCTTGGCGCCGTTGTACGGGTCGAGCCGGGTGTACCGGCCGTTGCCGTCCACCGAGAGCGCCACGCCGAGCCCGGTCCGCTCGTCGAGCCGGATCACGCCGCCGTCCTCCGGCTGGGCGAGCACCGTGTTGCCCAGCACGTAGCGGTCGTACTGCTCGGTGACCCAGGTCTTGTCGGCCAGGTTGGGTGACGCGATCATGCGCAGCACGGTTTCCCGCAGCGCCTCCGGGTCGGCCGGGCGGGGCAGCGTCTCGGCCCGGTCGGCCTGAAGCAGGATCAGGTCGGCCGGCTCACGCATCGGCCGGGCGTAGACCGGGCCGTCGTCGACCAGCGAACCCGGCGGCACGTCGACGACCAGGTGGTCCTGCCAGGTGATCAGCAGTCGGCCGGGACGGCCGTCCGGCTCCGGTGCGGTGACCTCGCCGATCGCGGTGGCGAGCACGCCCCACTTGTCGGCGGTCTTGAGCACCGCGTCGAGCTTGTCCGGCTCGACGACCAGCAGCATCCGCTCCTGCGACTCGCTGGCCAGGATCTCGTGCGGGTCCATCGAAGGCTCACGCAGCGGCACGCGCTCCAGCCAGACCCGCATGCCGGTGCCGGCCGCGGCCGCGGTCTCGGTGAGCGCGCAGGTCAGACCGGCGCCGCCGAGGTCCTGGATGCCGACGACCAGCTGGCCGTCGTACAGCTCGAGGCACGCCTCGATCAGCAGCTTCTCAATGAACGGGTCGCCGACCTGCACGGCGGGGCGGCGCGCCTCGCTGCCCTCGTCGAACGTGGCGCTGGCCAGCACGGACACACCACCGATGCCGTCCCGGCCGGTCTTGGCGCCCAGCAGCACGACAACGTTGCCCGGGCCAGCGGCGGCCTTGTTCTGCAACCGGTTCACCGGCAGCACGCCCAGGCAGAGCGCGTTGAGCAGGGGGTTGCCCTGGTAGGAGGGGTCGAAGACCAACTCGCCACCGATGTTGGGCAGACCGAGGCAGTTGCCGTAACCGCCGACGCCGGCGACCACGCCGGTGAGCACCCGGGCGGTGTCCGGGTGGTCCGCGGCACCGAAGCGCAACGGGTCCATCACCGCGATCGGGCGGGCGCCCATGGCGAGGATGTCCCGGACGATGCCGCCGACGCCGGTCGCCGCACCCTGGTATGGCTCGACGAAGCTCGGGTGGTTGTGCGACTCGACCTTGAAGGTCACCGCCAGCTCGTCGGAGATCTGCACGACACCGGCGTTCTCGCCGATGCCGGCGAGCAGCCGGTCGCTGTGCGGGGCCTTCTCACCGAACTGGCGCAGGTGCACCTTGCTCGACTTGTAGGAGCAGTGCTCGCTCCACATGATCGAGTACATCGCGAGCTCGGACTGGGTGGGCCGGCGGCCGAGGATCTGCCGGATCCGGTCGTACTCGTCGTCGCGCAAACCCAGCTCGGTGTACGGCTGGAGCTCGCCCGGCGTGCCACCGGCACGCGGCACGGTGTCCACGCCGTCGGCCCAGTCGGCCGTGGCCGGCTGGGCGGGAGCGGTCGCCTGGTAGGCGGGTTCCGCCGGGCGCGGCTCGGTCGGCTGCGCCGGGGCAGAATACGCCTCCGGTGTGTCCCGTACCGGGTCCGGATGGGTGGTCATGACCTCTCCTCGCTGCGCTCGTGCCCGCCTGACCGGCGGTTGAGCTGACCGATGATCGTCGTGCCGCCGTTCACGCTGGCGTCGTTCACGCTGGCGCCCCCACCAGGTGCTTGAGGACCGACGTGAAGAAACCGAGGCCGTCCAACGATGGGCCGGTGAGCGCCTCCACCGCGTGCTCGGGGTGCGGCATGATGCCGACCACGTTGCCGGCGGCGTTGGTGATCGCGGCGATGTCGCGCTGCGACCCGTTCGGGTTGCCGCCGATGTAGCGGGCGACCACCCGACCCTCGGCTTCGAGCTGGTCGAGCGTCGCGGTGTCCGCGACGTAGCAGCCCTCGCCGTTCTTCACCGGGATGAGCACCTCCTGGCCGGGCTGGAACGTGTTGGTCCACGCGGTGCCGGCCGACTCGATGCGCAGGATCTGGTCCCGGTTGCGGAAGTGCAGGTGCTGGTTGCGGGTGAGCGCGCCGGGCAGCAGGTGCGCCTCGCACAGGATCTGGAAGCCGTTGCAGATGCCGAGCACCGGCAGACCGCCCTGGGCGGCGTCCACGATCGTCTCCATCACCGGGGCGAACCGGGCGATGGCACCACAACGGAGGTAGTCACCGTACGAGAAGCCGCCGGGCAGCACGACCGCATCCACCCCGTGCAGCCCTGGGTCGCCGTGCCAGAGCCGGACCGGCTCCGCGCCGGCGATCCGGACGGCTCGGGCCGCGTCCCCGTCGTCGAGCGAGCCAGGGAAGGTGACGACACCGACCCGGGCGGTCACGAGCGGGCGTCCGCGGTCTCGTCGGCCTCGACCAGGCGGACGGTGAAGTCCTCGATGACCGGGTTGGCGAGCAGCTTGTCGGCAATCTCCCGAGCGCGGTCCAGGTCCGGTTCACCGGTGAACTCGATCTCGATACGCCTGCCGATCCGAACCGAGGCGACGTCGCTGACGCCGAGCCGGGGCAGCGCGTTTGCGACGGCCTGGCCCTGCGGATCGAGGATCTCGGGCTTGAGCATGACGTCGACGACGACGCGAGGCACTGGGCACTCCTGACTGTGTACGCAGTTGGGTGCCGACCCACAACGGGCGAGCGCAGCCAGCGTACCTGGCAGATACCGCCGCAGACGCACCGGCCGGGCGCAGTTCAGGCAGTGATCAACATTACTGGCACCCAGTGCGGCCCGTTACGCGGGACAGGTGGCCTCAGCAGGGCATATACGGCGCAGCGGGTGGCCGAATCGTTACATAGGTTAACCTCGATCAATTCCTTGAAAACCACCGCCCCGGGCCCTAGTGTTCATCGATGTAAGTCGATTTCGGGCGTCGGCGGAAACCCCCGCTGTCGCCCTCCCACGCCCGGCGACCCCGGGCCCGCCCCGTCCAAGGAGCCCACCCGATGCGCATCCGCCCCCTGCTCGCCCTGCTCGGCACCGCGCTGATCGGCGTCCTCGGCGCCTCATCCGGAGCCGTCGCCGCCCCCGCCGGCCCGCAACCCATCATCGGTGGCACCACCGTCTCGTCCGCACCCTGGGCCGCCGCGGTGCTCAGCAACGGGTCGTTCACCTGCTCCGGCAGCGTCATCGCCTCACAGTGGGTGCTCACCGCCCGGCACTGCATCAGCGGCACCATGTCCGTCCGGATCGGCAGCGTGAACCGCACCTCCGGCGGGGTCACCCGTACGGTCAGCGCCACCTACACCCGTAGCGACCTCGCCCTCATGCGGCTCTCCAGCGCCGTCAGCACCTCGACGGTGACCCTGGCCAGCAGCAACCCGCCGATCAACTCGACCAACTCGATCTACGGCTGGGGCATGACCTGCTACAGCGGCTGCTCCGCGTCGACCCAACTCAAGACCGCCACCGTCCGGGTGACCAGCAACAGCGTCACCGACGCGTACGGCGGCCAGGCGATCCGCAGCACCCGGATCAACGGCAACGCCTGGCGGGGCGACTCGGGCGGCCCGCAGTTCTACAACGGCCAGCAGGTCGGCGTCGCCTCCACGGCCGACGGCTCCAGCATCCAGAACTACGGCAGCGTTGCGTACAACCGGGCCTGGATCACCTCGACGGCCGGTGTCTGACGGTTAACGCCCGAGGCGGTGCGGATGGTCGGCGGCGTGCCGGCCGTCCGCGCCGCGTCGTTTTGCAGCATCCGATCAGGTGAACAATGCACCCGATCGGGTCACGCCGATCCTGACAGCATCGGAAACGTGCTGGTCGTGACGACAGAGCAACTGCCCGGCTACGAGATCCGACAGATTCTCGGTGAGGTGGTGTCATCGATGGCCAGAACGCGCAACCCGTACCGCGAGGGTGTCAAGAACCTGCGCGGTGGCGCGTACGACCCGATGGCCCCGGACAACCTGACCCGGTGGCGCACCGACTCGGTGGCCCGGCTCGGCGAGGAGGCCCTGCGGCTGGGCGCGAACGCGGTGATCGGCATGCGGTTCGACAGCCGGGACTGCGGTGAGATGTGGATGGAGATCTGCGCGTACGGAACGGCAGTGGTCGCCGTACCCAAGATGCCCGAGGTCATGCCGGCCGACCAGCCGGCGGTCGCCGCGGAGGCCGCGGAGGTCGCGGGCTTCACGGAGTCGCCCGGCGGCATCGCCGAACCGGCCAGCGCCCCCAACCTCCGAACGGCCGCCGAAACCCCAACAGGCGAGTAACCCACCCCACCCACCACCCACCCCACCCCACCCACCCCACCGGGCCGGCCTCGCCTTCACCCCGTCGATCATGAAGTTATTGCCCGGCGCATCGGCGTGTCGTGGCAATAACTTCATGATCAGCGCGCCGAAGGGTGGGTTAGAGGATGGGGGGTGGGGTGTAGGTGGCTGCCTCTGGGTGGGTTTCCACCACGGCGGTGATGCGGCGGGTTACCGCTGCTATCTGGGCTTGGGTGGCGCCGACGAAGGCGGTGCGGTCGGCGACCAGGGTGTCGATGTCGGCGCGGGACAGGCCGAGCCGGCCGTCCTCCGCCAACCGGTCGAACAGGTCGTTCTCCGGCGAGCCCTTCTCGCGCATCGCCAGGGCCACCGCGACCGCGTGCTCCTTGATCACCTCGTGGGCGACCTCCCGGCCGACGCCACGCCGGACGGCCGCCACCAGGATCTTCGTGGTGGCCAGGAACGGCAGGAACCGCTCCAGCTCCCGGTTGATCACCGCCGGGTACGCGCCGAACTCGTCGAGCACGGTGAGGAACGTCTGGAACAGCCCGTCGGCGGCGAAGAACGCGTCCGGCAGAGCCACCCGACGGACGACCGAGCAGGACACGTCCCCCTCGTTCCACTGGTCACCGGCCAGCTCGCCGACCATCGACAGGTAGCCCCGGATGATCACCGCGAAGCCGTTCACCCGCTCCGACGAGCGGGTGTTCATCTTGTGCGGCATCGCGCTGGAGCCGACCTGACCCGGCTTGAAGCCCTCGGTGGCCAACTCCTGGCCGACCATCAGCCGGATCGTGGTGGCCAGCGACGACGGCGCGGCGGCGGTCTGGGCCAGCGCGGCCAGCACGTCGAAGTCCAGCGAGCGTGGGTAGACCTGCCCGACGCTGTCCAGCACCCGGGAAAAGCCCAGGTGCTCGGCGACCCGGCGCTCGAGCTCGGCCACCTTGTCGGCGTCGCCGTCGAAGAGGTCCAGCTGGTCGGCGGCCGTGCCGACCGGCCCCTTGATCCCGCGCAACGGGTAGCGGGCGATCAGCTCCTCCAGCCGCTCGTACGCGATCAGCAGCTCCTCCGCCGCCGACGCGAAACGCTTGCCCAGCGTGGTGGCCTGCGCCGCCACGTTGTGCGAACGGCCGGTCATGACCAGCTCGGAGTGCTCGTGGGCCAGCCAGGCCAGTCGGGCGAGAGTGGCCACCACCCGGTCCCGGATCAGCTCCAGCGAGGCACGCACCTGGAGCTGCTCGACGTTCTCGGTGAGGTCCCGCGAGGTCATCCCCTTGTGCACATGCTCGTGCCCGGCGAGCGCGCTGAACTCCTCGATTCGGGCCTTCACGTCATGCCGGGTGACCCGTTCCCGCTCCGCGATCGAGGCGAGATCGACCTGGTCGAGCACCCGCTCGTACGCCTCGACCACGCCGTCCGGCACCGGCGCGCCCAGGTCGCGCTGAGCGCGGAGGACGGCGAGCCAGAGCCGCCGCTCCATCCGGACCTTCTCCTCCGGGGACCAGAGAGCGACCAGTTCGGGCGAGGCGTACCGGTTGGCGAGCACGTTCGGGATCGTCACGTACCTCATTCTCCCGCGTGCGCACGGGCGCGGAACGCGGGGGTCCGGGCTCAGCGCTCCAGGATCGCCGTCACGCCCTGGCCGCCGGCCGCGCAGATCGAGATCAGCCCACGTCCGCTGCCCTTCTCGGCCAGCAGCTTGGCCAGGGTCGCCACGATCCGCCCGCCGGTGGCGGCGAACGGGTGCCCGGCGGCCAGCGACGAGCCGTTCACGTTGAGCCGGTCCCGGTCGATCGCGCCCAGCGGCGCGTCCAGGCCGAGCCGGTCCTTGCAGAACTCCGGCGACTCCCAGGCGGCGAGGGTGGCCAGCACCTGCGACGCGAACGCCTCGTGGATCTCGTAGTAGTCGAAGTCCTGCAGCGTCAGCCCGGCGCGGGCCAGCATCCGGGGCACCGCGTACGCGGGAGCCATCAACAGCCCCTCGTCGCCGTGCACGAAGTCCACCGCCGCCGTCTCGGACCAGCTGAACCAGGCCAGCACCGGCAGGTTGTGCGCGCTCGCCCACTCCTCGCTGGCCAGCAGCACGGTCGACGCGCCGTCGGTGAGCGGCGAGGAGTTGCCGGCGGTCATGGTGGCCTGCTCGGCGTCCGGGCCGCGGGTGCCGAAGGCCGGCCGGAGTGAGCCGAGCTTCTCCAGGCTGGTGTCGGGGCGCAGGTTCTGGTCGCGGGTGAGCCCCAGGTACGGCGTCATCAGGTCGTCGAAGAAGCCCCCGTCGTACGCAGCGGCCAGGCGCTGGTGTGAGCGCAGCGCCAGCTCGTCCTGGGATCGCCGGTCGATCTGCCAGTGCAGCGCGGTCCGGGCGGCGTGGTCACCCATGGACAGGCCGGTACGCGGCTCGGCGTTGCGGGGGATCTCCGGCTTGAACGGCTGGAGCGGACGCAACTTGGCGGCGACCTTCAGTCGCTCGCCGAGCGTCCGGGCCGAGTTGAGTTTGAGCAGCGTGCGCCGCATGTCCTCGTTGACTGCGAGCGGGGCGTCGGAGGTGGTGTCGACACCGCCGGCGATGCCCACGTCGAGCTGACCGAGGGCGATCTTGTTGGCGACCAGGATCGCCGCCTCCAGGCCCGTGCCGCAGGCCTGCTGGATGTCGTACGCCGGGGTGTGCGGGTCGAGCCGGGAGCCGAGGACCACCTCACGGGTGAGGTTGAAGTCGCGGGAGTGCTTGAGCACCGCTCCGGTCACCACCTCGCCGACCCGCTGCCCGGCCAGCCCGTAGCGGGCGATCAGGCCGTCCAGCGCGGCGCCGAGCAGGTCCGCGTTGGACGCGTCCGCGTAGCGGGAGTTGGAACGGGCGAAGGGGATGCGGTTGCCGCCGATGACCGCGACACGTCGGATGCTCTGCACGATCCGCCTCCTTGAGATGTGTTGCTCGAACCCTACTCGCCAGTAGGCTACGCCCATGACCGACAGGTACGCGAGCTTCGTCCAATCGGCCGCCGGCCGCGCGCTGGTCAAGCGCCTCGGGCTGCCCGACCCGCCGCGACTGCGCCGACACCACCCTGGCGACCCGCTGCTTACCGGGCCGGCCCTGCTCGGCGCGGCCCCTGGCGGCCGCCTCGCCGAGCCGGTCGCCAAGATCCTGACCGCCGCCGGGGTCGAGCTGGCCGACCCGGCCGCCACCGCCTCCACGGACAACCCTCAGCGGTACGGCGCACTGCTCTTCGACGCCACCGGGATCGCCGACTCGACCGATCTGCGCCAGCTCTACGACTTCTTCCATCCGCAGGCCCGGGCCGTGCTCCCCGCCGGTCGGGTGATCGTGCTGGGCACCCCGCCGCAGGAGTGCCCGACGCCGCGCGAGGCGACCGCCCAGCGGGCCCTGGAAGGGTTGGTCCGCAGCATCGGCAAGGAGTTCGGCCGCGGCACCACGGCGCAACTCGTCTACGTGACCCGCGCCGACAGCGCCTCCCTCACGAGCCTTGAATCAACCCTCCGCTTCCTCCTGTCCGGCCGATCCGCGTACGTCTCGGGGCAGGTCATCCGGGTCGGTGCCGGCGAGGCGAGCGCCCCGGCCGACTGGGACCGCCCCCTGGACGGGCAGGTGGTGCTGGTCACCGGCGCCGCGCGGGGCATCGGTGCGGCGCTGGCCCGGGTGCTCGCCCGCGACGGCGCGCGGGTCGTGGCACTGGACATCCCGGCCGCCGGAGACGCGCTCGCCGCGGTGGCGAACGACATCGGCGGCACTGCGCTCCAACTCGACCTGACCGCACCGGACGCGCCGACCCGGCTCGCCGACCACCTGGCCAGCCGTTTTGGCCACGTCGACGTGGTGGTGCACAACGCCGGCATCACCCGGGACAAGACGCTCGGCCGGATGGACGCCGACCGGTGGGACCAGGTGATCGACGTCAACCTCTCCAGCCAGGAGCGGATCAACGACGTGCTGCTGGAGCGGGAGCTGATCCCCACCGGCGGGCGGATCGTGTCGGTCTCCTCGATCGCCGGGATCGCCGGCAACCGGGGGCAGACCAACTACGCCACCAGCAAGGCCGGCGTGATCGGGCTCGTCGACTCGCTCGCCCCGGCCCTGCGCGACCGGGGGATCAGCGTCAACGCGGTCGCCCCCGGCTTCATCGAGACGCGGCTGACCGCGCGGATCCCGCTGGTGGTCCGCGAGGCGGGCCGACGGATGAACAGCCTGGCCCAGGGCGGGTTGCCGGTCGACGTGGCCGAGACGATCGGCTGGTTGGCGTGGCCGGCCAGCGGCGCGGTCAGCGGCAACGTGGTCCGGGTCTGCGGCCAGAGCCTGCTGGGGGCGTGATGGGCGCGCGGAGCCAGCCGTCCACCGGTGCGCTCTACCGGCGGGCGTTGCTCGGTGCGCTGCCGGGCCTCGGCGGCGGACGGCGCGGGCCCGGCCTGCCGGCGGGCGAGTTGGCCACGGTCGAGCTGGCCGCGGGCGGGGTGACCGTCGACCGGGCACACCTGGCCGACTACGACCGGGTCTGCGGGTTCCGGCTCACCGACCGGCTGCCCGCGACGTTCCCGCACGTCATGGGCTTCCCGCTGACCCTGCGGCTGATGACCACTCCGGAGTTTCCCATTCCGGTGACCGGTCTGGTGCACGTCGGTAACCGGATCACCGTGCGCCGCCCGATCACCGCCGACGAGACCCTCGACTTCAGGACGTACGCGGAGAACCTGCGCCCGCACGACCGGGGGCGGCAGGTGGATGTGGTGCTGGTCGGCTCGGTCGACGGGGAGGAGGTCTGGCGCGGCGTCTCGACGTACCTCGGTCGGGAGCGCAAGCCCGACGGCGGTGAGCGGCGCGACCGGAGCGAACGCCCCGAGGCGCCGGCCGCCACGGCCTGCTGGCGGGTGGAACCCCGCGTCGGCACGGAGTACGCACGGGTCTCCGGCGACCACAACCCGATCCACACGTCCCGGCTCGGGGCGCGGCTGTTCGGCTTTCACCGGCCGATCGCGCACGGCATGTGGAGCAAGGCGCGCTGCCTGGCCGCGTTGGAGAACCGGTTGCCGGACGCCTACACCGTCGAGGTCGCCTTCAAGCTGCCCGTGCCGCTACCGAGCACGGTGAGCTTCGCCCTCCTGCCGGACGGCGGGTTCGCCCTGCACGACTCGCGAGGCCGGCCGCATCTGGTGGGTCTCGTGCGCTGACGCGCCCCTGCCAATCCCGGATTCGGGCTTGGCAGGGGCATTCTTGTGCGGTACGTTCTTCTCACAACGAGATGTTCTCAGATTGAGAGTGACATGGTTGACGAGCAGGACTTCCTGGCGAAGTACGACCCCCGGGCCTACCCGTCGGTCGCTGTCACCGTCGACGTGGTGGCACTGACCATCCGCGACGGCGCGCTGCACCTCCTGCTGATCCAGCGCGGCCAGCCACCCTTCGAGGGGCACTGGGCGCTGCCCGGCGGCTTTGTCCGCCCCGACGAGGACCTGACCGCCGGCGCCCGACGGGAGCTGGCCGAGGAGACCGGGCTCGGCGGCGAAGGGCTTCGGCGCGTACACCTGGAGCAGTTGGGCAGCTATGGCGCTCCCGACCGCGACCCGCGGATGCGCATCGTCTCGATCGCGCACCTCGCGTTCGCCCCCGACCTGCCGGACCCGGCCGCCGGATCCGACGCCGACGCGGCGATCTGGCTGCCGGTGACCGCGCTGACCAGCCGGCAGCTCGCCTTCGACCACGGCCGGATCATCGACGACGCGCTGGAGCGGGCCCGGTCCAAGCTGGAATACACCCCGCTCGCCACGCGCTTCCTCGCCGCCGAGTTCACGATCAGCGAGCTGCGCGCCGTCTACGAGACGGTGTGGGGTCACCCGCTGCACGCCGGCAACTTCCACCGCAAGGTGCTCTCCGTGCCGGGCTTCGTGGAGAGCACGGGCGCCAGCACCGAGCGCGGCGGCACCCGGGGCGGCCCCCGCGCCCGGCTCTACCGGGCCGGCGACGCCCGCCTGCTGCACCCGGCGCTGCTACGCCCCGCCCGCGAGGAGACGGTGCGATGAAGACCGCGGCGGCCATCGGCCTGGTCACGGCGGCCCGCACCGACGCCGATCTGTTCGGCACCGACCAACCGGCCCGTCGCTACCGCGAACTGGTCGCGGCCCTGCACCCCGATCGCCTGCCGGCCGATCCTGGAGTACGCGCCGAGGCCCTCGACGCGTTCATCCACGTCACCACCCGGTGGCAGGCCCGGCAGGTCACCATCCTCGGCGACTACCGCCTCGGCACGCCGGCCCACTCGGGTGACCTGGCCGACCTCTACGACGTCGGCGCCGATCGTCTGCTCAAGCTCCCCCGACAGCCCACCGACAACGACCTGATGGGCCGCGAGGCACACGCCCTGCGCACCATCGCCGAGCGCGGCGACCCCCGCTACCTGCCGTACGTGCCCCGGCTGGTCGACGGCTTCCGGCACCGCGACACCGTGAGCGGCGCCGAACGGCGGATCAACGTGCTCGCCACCACGCCCGGTCTGCACAACCTCGACGAGGTGCGGCGCGCGTACCCCGACGGGCTGGACGCCCGGGACGTGGCCTGGATGTGGCGGCGGCTGCTGGTGGTGCTCGGCCTGGCCCACCGGGCCGGCATCGTGCACGGCGCGGTCCTGCCGCGACACGTGCTGATCGAGCCGGACGCCCACGGCGTGGTGCTGGTCGACTGGTGCTTCTCCGCACCCGTCGGGAGCACGATCCCGGCGCTGGTGCCGGGCCACGAGGACTGGTATCCGCAGGAGGTCACCGCGAAGCGGCCCTGCCGGCCGGGCACCGACATCGCGATGGCCAGCCGGTGCATGAGCTGGCTGATGGGGCCGCGCGCGCCCCGCGAGCTGCACGGCTTCGCGCAGGGCTGCCGGCAGCGGTCCCTGGACGCCCGGCCCGACGACGCCTGGCGCCTGCTACGCGAACTCGACCAGGTGCTGGACCGGCTCTACGGCCCCCGCACCTTCCGACCCTTCACCCTCACCCCCTAAGGAGCTGTCATGGGCAGTGGAACCTGGTCCACCGACGTGTACGACGCCGCCGACCGCTACCGTCGGTCCACCGGCAAGAGCGCCTTCTCCTACAGCGACAGTGGGGCGCGCACCGTGCACCCCGCCCTCGACCCCCGGGACGCGACGCGCGAGAGCCGCGACTCCGACGAGCACCCCCAGACGACGGCCGTCGCGGTGCTGTTCGACGTGACCGGCTCGATGCTCAAGGTGCCGCGCGTCCTGCAGACCAAGCTGCCGCAACTGCTCGGGCTGCTGCAACGGCAGGGGTACGCCAGCGACCCGCAGATCATGTTCGGCGCGATCGGTGACGCCACCTGCGACCGGGTGCCGTTGCAGGTGGGCCAGTTCGAGTCGGACAACCGGATGGACGACGACCTCGGCCGGATCGTGCTGGAGGGCGGTGGCGGCGGGCAGATGAGCGAGTCGTACGAGCTGGCCATGTACTTCATGGCCCGGCACACCGCCACCGACGGCTGGGAGAAGCGCGGCCGACGCGGTTACCTGTTCATCATCGGCGACGAGCTGGCGTACCCGCAGGCGAAGGCCCGGGAGGTGGCCCGCCTGATCGGCGACGACCTGGCCGAGGACGTGCCGCTGCGGCAGGTCGTGGACGAGGTGACCCGCCGCTGGGACACCTACTACCTGCTCCCCGCCGGCAGCCACTACGCCGGCAACGCCAAGGTGCTGGACTTCTGGCGGGACCTGCTCGGGCAGAACGCCGTGGTGCTCGACGACCTCGACGCGGTCTGCGAGACCATCGCGCTCACCATCGGCCTCGGCGAGCAGGCCATCGACCTGGACGAGGGCCTGCGCGACCTCGACCGCGCCGGCTCCGGCGCCACCGGCACCGTGTCGAAGGCGCTGGCACGCCTCGGCCGGGGGCGGCGGGCCGAGGTGTCGACGCTCCCGACCTTCCGCGACACCGCTGGCGGGGTGACCCGGCTGTGAGGCACGTGGCGGTGGTCGACCTCGGCTACGGCGACGCGGGCAAGGGCACGGTGGTGGACTGGCTCTGCGCCACCCGCCCGGTGCACACCGTGGTCCGCTTCAACGGGGGCGCGCAGGCGGCGCACAACGTCGTGCTGCGCGACGGGCGGCACCACACGTTCGCGCAGTTCGGCGCCGGCACGTTCCATCCCGGGGTCCGTACGCACCTGTCGCGGCACGTGGTGGTGGACCCGCTGGCGCTGGCCGCCGAGGCCGACCACCTCGCCACGGTCGGGGTTCCCGACGCGCTCGACCGACTGACCGTCGACGGGGCGGCCCTGCTCGCCACCCCGTACCACCGGGCCGCCAACCGGGCCCGGGAGATCGCCCGGGGAGCCGACCGGCACGGCTCCTGCGGGCTGGGGGTGGGCGAGGCCGTCGCGTACGGTCTCGCCCATCCCGACGACGCGCCCCGGGTCGCCGACTGCCACAGCCCGGCGCTGCTGCGGCGCAGGCTGACCGCCCTGCGGGACCGGCTGACCGCCGAACTGGGTCCGCTGGGCGCGCCGCCGGTCGAGGACTGCCTGCCCGCGTTCACCGGGTTCGCCGGGCGGGTCGCGATCGTCGATGAGAGCTGGCTCGCCGAGGCGCTGCGCGCCGGGACCTGCGTCTTCGAGGGCGCGCAGGGGGTGCTGCTCGACGAGTGGCACGGCTTCCACCCGTACACCACGTGGAGCACCACCACGTTCGCCAACGCCGACAGCCTGCTCGCCGAGGCGGGCCTGCCCGGCGGCGCGACCCGGATCGGGGTGCTCCGGCTGGTCACCACCCGACACGGGCCCGGCCCGTTGGTGACCGAGGACTCGGACCTGCCGCTGGCCGATCCGCACAACCCGACAAACCCGTGGCAGGGCCGGTTCCGGTTCGGCCACTTCGACGCGGTCGCCCACCGGTACGCCCTCGACGCGGCCGGCGGGGTCGACGGTCTGGCGCTGACCCACCTCGACCTTGCCGGCCCCGGGCTGCGGATCTGCCGCCGCTACGACACCACCGACCGGCTCACCCCGGGCCCGCCCGGCGACCTGGACCGACAGTCCGCACTCACCGCCCGCCTGCTGCGCTCCCGCCCGCTCTACGACGACCCGCCGCCCGACTGGGCGGAGGCGGTGCGCACGGAGTTGGGCACGCCGATGGTGCTGACCTCGCACGGCCCCACCTCCGACGACAAGACCGCGCACGGTCCGCTGCTCGCTCCACCGGCCCTGGTCCGCTCCGCCTGACGCCCACGGCCGACGGCGGGTGATCCGGCGACTCGACCACCGGGCGGGTCGCGCCCAGCGAGCATGAGGGCATGGAATCCGCGCTCGACCTGCTCCGACAGCTGGTCACCTCGCCATGGGTGTACGTGCTGATCTTCGGGCTCACGGCGGTCGACGCGTTCTTCCCAGCGGTGCCGGGTGAGGCAGCGGTGATCACCGCGGGGGTGCTCGCGGCGGACGGCGGGCATCCCAACCTGGTCCTGGTGATCGTCACCGCCGCCATCGGCGCGCTGGTCGGCGACCACATCTCGTACACCATCGGTCGGGGTGGAGGCGCAAACCGGCTGGCCCGCCTGCCCGACGGCAGCCGTCGGCGGGCCAGCTCCGAGTGGGCCCGGCGGGCGGTGGACCGACGCGGCGGGATCATCCTGACCACCTCCCGGTACGTGCCGGGCGGCCGGACCGCGGTCACCCTCACCATGGGCGCGGTGCGCTATCCCCGCCGGGCGTTCCTCCTGTACGACAGCATCGGGGCGATCACCTGGGCGCTGTACTGCGGGTTGCTCGGTTACTTCGGCGGGTTGGCCTTCGAACGCGACCCGGTACGCGGCGTACTGGTCGGCGTGGGGCTCTCGGTGATCGTCACGTTCAGCCTGGAGGGGATCCGTTGGCTGCGCCGCCGTGCGCACCGCCGCGCCGCCTCCCGCCACTGACCGACGTCGTGACAGCGGGACACGTCACAGCAGATCGGCGTCGTACACCAGGATTGCCAGCTGCACGCGGTTGCCCGCGTGGAGTTTCGCCAGCGCCCGACTGACGTGTGCCTTCACGGTGGCCTCGCTCATCGTCAGCCGCCGGGCGATCTCGGCGTTGCCATGCCCGCGCGCCACCTCCCGGACGATCTCCAACTCGCGTGCGGTGAGCGGCGCGAGCCGCTGGCGCGCCGCATCCCGGCGGGCCGGACCACGCTCGGCGAACGAGCTGATCAAACGCCGGGTCACCGTCGGGGCGAGCATCGCGTTCCCGGCGGCCACCGTGCGGACGGCGGCGGCCAACTCGCGGGGCGGGGTGTCCTTGAGCAGGAAGCCGACTGCCCCGGCCCGCAGCGCCCGGTGCACGTACTCGTCCAGGTCAAAGGTGGTCAGCATGATCACCTTCGGGCCGGCGGCGATCACCTTGGGCGCGACGGTCAGCCCGTCGACAACCGGCATCCGCACGTCGAGCAGCACCACGTCGGGGCGTAGCCGGTGAGCCTGCTCCAGCGCGCCGGTGCCGTCCGCCGCCTCGCCCACCACCGTGATGTCCTCGGCCGCCTCCAGGATCAGCCGCAGCCCGGCGCGGACCAGTTGCTCGTCGTCGACCACCACCACCCGGATCACGCGGCACCCGCCAGCGGGATCAGGGCCCGGACCAGGAAGCCGCCGTCCACGGGCTTCGCCTCCAGCCGACCGCCGAGCAGCTCCACCCGCTCGCGCAGCCCGAGCAGCCCCTGCCCGGCACCGGGCAGAGCCGGCCCGCCCTCGGACGGGCCGTTGCGGACCACCACTTCCAGCCCGTCGGGCAGATAACGCAGGCAGACCGTCGTCTCGGCGCCGGCGGCGTGCTTGCGCACGTTGGTCAGCGCCTCCCGGACGACCCGGTACGCGGTACGCCCCACGGTCGCCGGTAGTGCCGACGGAACACCCTCGTCCCGCCGGCACACCCGCAGCCCGGCGGTGCGGGACTCCCCGATCAACTCGTCCAGCGCGTCGAGCCCTCGCTCCGGCATCACCGCCGGGCCGGCCTGTCGCAGCACGCCCAGCACCTCGCGCAGGTCGGTGAGCGCCTGCCGGCCGGTCGTGCGGATCAGCACTGCGGCCTCGACGGTCGTCGGGTCCGCGGCGGTCACCTCCAGCGCCCCGGCATGCACCACCATCAACGAGACCCGGTGCGCCACCACGTCGTGCATCTCCCGGGCAATCCGCGTCCGCTCCTCGGCGCGAACCCGGTCGGCGTGGGCCTCCTGCTCGCGTTCCAGCCACTCGGCCCGGTCCCGCAACGCGGCGAGCGTGTCCCGCCGCGCCCGCACCCAGAGGCCGAAGACCAACGGCAACACGACCAGACAGACGGCGAGCATCAGCACGTTGCCGGTGGTGGCCGTGGTGATCCGGCGTACCCCGCCCACCGCCAGTCCGACCAGCACCCCGCCGGCCAGCACCAGGGCCGCACCGGCGAGGTAGGCGGCGAGCCGCCGACCACGCAGCCGCAGACCTGCCTGGTACGAGGCGACCACCCCGCCCGCCGCGGCGGCGAGCACCAGCCAACTCACCGCTGCGACCAGGAACAACGGCCAGCGGCGGGTCCGGATCGTGCCGGCGGCCCAACCCGAGGCGACCGCGAGAAACAGCACGACGACGCGCGGCAACGGCGAGCGGACCCCGATGTCACCGGTCGCGCTGGCCCACACAGCGGCGGCGACCACGACGGCGAGCAGCAGCGGGGCGTACCGCTGGACGACCCGCCGGAAGGCGACGGCGCTGGAGGCCACGTAGCGAGCGTAGGGCTCAGCGAACGGATCGGGTCGCCCCGCGCCACCAGACCGGGGTGGGGTAGGGGAAGACCCCTACCCGCCGTCCGGGCCGGTAGCTACCTAAGTAGTAGCGCCCGCCTGACCACTGGCCGATGGCGAAAGCGGCCGCCCAAACCAGCATCAGGATCATGGATCTACTCGACCTGTTGCACGAGACGATGTCCTCGCCCTGGGTGTACCTGGCGATCTTCGCGATCGCGGTGCTCGACGGCTTCTTCCCCGTGGTGCCAAGCGAGACCGCCGTGATCACCGCAGGGGTGTTCGCCGCCTCTGGCGCGCCGTACCTGCCCGCGGTGATCGTGGTTGCCGCCGCCGGTGCGCTGGTCGGCGACCACATCTCGTACGCCATCGGGCGGGGTGGGGGCGCCCGGCTGCTCGACCGGCTGCCACCCGACGGCCGGCGCCGGACCGCCATCGAGTGGGCCCGCCGGGGGATCGCGACGCGCGGCGGCCTGATCCTCACCGTGGCCCGTTACGTACCGGGCGGCCGGACCGCCGTCACCCTCACCATGGGCGCGGTGCACTATCCCCGGCGACGCTTCCTGGCCTTCGACACGCTCGCCGCCGGCTCGTGGGGGCTCTACTCGGCTCTGGTCGGCTACGTCGGCGGCCTGGCCTTCGAGCAGGACCCGCTGCGCGGTCTACTGCTTGGCCTGGGCCTCGCACTGACGGTGACGATGATCGTCGAGGTGGTCCGCTGGCTCGGCAACCGTCGCCGGTCCACGTCGTCGGCGCGGACCCCCGAACCGGTGAGTCGGACATCAGTGCGGTGATGTCGGGGCAGTCAGTCGGCCGGGGGACGCCAGGTGACGCCGTGCAGGAGTTGGCCGGCACCGAGCCAGGCCACGTTCATCATCCGGGTGGCGGTCTTCTCCGGGTCGGCCTCCGGGTGGTCCGCGAGCCAGTCGGCCAGCGACTCGGTCGCACCCACCAGCGCGTACGCGACGACCTCCAGGTCGATCGCGGCGATCTCGCGGCCCTCGGCGCGCAGCGCGTGGTCGAGCATCCCGGCGACCACCTCGACCAGCCGGGTCCGCATGGTGGCCAGCTCTCCGGCGAACGGCTGCTCCCCCCGGGCCTGCCGGTAGAGCACCGCCCAGCCGTCGCGGTGCGCGCCCACGAAACCGAAGAACGCCTTCAGCCCTCGCCAGAGCCGAACGTCTGCCGGCAGGTCGGGGGCCGCCGCGCCGGCGATGGCGTGCATCATCCGGGTGCCCTCCCGGTGCAGGCAGGCGACGAAGAGCTCCTCCTTGGTGCCGAGGTACGCGTACACCATCGGCTTGGAGATGCCGGCGTCCTCCGCGATCTCGTCCATGCTGGCGGCGTGGAAGCCCCGCCGGGAGAAGACCTTGACGGCCGCGTCGAGCATCTGCTGCTCACGGACGGCGCGTGGCAGGCGCTTGAAGGCGGGAACGGTGGACACCTTGCGAGCATACCTACTCGTGCGTAGGGTTACGCGCGAGTAGCCAATTCTTCCGGAAGGCGCACCTGATGACTGACTTCGACCCGGCCACCTTCGCCAACGTCGGCCCCAAGGAGTTTGCCCAGCTGGTCAAGTCCACCCCGGACGACAAGATCGCCCAGGTGATGTCCGGTGACCTGCGCGGCAAGGTCCTCGGCGAGGTGTTCGACCGGATGCCGTCGCTGTTCCGCGCCGACCGGGCCGGTTCCACCAACGCGGTCATCCACTGGGTCATCACCGGTCGCCCCGACGGCGGCAGCGACACCTACGAGGTGGCCATCGCCGACGGCAAGTGCGTGGTGAACGAGACCCCGCAGCACGACCCGAAGCTGAGCCTGACCATGGGCCCGGTCGAGTTCCTGAAGATCGTTTCCGGTGGAGCCAACCCGGTGATGATGTTCATGACCGGCAAGCTGAAGGCGAAGGGCGACCTCGGCCTCGCCGCCAACATCGCCAACCTGTTCGACATCCCCAAGGCCTGACATGGCTGAGTTCTCGCTCGACCTGAATGAGGAACAGCGGGATCTACGCGACTGGGTGCACGGCTTCGCCGCCGAGGTCGTGCGCCCGGCCGCCGCCGAGTGGGACGAGCGCGAGGACACCCCGTGGCCGGTGATCCAGGAAGCCGCCAAGGTCGGCCTCTACGGCTTCGAGTTCCTCGCCACCTGCTGGGCCGACCCAACCGGGCTCTCCCTACCGATCGCCAACGAGGAACTCTTCTGGGGTGACGCCGGCATCGGGCTGAGCATCTTCGGCACCTCCCTCGCCGTCGCCGCCATCTACGGCGCCGGCACCCCCGACCAGATGGTCGAGTGGGTGCCGCAGTGCTTCGGAGACGTCGACTCGCCGGCCGTCGCCGCGTTCTGCACCAGCGAGCCGGAAGCCGGCTCGGACGTCGGCGCGATGCGTACCCGGGCCGTCTACGACGAGGCCACCGACGAGTGGGTGCTGACCGGGCAGAAAGCGTACGCCACCAACGGCGGCATCGCCGGAGTGCACGTGGTCACCGCCTCGGTCGACCCCACGCTCGGCTCCCGGGGCCAGGCGGCATTCGTCGTACCGCCGGGCACCCCCGGCCTGGCCGCCACCCGCAAGCTGCGCAAACTCGGTCTACGCGCGTCACACACCGCCGACGTCTTCCTCGACGGGGTACGCGTGCCCGGCCGCTGCCTGCTCGGCGGGCGGGACGCCCTGCTGGAACGTCTCGACCGGGCCCGCTCCGGTCAGCGGGCCACCGGGCAGGCCGCCATGCGCACCTTCGAACTGTCCCGACCCACGGTCGGCGCGCAGGCGCTCGGCGTGGCCCGGGCCGCCTACGAGTACGCCCTGGACTACGCGAAGGACCGGGTCCAGTTCGGGCGACCGATCATCGAGAACCAGGCGATCGCGTTCGCACTCGCCGACATGCGGATGGAAATCGACGCGGCGCGGCTGCTGGTCTGGCGTGCCTCCTGGATGGGCCGCAACAACCGCCCGTTCACGGCCGGCGAGGGTTCGATGTCCAAGCTGAAGGCCGGCGAGGTGGCGGTGTCGGTCACCGAGAAGGCGGTGCAGCTGCTCGGCGGCGCCGGCTTCCTGCGCGACCACCCGGTCGAGCGCTGGTACCGGGACGCCAAGATCTACACCATCTTCGAGGGCACCTCCGAGATCCAGCGACTGGTCATCTCCCGGGCGATCTCCGGGATGCAGATCCGCTGACCGGCCCTGGCCGGTCCCGTTTCGCCGGGGCCGGCCAGGGGGTCACCACCCCTGATCCCACGATCCGTGCAGTCTTCGTCACCCCGCGCCGCCGTCGGCTGGGCATGGTGCCGCGCCCAGTGCATGATCAAGGAACAAGACGCCCTGACGGACGGGGAGTCCCTTGCCCCCGTCCGCGCACCCCCGAGGAGGTCTGCGGCATGGACCTGCCGTTCGTCATTGCCACGCTGACCCGTCGCGGGCTACTCACCCCCGGCGGGCCGATCCGGATCGCCTCGCAGCTCAACGCATTGCGCACCTGGGGATGGAGCCTGGCCGGCGAACTACGCCAGGCAGCCGCCCGGGACCCCGGGCGGACGGCGATCATCGACGAGGACGGCGTCGAGCTGACCTATCAGGACCTGCTGGACCGGGCCGAGCGGACGGCCCGGTCGATGCGGGCTGGGCTCGGCATACGGGCCGGGGACCGGATCGGCCTGCTCTGCCGCAACCACCACGGGCTGATCGAGACCATCGTCGCGGCCACGATGCTCGGCGTCGACTCGGTCCTGGTCAACACCGGCCTTTCCGCAGCCCAACTGGCCACCGTCGCCGAAGAGCAGCAGCTCCGGCTGTTGGTGCACGACGACGAGTTCGCCGAACGGGTCATCAGCCTCCCCGCCGAGCTACCCCGCCTCGACGAACGCGCACGTCAGGAGCTGGTGGCCGGGGCGCTGCCGGGCGAGCTGCGCCCGCCGGAGCGGGCCGGCCGCATCATCGTGCTCACCTCGGGCACCACCGGTGCGCCGAAGGGGGCCCGCCGCCCCACGCCGAGCGGCTTCGGCCCGCTGGTGTCCATCATCGACCGTATCCCCCTGCGTACCCGCAACCGGGTGATGATCGCCGCACCGATCTTCCACACCTGGGGGTTCGCCGCCCTCCAGGTCTGCTTCGCCCTGCGGGCCACCATCGTGCTGCACCGCCGCTTCGACCCGGCCGCCACGCTCGCCGCCCTGGTGGCACACCGGTGCGACGCGCTGTTCGCCGTACCGGTGATGGTGCAGCGGCTGCTGGAGGTGCCCCCACCGGACCCGCGCCCCCCACTCAAGGTCGTCGCGGTCAGCGGATCGGCCCTGCCCGGCGGGCTGGCACCGAAGTTCATGGACGTCTACGGGGACGTCCTGTTCAACCTCTACGGCTCCACCGAGGTCTCCTGGGCCTCCATCGCCGGTCCGCAGGAGCTGCGCCAGGCACCCACCACGGCCGGTCGGCCGCCACACGGCACCCGGCTACAGATGCTCGACGACGACGGCCAGCCGGTTCCCGACGGCCGCGTGGGGCGGATCTTCGTCGGCAACGAAATGCTCTTCGAGGGCTACACCTCCGGTAGCAGCCGGGAGAGCCGCGACGGCCTGCTCGACACCGGCGACCTCGGGCGGCTCAACGCCGACGGGCTGCTCTTCGTCGACGGCCGGGCCGACGACATGATCGTCTCCGGCGGCGAGAACGTCTTTCCGTCCGAAGTGGAGGACCTGGTCGCCCAACTGCCGCAGGTCCGTGAAGCGGCCGTGATCGGCGTGCCCGACCCCGAGTACGGCCAGCGGCTGGCCGCGTTCCTCGCCCTACACCCCGGCGAGACGCTCGACCCCGAGGCGGTCCGCGAGTACGTCCGGCACTACCTGGCCCGCTTCTCCGTCCCCCGGGACGTGATCTTCGTGAAGTACCTGCCTCGCAACGCCACCGGCAAGGTGCTCACCCGGGAGCTGCGCCGCTACTTCGGCTGACCCAACCGCCGGGATGTGCCGGCAGCCCGCCTGCCCGGGAGCGATCGCCGATCCTGGTGGGACTGCGGTTCGGCCGGTGGTAGCGCCGTCAATCCCAGGTATTTGTGATCCTGGTCACTTCGACTAGATCGATTATCGGCGGCCCGGCAGCCTTGCCGAGTGACAACCCTGGTACGGCCCGAGAGCAGCGACGTCGCAGTCGCGCCGGCCACCCGTGACCCGTACATCGACAACGTCAAAGGGCTGCTGATTCTCCTGGTCGTGCTCGGCCACACTGTGGGTCAGACGGTCGGCTCCTCGCCGGGTGGCAGAACGATATACACGTTGGTCTACCTGTGCCACATGCCGGCCTTCGCCATGTTGTCCGGGATGCTCTCGGCAACCGAGCTCACCGGGCGCCGGGCGGCGTCGCTGGTGCGTGACCTGCTCGCTCCGTACGTGGTGTTCCAACTGCTCTACATGGGCTTCTACACGGCTATGGACCAGCCCATGAACTGGACGATCAACCAGTTCCTGACCCCGGTCTACCACCTGTGGTTCCTGCCCGCCCTGCTGATCTGGCGGATGCTCACGCCGCTGTTCGCTCAACTTCGCGGAGCGGTCGTGATCGCGATCGGGGTCTCTCTTCTCGCCGGAACATCCACAGTCCTCAGCCACGCCCTGTCATTGAACCGGGTGGCCGGCATGCTGCCCTTCTTCGTCCTCGGCGTCCGGCTCGGACGCGGCAGGCTGGCGTACCGCCCGTCTGCTCGGGTGCGGCTCGCCGCGGTCACCGTGCTCATCGCTGCCGTGCCGATCGCCTACCTGGTCGGTTCGCGCCTGCCAAACCTCTGGCTGTACTGGAACAGCACCTACCAGCGCATCGGGGTGGACCTGACCGACGGCGTCCTGATCCGGCTCGGACTGATGGCCGTCGCGTCGGCGATGACCTGGGCGATCATGATGCTGGCACCGCGCCGCCAGATGTTTCTCACGGGCTGGGGTGCCAACTCCATGTACCCGTACCTGCTGCACGGGTTCGCCGTGCTGGCCTTCGCCTGGTCCACACTCGACAGCCGAGTCGACAGCATCCCCGCCCTGCTGGCACTTCTCGCCGTGGTGGTGGCGGTGGTCTGGATCACCGCCAGCCGGCCGGTGGTGTGGGCGCTGCGTCCGCTGGTCAGCCCGCCGGTCGGCTGGCTGCTCCGGAAGGCCCCCTCGGGGCAGCCGCCGGTGGGGGTACGCGCCTAGGACCTGGGCGGCCCACCTCGATGGTCCGGTCGTACGCGGGGGTCGGGTCGGCGCGACCTCCGCCACTCGATGCCACGATCATCCGACGTGGCCGTGGCAGCTGCGACGGGGGTTACCGGTCAGCTGGGAATTGTGATCCGGCCGTCGATGGCGGCGGCGGCGATGTCGGTGCGGTGCTGCGAGCCGGCCAACTCCACCCCGTTCACCAGCGCGTACGCGGCCTCCCGGGCGGCTGCCAGGTCGGCGCCGGTGGCCGTACCGCAGAGCACCCGGCCGCCAGCGGAGAGCAACGCGCCGTCGCTGGCCCGGCGGGCGGTGCCCGCGTGGATGATGCCCGGCCGGTCCCCACCGGTGATCACGTCGCCGGTACGCGGCGCGGCCGGATAGCCCTGGGCGGCGAGCACCACTGCGACCGCGGCGCCGGGCTGCCAACGCAGCGGCGGATGCCCGGCCAACGTGCCGGTGGCCGCCGCGTGCAGCAGCCCGCCCAGCGGGGTCTCCAGCAGTGCGAGCACCACCTGAGTCTCCGGGTCACCGAAGCGGGCGTTGAACTCGATCACGCGGGGGCCGACGAGGGTCATCGCGAGCCCGACGTAGAGCAGACCGGAGAACGGGGTAGCCCGTCGGCGCATCTCGGCGAGGGTCGGGTGGACCACGTCGCGCATGACGTCATCGACCAGGCCGGGCGGGGCCCAGGGCAGCGGTGCGTACGCTCCCATGCCGCCAGTGTTCGGGCCGGTGTCGCCATCGCCGATCCGCTTGAAGTCCTGGGCCGGCAGCAGTGGCACCGCCGCCTCGCCGTCGGTGACCACGAAGAGGCTGACCTCCGGGCCGTCGAGGAACTCCTCGACCACGACGCGGCCACACTCCCGCGCGTGCGCCAACGCGGCGGACCGGTCGTCGGTCACCACCACGCCCTTGCCGGCGGCGAGCCCGTCGTCCTTCACCACGTACGGGGCGCCGAACTCGTCGAGCGCCCGCGCGGTGCTCTCGTCGTCCGTGCAGACGTACGCCCGGGCGGTCGGCACGCCGGCGGCGGTCATCACGTCCTTGGCGAACGCCTTGGAACCCTCCAACCGGGCGGCCTCACCCGAGGGACCGAACACGGCGATGCCCTTGGCGCGTACCGCGTCGGCGACCCCGGCGACCAGCGGCGCCTCTGGCCCGATCACCACCAGGTCAGCGGCAGTCTCCACGGCCAGCGCCGCGACCGCGGCCGGATCGGTCGCGTTGACGGCCCGCAATTCGGCCACCCCCGCGATCCCCGGATTACCAGGCGCTGCAATCAGCGCGGTAACAGCCGGATCGGCAGCCAACCCAAGAGCAAGCGCATGCTCGCGCCCCCCACCACCCACCAAAAGAACCCGCACAACGCCAGATCCTACTGTCCCCACCCCCACCCCCGTTGATCATGAAGTTGTTGCCCACCGTCTCGGCGTGTCATGGCAACAGCTTCATGGTCAACGCTGCCGGGCGGCGGCGATTGCTTGGCGGACGGTCCACGGGATGTAGTCGGGGTTCAGGGTGTCCGACCAGGTGAAGCGGAGCACGGCCAGCCGGCATTGACCAGACGGTTCTGCCGGCGGCGGTCAGCGAAGACGGCCTCGGGGACGCCATGCGGGCCGCGGCCGTCGGCCTCGGCGATAATCCGGGGACCACGCCAGCCAAGATCGCCGATGCCGAGCAGATAGCCGTCTCCGTCGCGGACTTCGAGCTGCAGTGCGTCGGGCCCAACCCTGCCGTCGACGCAGCGGAGCCGCGCGCGCGTCTCAAGCGGCGACTGCGACCGCCCGTCCACCTCGCCGAAGTAGCCACGAGCGGCGATCGCACCGCGCCGCCCGCGAATGAGACGCGGGATGGAAAGCAGGTCATCGGCGGTCACGAGGCGGCGATTCACCGCCGAATCCAACACGCTCACCGCCGAGAATCGATCAGCCCGCAGACAGAGGTCGGCAAGGGTCCGCAGCGACCCGGTAGCGGTGATCCCGTCCACCCGGACGAGATGCTCAGGCGGAATGACCAACTGATGGGCCACCACCTGCGGATGGGCGAGTCGAGCCGGCCTGGCGACAGGACCCGGCACCGACAGATGAATCAACTCGGTGACCCGCATCCCGGCCAGCCCGTGCAGCTCGGCGGCCGTTGAGAGCACCGCGGCGGCCGCCGGGCCATAGGAGGCCACCGCAGCCCTGATCCGTGCCCGCCGGGGCACGCCGTCGTACAGGTCGGCGTCCACGAGGTAGCTTCCCCGCGCCACGACGCGCCAACGCCCGGCCCGGCAGAACCGCTGCACCTCATGTGTGCTCAAGCCGACGGCTCGCGCCTGCTCAAGCGTCACGATGCCGTTCTGCTCGGCCGCAACCCGCCGCACAACGTCCAAGGCGTCCACCCAGCCACCCTGACCGACCAACGAGCCCGGGGCACCCCCCTGTGGACAACCGCGCCGCCCCCTGTGGATAACCAGCAGCTAGCGCGCGTTGATCATGAAGTTATTGCCACAACACGCCGGGCGGCAGGGCAATAACTTCATGATCAACCAGGAGGGCGACCCGGGGGCCGGGGGCCGGGGTTGGGGGTGGGGTGGGGTTAGGGGAGGAGGGGGTGGAGGAGGACGTTTTCGTCTCGGCCTGGGCCTACGCCTACGACGCTCACTCGGGTGTTGCAGAGTTCTTCTACCCGGGCTATGTAGCGGCGGGCATTCTCCGGCAGGTCATCGGCGGTGCGGGCCTTGGTGATGTCCTCCCACCAGCCGTCGAGCTCCTCGTAGACGGGCTTGGCGTGGTGGAAGTCCGTCTGGCTCATCGGCATGTCGTCGACCCGGACGCCGTTGATCTCGTAACCGACGCAGATCGGCACCTTGGGCAGGCCGGTGAGCACGTCCAGCTTCGTGATGACCAGGTCGGTGACGCCGTTCAGGCGGCAGGCGTACCGGGCGACGACCGCGTCGAACCACCCGCACCGGCGCTCGCGCCCGGTGGTGGTGCCGTACTCCGCGCCGATCTTGCGCAGGTGTGCGCCGTTGGCGTCGAACAGCTCGGTCGGGAACGGTCCCGCACCGACCCGGGTGGTGTACGCCTTGCTCACCGCGATCACCTTGTTGATCGCGGTCGGCGGGATGCCAGCGCCCACGCAGGCGCCACCGGCGGTCGGGTTCGACGAGGTCACGAAGGGATACGTGCCGTGGTCCATGTCGAGCATGGTGGCCTGGGCGCCCTCCAGCAGCACCGTCTCGCCCCGGTCCAGGGCGTCCCAGAGCATCGCCCGGGTCTCCGCGATGTACGGCTTGAGCCGCTCCGCGTACTCCAGGTACTCCTCGACGGTCGCCTCAAGGTCGATCGCCTTGCGGTTGTAGACCTTGAACAGGATCTGGTTCTTCTCGCGCAGTGCGAGTTCCAGCTTCTTGCGCAGGATGCCCGGGTCGAGCAGGTCCTGGAGCCGGATGCCGATCCGGGCGACCTTGTCGCCGTACGCCGGGCCGATTCCCCGGCCGGTGGTGCCGATCCGGGACGAGCCGAGGTACCGCTCGATCACCCGGTCCAGCGCCCGGTGGTGCGGCATGATCAGGTGCGCGTCACCGGAGATCCGCAGCCGGGACACGTCGACGCCACGCTCGGCCAGGCCGTCGATCTCGGCGAGCAGCACCTTCGGGTCGACCACCACACCGTTGCCGATGACGATCATCGCGTTCGGCGAGAGCGCGCCGGACGGCATCAGGTGCAGCGCGTACTTCTGGCCGTCCGGGGTGATCACCGTGTGGCCGGCGTTGTTGCCACCGGAGTAGCGCACGACGTAGTCGACCCGCTCACCCAGCAGGTCGGTAACCTTGCCCTTGCCCTCGTCGCCCCACTGGGCACCGAGGAGCACGATCGCTGGCATCTTTTCCGCCTCCAGAAGGCTCGGGTGCCAGGTGGCGACCGGTTGGCGAGCCCGGGGTGTCAGGTTAACAAGTAGTGACGGCGCGGCCGGCAGGGGTCGCGTCGAGAGGCAGGAGGCTCCTTCCGTGTACGACGTGGTGCTGCTCACCCTCTCATCGGAGCGGGACGCTCCCGGGGGCTGTGGCAGCGGCGGGGCCTGCTGCGGCGGTGCGACCGAGGTCGACACCGACCCGACCAGCGACACCGACACCGGCGTGACCGACCCGACCAGCGACACCGACCCGACAAGCGTGACCGACACCCGCCAGACCGACACCGGCCAGACGACCCAGGCCGGCGGTGACACCGAGCGGTGCGCCACCGAACGGCCACGGGTGCCGGTGCTGGCCTGCGCCGATGCGCTGACCGCCCGGGGCGCCCGGGTCGAGACGGTCACCGCCCGCTCCGACGCGGAGATCGACGAGGTCCTGGCCCGGCTCGACGGCCCGGCCCGCCCGGACGGCCTCACCTGGCCGGACCAGGACGGCAAGACCCGGCTGGTCGTCGCAACGGCCAGCGACGCGCAGTTGCGCGCCGTGCTGCGCCGGCTGGTCCGGCGGTACGCGCCACCGCCGAGCCGCCGCCCGGCGGACCTGCCCGGCAACCGGACCCTGCCCGACCTGCCGCCGGTGGCCGTACTCCCGCTCGATCCGGCCCGTGGCGGCACCCACCGGGACCTGGCCGCGCAGCTCGGGCTGCCCCGTGACCCGGCGACGGTGGCTGCCGCGGTGCTGGACGGCACGCCGCGCCGGTTGGACCTGCTCCGCAACGACGGCGGCTCGGTGACCCTGGACGGCGCGCTGCTCGGCGCCGCCGACGACGCCGGCCGGCCGCTGCACTGGCGGGCCCGGGTCGAGGTGGACGACACCATCCTCTCCAACGGTGACGAACCGCTGCTGGCCTGCGCGGTCGGCAACGCCGGCGGCTACGCGACGCTCGGCGACGTGACGCTGCTGACCGAACCGGACCCGGCCGACGGCCAGGTCGAGGTCGCGGTGGCCGTGCCGGTGGTCGTCCGCTCGGCGTTGGGGCGCAAGCGGGTACGCCTGGAAGTTCGGCGGGCCCGCGGGCGGGCCGTGTCGGTGGTGCCCAGGGAGGGGAAGGTGCCGTACCTCGACGATGGTGTCGAGGGCGAGCTGACCCGGAAGCGTTCGTGGTGGATCGAGCCGGGCGCCTGGGCGGTCTGGTCGATCTGACCTCAGCTGCGCCGAGCGGCCCCCGTGGGCGGATGGGCCTATCCTCGCAGGAGGACTGGGGAGGGCCGTAATGGACGAGAACGCCGACCGGGCGCAGGTGCCCGGCCAGCAGCCGGTGCCGGAGCGGGACATCGAACCACTCTGGCCACCGGATCCCGCCGACCGGGGCGCCGGTGGCGCGGTACCGCCCTGGGCGGCGGTCGCCGAGCAGCGGGGTGCGCCGTCGTCGGTCGCGCCTCCGCCGGTGACACCGCCGGTGGCCGCGCCGCCGGTCGGCCGACCGCCGGTTCCCGGGCAACCCGGGGCTGCGGCCCTGCCGCCGCCCTCACCGTCCGACTACCCGTCGCTCACCGGTGCCGTTCCGGCGCCCGGGGGCTGGGGGGTGAGCGGCCCGTCTGGCGCCGGGACGGGTTGGGCGCCGCCGCAGCCGAGCTGGCCGCCGGCCAACCCTGCCGCTGCGCCGACACCGCCGACAACCGGCACTCCCCCGGCGACGGGCACTCCGCCGGCACCGCCGGCAACCGGCACTCCGCCGGCACCGCCGGCAGTCGGCACTCCCGCGAGCAGCGGCGTCCCGGGCGGCACCGGGATCCCCGCCATCGCTGCGAGCGCTGGCACTGGCACCCCTGCCAGCGCTGCGCCGACAGACGGCCCACCCGAGGCGGCGAACACCGCAGTCACGGCGGCACAGGCCCGTGACCGGGGTCCGACCGCCGTCCCCGCCTCGCCGATCGCGCCGGGCGGTGTCGACCTGGACCTGCCGTTCACGCTGGACCGCCCCACCGCAGCCGCCGTCCCCACCGAGCGCCCCACTGCGGCCACCTCGCCCACCGAGCGCCCGGCCACAGCCGCCACGCCGGCAGACTCTGCGACGGCTGGTCCCGCAGCGACCGGACCGGCGGGTCAGGGTGGCGGAACCGGGGAGGCGGGATCCGCCGGCGGAGCGACGCGGCCGGCCACGGAGTCGCCGTGGGCGTATCCGCCGCAGCGCCCGGCTGGAGCGCCCGCACCGGCCCGCGACGAGGCCGCCCCGGCAACGCCCCCGATCCCCGCCCCGCCCGGGCCGCAGCCGCCACACTCCAGCGTCCCGCAGACCGGCCCCGGTCAGCCACAGGCCCGCCCCGGTCAGACGTACTCCGCTCAATCGTTCACCCCGGCGATCCCTGGCCAGACCGGCCCGCCGCAGATCCCACCCCCGCCCGACCTGACGCAGTTCAGCAACTCGCCGCACGGCGGCCCAGCGCCGCAGCAGGCCGGGCCGACGACCCCACCGCCCGGCCCGTTCCCGCCGTCCCCGGGTTGGTACCCGCCGCCATGGCAGCAGGGCACGACCGGTGTCCAGCCTGGGCAGCCGTACCAGGAGGCCGACGGGGTGACCCGGGTGCCCACCACCGGATACCCGGACACCCCCGGATATCCGGACGCGAGCTGGACGCCGGAGGCCGCAGCGGCACCGACCGCCGAGGACTTCGCCCGGCGCCGGCAGGTCCGGCCCGCCGACCCGGTGGCGACCATGGGTGTACGCGCGGTCGTCAACAAGATGGGGCTGCTTCGGCTCGCTCCCGGGCGGCAGGAGCAGGAGCTCAAGCGGGACATCGAGATGGTGCGCCGCAACTTCGGCGGGCTGCGGCAGGTGACCGTGGTCAACCCGAAGGGCGGCGCCGGCAAGACGGTGGCCATCCTGCTGCTCGCGATGACGTTCGGTCAGAAGCGCGGTGGCTACGTGCTGGCCTGGGACAACAACGAGACCCAGGGCACCCTTGGGATGCGCGCCCAACAGGATTTCCACTCCCGCACTGTGCGGGACATGCTGCGTGACCTCGGGCAGTTCCAGGGTTCACACGGGCGGGTCGGCGACCTGTCGCAGTACGTCCGCTCGCAGGGCGAGGGGATGTTCGACGTACTCGCCTCGGACGAGTCGGCCACCGGTGGCGAGATGCTGACCGCGGCCGCGTTCGCCGAGATCCGTGAGGTGGTCAGCCGGTTCTACAAGTTGATCTTCGTGGACACCGGGAACAACGTCCGGGCGCAGAACTGGCAGGCCTCGATGGACGCCACCGACCAGTTGGTGGTCACCATGTCGGCCCGTAACGACTCAGCGGAGACCGCCGCCCGAATGCTCGACCACCTGGAGCAGAGTGGCCGGCAACGGCTGGTCCGCCAGGCCGTGACGGTGGTGTCGATGCCGCCGTCCCGCAAGGAGATCGACCTGCCGGCCATCCAGGAGCACTTCGCGGCCCGCACCCGGGCGGTGCTGCTGGCCCCGTACGAGCGGCTCATCGACACTGGCGAGCCGATCCGGTACGGCGGGCTCTCCGCGGCCACCCGGGACGCCTGGCTGAAGATCGCCGCCGCGGTCGCCGAGGGGCTGTAACCCGCCGACGGCTGGCCCGGTGCCGGGCCGGCCGTCGGAGCGGGGTCAGTTGCTGGCCAGGGCGTCCGCCGCCTCGGGGTCGCAGTCGCGGAGGAACTGGGCGCAGCGGGCCGCCTCGTCGGCCTCGCCGATCTCGTCGGCGGCGCGGGAGAGCACGTACAGGCAGCGGAGGAAGCCCTGGTTGGGCTCGTGGGACCACGGCACCGGGCCGTGCCCCTTCCATCCGCTGCGGCGCAGCTGGTCGAGGCCCCGGTGGTAGCCGGTGCGTGCGTAGGCGTACGCCGTCACCACCTGTTCCTGGGCGAACGCCCGGGCTGCGAGCGCCGCCCAGGCCGCACTGTTGGTCGGGAAGCGGGCCGCCACGTTGGCGAACGCCTCATCGGTGCCGGCCTCCTCGGCGGCAGCCAGGGCGGCGTCGGCCTCGTCGTTCACGGGCAGGCGGGTGGCCGGTGGCTCTGGCAAAAGGTTCTGCATCGCCCCATTCAACCCGCTGGACAGGGCGACACGCGAGCGGGTCGGCCGACCTGTTCCGCTGAACGGCTGAGGAGTTGGTCACGCCTGCGGCCTATGCCGCTGCCAGGTGTTTTCCACTACAACTAATGGTCCGGAGCCTCCCCAGGAACCGGTAACGCAGGAGCCCGGTGGCCACGACCACCGGGCTCCTGTCGGTTCCACCCCGGGCCCGAGGTTTGGCCGGTGCCGCCGGACGGGCAGGATGGCCGGGTGCCGACCCCACCTCCCGCGGACGTCATCGAGCCGCACCTGCACACCGGCGAGATCCAGACCCGGGACGAGTTCGACCGACAGTTGGCCACCGGCCGACTGACCGGGCTGACCGTGCAGGGCCTGCGCCTCGACCTCGCGCCGATGCCCGACCTGACCGACATCGAGGTCACCGGCACCCTCTTCGTGGGCTGCCGGTTCGCCTCCCGGGACGTCGGCGCGGACCTGGTCCGGCGTGGCGCGAACGTGGTGCCGCCATTCTCCGGGCTGCCGTATCCGACCCAGCCGACGCACCTCTACACCCCGGAGGAACTGGCCGCCGGGTTCGCCGAGGGCGGGTTCACCGGGATGTACGACACCCGGGTGTACGAGCACTACCGGGCGCACGGCGGCGCGCTGCCGGACGTCAAGGAGGCGCTGGGTCAGCGGCTGCACGACCACGGCGTGGACAACGCGTTGGCCGACGCCACCCGGGTCTGGCTGGCCGGGCACGGGCCGCAGTCGGTGGTGGGCATCATGGGCGGGCACGCGGTGCTGCGCGGCAGCCCGGCGTACCGGATGGCGGCCGTGCTGGGTTGGGAGCTGGCGCGGGCCGACCGGCTGGTGGTGACCGGCGGCGGTCCCGGGGTGATGGAGGCGGCGAACCTGGGCGCCTACCTGGCGGACCGGCCAGCGTCCGACCTGACCGCGGCGATCGACCTGCTGGCCTCCGCGCCCGACTTCGCCGACCACCAGCGGTACACGGCCACGGCGTTGACGGTCCGGCAGCGGTACGCAAGTGTGCCCCGGCAGCGCGGCGCCGACCTGGCGTGGGCGCGTGCCGGCGGCCTGGCCATTCCGACCTGGCTGTACGGGCACGAACCGGCGAACCTGTTCGCCGGGCGGATCGCCAAGTACTTCTCCAACGCGATCCGGGAGGACACCATCCTGCGACTTGCCCGGGGCGGCATCGTCTTCGCACCGGGACGGGCCGGCACGGTGCAGGAGGTGTTCCAGGCGGCCACCAAGACCTACTACGGCACCGACGGCGCCAGCGGCGCGTACATCTTCCTGGACCGCGGCTACTGGACCCGGGAGCTGCCGGTGGAGGCGTTGTTGCGTCCGCTGCTGGCCGCGTCCCCGTTCGGTGACCTGTCGTCGACGATCCACCTCACCGACGACGTCCACGAGGCCGTCCGCCTGCTCACCGCGCCGGCCTGACGAAACGACGACGGCCGGCCTCCCGAGGGAGAGCCGGCCGTCGGTGGGACGTCGTTACTTGGACATCGTGGTGCCGGTCGAGCGCAGGTGCTCGCACGCCTCGACGACCCGGGCGGCCAGGCCGGCCTCGGCGGCCTTGCCCCAGGCACGCGGGTCGTACTGCTTCTTGTTGCCGACCTCGCCGTCGATCTTCAGCACGCCGTCGTAGTTGCGGAGCATGTGGTCCGCGACGGGCCGGGTGAAGGCGTACTGCGTGTCGGTGTCGATGTTCATCTTCACCACGCCGTAGTCCAGCGCCTCGCGGATCTCGCTCAGCAGGGAGCCCGAACCGCCGTGGAAGACCAGGCTGAGCGGCTTGTCCTTGCCGTACTTGGCGCCGACCGCGTCCTGGATCTGCTTGAGGATCTCCGGACGCAGCTTGACGTTGCCCGGCTTGTAGACGCCGTGCACGTTGCCGAAGGTCAGCGCCGCCATGTAGCGGCCCTTCTCGCCGAGACCGAGGGCCTCGACCATGGCCAGGCCGTCCTCGGTGGTGGTGTAGAGCTTGTCGTTGATGGCGTTCTCGACGCCATCCTCCTCGCCACCGACGACGCCGACCTCGATCTCAAGGACGATCTTGCCCTTGGCGGCCTCGTCGAGGAGCTGGGAGGCGATCTGCAGGTTCTCCGCCACCGGCACGGCCGAGCCGTCCCACATGTGCGACTGGTACAGCGGCGCCTCGCCGCGCTTCACCCGCTCCTGCGAGATGGCCATCAGCGGACGGACGAACCCGTCCAGCTTGTCCTTCGGGCAGTGGTCGGTGTGCAGCGCGATGTTGACCGAGTACTTCTTGGCCACCTCGTGCGCGTACGCGGCGAACGCCACCGCGCCGGTGACCATGTCCTTGATCGAGGGGCCGGAGAGGTACTCGGCGCCACCGGTGGAGACCTGGACGATGCCGTCGCTCTCCGCGTCGGCGAAGCCCTTGAGCGCCGCGTTCAGCGTCTGGGAAGAGGTCACGTTGATCGCGGGGTACGCGTACCGGCCAGCCTTGGCCCGGTCCAGCATCTCCGCGTAGGCCTCGGGGGAAGCGATGGGCATGTGATGCGCTCCTTACTTACCACTCTCGGCCGTGCTGGCCGCTGTTGTTCATACGTGCGCCGGACCGCGCTGTCCTCCACCCGAAGTATCCCGTAGGTGAGGTGCGCCGGAACAACCGACCCGGTGCCAGCCGTTCACCGCTCACCCAGACTGTCCGGCACGATGACGCTGATCAGCCAGGTGACCACGGTCATCACGATGGCTCCCCAGAACGCCGGCCAGAACCCGTCCACCTGGAACGGCAGGTCGAGCCCGCTGGCGATCCGGTCGGTGAGCAGGAACAGCAATGCGTTGACCACCAGCGCGAACAGGCCAAGGGTCAGCAGGTAGAACACACAGCCGACCACCCTGATCACCGGCTTGAGCACCGCGTTGATCACGCCGAAGATCAGCGCCACCACGATCAGGGTAAGGACGGTGTTGCTACCCGAGCGCCCGTGCACATCGACACCGGGCACGATGAGCGTGGTTATCCACAACGCGACCGCGGTGATCACCAGTCGAATGAGGAAGCCCACGACACCATCCTGGCATCGGGTCGCGTCACCGAGGGCTGATTCCGCCTACTCCGCTTCCGGGCGCGGTGCCGGCACAGCCCGTACGGTGGGTGGGAGCCGTGCCCCGAGACCCCCGGGAGGGACGATGGGTCAGCCCGACGAGGACTTCACCCCCGGCGACCACCTTGCCCCGGACGAACGCGACCCCGAGGCCGAGACGGCCGACGCGGTCGAGCAGGCCGCAGTGGTCGGCCCCCTCGACGTCGACTCCGAGCCGCACCGCGGCCTGGAGGTCGACGACTGGGACGCGATGGAGCAGGCCCGGGTGGTCACCGGAGACGAGGACGACTACCGCTGACCCCGCCACGGGCCGGCTGCCCGTTGCGGCAGAGGTGCTGAGCCGTTCGGATCGATAGACGGGGAACGATCAAAAAGGACCACCAAAGAAGCCGGTGGTCTCCCTAGGTTGGACGAGCGCCACCTGTATCCCCCATGTTCAAGCATTCGACCCGTTGGATGGCCGGGCTCGGCGCCGCAGGCGCGTTGGTCGTCGGCTCCGTCACCCCCGCCGTCGCGGCGGCCGCAGTCGAGATCGAGATCGAGCCCTACTTCCAGGACAGCACCCTGGCCGTCGGCGCGGCACCAACAACCCGCGCCCTGTTCCTGTACGCCGACGAGCCGGCGGTGCTCACCGACGTCTCCGTGCGGTATGACTACCGCACGCTTGCCGGCAAGATCAGCATTGCCCACGCGGATAACCAGGAGTGCGCCGCCCCGGAGCCGGGCGTTCTCGTCTGTGAGGAGCCCTACGAGGTCGTCCTTTACGAGATGGCGCCGCCTGCCAGCGGGGTCTACCGCAATGCCACCAAGCGGGTGGACATCGCCGCCACCGAAGATGCGCAGCTCGGCGACTCGGGCGACGTCGTGGTCAGCTTCCAGGCGGGCGGCGGCCGGCGCGGGCGGCTACCTGCTCGCCCGACGTCGCACCACCCGCTTCGTCGCCTGACCCACCCGCCTGACGGCGCCCCTCCCGTACCTGGCCAGCGGGGCGCCGTCATGGTCCACGGGGGACTGGGCGTGATCGGTGGGCAACGGCACCGTCTCGGCGGGCTCCCCGCTCAGCAGCACCCGGCGCATCCAGGAGCCGCGCCGCCAACTCGTGCGGATGCACCGAACGTTGCGGTGACGCTTATCAACCTTTCGGTTCGTCTTCATTGATGGGCGGCACTTCGGGGCGGTGATCAACCTTGGTGGTTCCTTAGGATCCGCAGGCTCCACCTGGATCCCTCACTGGAGGAACCCCCTTATGCTCACTTACTCCACCCGGCGTTGGCTCGCAGGACTGGGCGTAGCAGGCGCGTTTGTCGCCGCCTCCGCCAGTCCGGCCATCGCCGCCACCGAGGAAGCGCCCCTCGAGTTGGGCGTCTACTTCGGCAACACGACCATCGCCGCCGACTCGGCCGGCAAGGTCGAGTCCGCGACCATCTACAGCAGCGCCCCGGTGGTGCTCCGCGATCTCACCGTGCGCTACGACTACCGCAGCCTGGCCGACAAGGTCACCCTCGCGGAGGACGCAGAGACGTCGACCGAATGCACCACACCGGAAAAGGGCGTCCTGCTCTGCACCGCGCCGTGGGAGGTCGGTCTGGATGAGTGGGGCCTTGCCGGCATCTTCCCCGTCGTCATCGCGCCCACCGACAGCGCGAAGGACGGGGATACGGGCACCGTCAAAGCGACGCTCAGCGCCGCAGGTCTCGAAGCCGTCAGCCACGATGCCACGATCCGTGTCGGCGAGGGTGTCGACCTCGCTGCCGGACCCGCTGCGGAAGTGTCAGCGGCACCCGGCGAGAAGTTCACCTCCGCCCTCACGATCAGCAACGCCGGTGAGACGGTCGCCACGGGCGCGAGCGTCTTCTTCTACAACGACCACGGCATCCGTGCCGAGAAGCACTACAACAACTGCACCTATGTGGACGACCAACTACGCAGCTGCCACTTCGGCGAGAACCTCGCGCCGGGTGCCACCTACGGCGTCGACCTCAGCTACCAGCTCGGAAAGGACACGTACGCTCCGGGCTCCCAGTACGGCGAGATCGTCTGGATGACGCCCGCGGAGTTCGAGGACTTCGACGCGTACCTGGACAGCGAGGGTGTCTCGGCAGGTAAGCCGGGGACCGACGGGAAACTGACCCTCGCCGAGCTCGGCACGAAGGCCGGAGCCCGCGGTTATCAAGCTGACACGGAGCCGGAGAACAACTGGTCCTCCCTCGAAGTCACCGTGACCGGTAAGAACGGCACCGACCTCGAGGCGATCGGCGACAGCGCCTCAGGCAAGAAGGGCGATAGGGTCGATGTCACCATCGGCTTCCGCAACAACGGCCCGGCAACGCTGGACTACAGCCGCGGCGGCTCTGCGGTCACCCACATGAGCGTGGAGATCCCGACGAACACCACCGTCGTGGCGGCTCCGGATTTCTGCGCCCCGGTCAACGGTGAGGAATGGGGCGAGTGGGGCGAGCCGGGTGGCCGGGTCTACGGCTGCTACCCGACGCCGTTCATCAAGGCCGGCGACCAGGAAGCCGCCGACTTCACGCTTCGGATCGACAAGGTCGTCCTCAACGACACCGGCACCGTCAAAATCAACGTGCCCTGCCAATGCGACGGCGGCTTCTACGCCGACCTGAAGCCAGCCAACGACACCGCCAAGATCCTGGTGAACGCGGCCACCGGCCAGGGCGGCGGCCAGGACGGCGGCCAGGACGGCGGCGGTGAGGGCGGCGGTGACGGCGGCGGTCTGCCGGTCACCGGCCAGTCCACCGGCCTGATCGCCGGCCTCGGCGCGCTGCTGCTCGCCGCAGGCGTCGGCGGCTACCTGGTGGCCAAGCGCCGCCGGACCCGCTTCGTCGCCTGATCCACCCCGCACCACCGGTGCCCCGCCGACCATCCTGGTCGGCGGGGCACCGTCATTGGAACCCCACGACGCGGGCAATGCGCCAGCGGGCGGGCAGGCATCAGGGATGCAGCCAGACCGAACGTTGGCGGTGACGGCGATCAACCTTTCAGGTCGTCTTCATAGATGAGCAGCTTTCAGGTCGACGGCAGCCTTAGTAATTCCTTAGGATCCGCAAGCTGCACCTGATCTCCCACTTGGAGGAATTCCCCCATGCTCACCCACTCCACCCGGCGGTGGCTCGCCGGACTGGGCGTAGCAGGCGCGTTCGTCGCCGCCTCCGCCAGTCCCGCCGTCGCCGCCCCTGCGGCCGAGTTCGACCTGTACTTCCAGGACGTCACCGTCGCCGCCGATTCGCCTGGCGTGGTGCGTTCCCCGTCCCTGTACAGCAACGAGTCCACGGTGCTCAACGAGGTCTCGGTTCGCTACGACTACCGCAGCATGACTGGCAAGATCACGCTGGCCGGCCAGAACGGCAACGACTGCACCGCAGACGGCGAGGGCGTTCTGCTCTGCCGCGAGAACTTCCCGGTCACCGTCGACGAGCTGTACGGCGGTTTCTTCGGCGAGGTCGTCATCGCGCCGACCGACAAGGCGGCCACCGGTGACGCCGGCGAGCTGAAGATCAGCCTCAAGACCGCCGACAAGGAGATCGCCAGCTACGCCTCCCGGCTCCGGGTCGGCGAGGGCGTCGACCTGCAGGCCGGGCCGGCGACCACGGTGACCGCAGCACCAGGCGGCAAGTTCCAGGCCCCTCTGACGGTGTTCAACGCCGGCACGACCGAGGTCGATGGTGTCGTGGCACTGTTCGACACCGACTACGGCATCCGGACCAAGGAGCGGTTCGACAACTGCCTCTACGCCGATGACTTCCTGTTCGCTTGCGAGTTCGACGAGAAGATCCCCGTCTCCGGGGGTGCGACGGCGACCCTCAACTACGAACTGGCCACCGACACCTACGCGCCGGGCAGCGAGTACAGCTCCGCCTGGTTCATGACCCCGGCTGACTTCGAGGACCTCCTGGGCATCCGCGAGGAGGCCGGTGCTGAGAAGGCCCGCCGCGGCACCGGTAAGACGCTGTCGTTGGACGCGGTCTCCGCCGCCCGGAAGGCCCGTTCCGTTCAGACCGACACCGACCCCAACAACAACTTCGGCGAGCTGCATGTCGACGTCACCGGCAAGAACGGGGCCGACCTGGAGGCCGTCGGTGCCACGCTCACCGGTAAGAAGGGTGCGGTGCTGACCGCCGCGCTCGGCTTCCGCAACAACGGCCCGGCAACCCTGGACCATCTCCGTACCGACTCCGACGTGACGTTCGTCGACGTGACGGTGCCGACCGGTACCACCGCCGTTGAAGTGCCGCTGGAGTGCGCTCCGCGTACCGGCAACGACGCCGAGTGGCAGGAGGCGGGCACCCCCGGTGCCGCCGAGTACCGCTGCTACCCGGGTCCGTTCGCGCCAGCCGGCGAGGAGCTGACCGGCGAGTTCAAGCTCCGGATCGACAAGGTCATCGCCAACGCGAGCGGCGCGGTAAAGGTCAACGTGCCGTGCGAGTGCGAGGGCGGCTTCTACGCCGACCTGAAGCCGGCCAACGACATCGCCAAGATCCTGGTGAACGCGGCCACGGGCCAGGGCGGCGGCCAGGACGGCGGCGGTGAGGGCGGCGGTGACGGCGGCGGTCTGCCGGTCACCGGCCAGTCCACCGGCCTGATCGCCGGCCTCGGCGCGCTGCTGCTCGCCGCAGGCGTCGGCGGCTACCTGGTAACCAAGCGCCGCCGGACCCGCTTCGTCGCCTGATCCACCCCGCACCACCGGTGCCCCGCCGACCATCCTGGTCGGCGGGGCACCGTCGTTGGGACCCACCACGGGTGGCAATACGCCTGCGGGTGGTGAGGGGCCAGTCCGGCGCGGCACGGGACCTGAGCTTCGGTACCCTTTGTGGCCGTGGACACAGCTGAGAAGACCCGCGCTCTCGTGGAGAGCGTCGCCCTGAACCCGCTCGATCCCAAGGATCTGTTGCAGACCTTCGGGCTGATCGGTGTGTGGGTAATCCTCTTCGCCGAGACCGGCCTGCTGGTGGGCTTCTTCTTCCCTGGCGACTCGCTGCTGTTCCTCGCCGGGGTGGCCTCGTCGCCGGTGGCGGACGCGATCTTCGGCGACGGTACCCGGCTCTCCCTGGCCGGCCTCCTGATCGGCGGGCCGATCTGCGCGGTTGTCGGCGCCCAGCTGGGGCACTGGCTCGGCGCGCGGTATGGCCGGCCGATGTTCGAGCGGCCGAACTCCCGGCTCTTCAAGAAGGAGTACGTGGAGAAGGCCGAGTACTACTTCCAGAAGTTCGGGCCGGCGAAGGCCGTGGTGCTGGCGCGCTTCATCCCGATCGTCCGGACGTTCCTCAACCCGGTCGCGGGCGCGCTCGGCATGCCGGCCCGGAAGTTCCTGCTCTGGAACATCGTCGGTGCGGTGCTCTGGGTGGACGGCATCCTGCTGATCGGCTACCTGCTGGCCGAGCAGATCTACCAGGCCATCGGCGACAAGATCGACCACTACATCCTGCCGGTGGTGGCCCTGATCATCGTGATCTCGGTGCTGCCGATCTTCTTCGAGTTCCTCCGCGACCGGCGGGCTCGTAAGCGCGGCGAGGCGGTCGCGGTGGTCGCGGCGGCCAGCGCCGCTGGTGCGGTGGACGCGGCCCGCGAGGCGTTCGACCACGACGGACACCAGCACGGCCGCCAGCACCCGGAGCACGGCCAGGACCGCTGAACGCCGGGTACGACGATGGCCGGCCCCCTCGTGTGGGGGTCGGCCATCGGCATGTCGGACCCGGCCTCCGGCGGTGCGGCCGGGGACGAGCAGGTGTAACCCACCGGTGGCGCCACCCCTGGCTCGCCACCGGACGCCGCCCCGGCTCGGGACGGCGTGTAGTGCTACTTCAGCGGGCCTTCTTGGTGGCCCGCTTACGCGGCGGGGTCAGCAGGTCGGCGATCGTCGCGATCGCACTCGGGACCAGGCTGTAGTACGCCCAGACACCGCGCTTCTCCCGCTGCAGCAAGCCAGCCTCGGTGAGGATACGCAGGTGATGACTGACCGTCGGCTGAGAGAGGCCGAGCGGCGCCGTCAGGTCACAGACGCACGCCTCGCCCTCGGGGGCCGACTGGATCAGGCTGAGCAGCCGCAACCGAGCAGGATCAGCAAGGGCCTTGAGGACCCCCGCGAGACGCTCGGCATCGGCACGTTCGATCGGCTCGCCGTTTAGCGGCGAGATCTGAGGCATAGTCATTTCGGCCAACGCAGTTCCCACGTATTCCATCCTTCCACCAGCAGCATCGATCCGCCTGCATATCAGCAGATCCGAATCGGCAAACTTTTACGCCACAAGGCCGAGGTCAGCCAACGTATAGGCCGCCCGGTACGGCAATCCGGCGGCTCGCACCGCGTCGCCGGCGCCTCGATCAACAATAACCGCCACGCCCACGACTTCCGCCCCGGCCTCACGAAGCGCCTCGACAGCGGTCAAAACACTTCCGCCCGTCGTGGACGTATCCTCCACCGCCAACACCCGACGGCCGGCCACCTCCGGTCCCTCGATTCGCCGCTGCAAACCGTGCGCCTTGCCCGCCTTGCGCACCACAAAGGCGTCCAGGGCCCGGCCGGTCGGAGCGGCGGCATGCAGCATCGAGAGCGCGACAGGATCCGCGCCCAGGGTGAGGCCGCCGACAGCGTCGTACTCCATGTCGGCGGTGAGGTCGAGCAACACCCGGCCGACCAGAGGAGCGGCCCGGTGATGGAGCGTGACGCGCCGCAGATCCACGTACCAGTCTGCCTCACGCCCCGAGGAGAGCACGACCCGTCCGTGGACTACAGCCAGGTCGGTAATGAATTTACGCAGGTCGTCGTGGTCCCCCATGGCGATAGAGGTTACTGCGCAAGTCTGAACGCCGCGTGTGGGGTCCACCCTGATCAGCCCCGCGGGGGACCGATGGTTGGCGATGTTCGACTACGCTCAGCGACTGGCTTGGTAGCGGGGCGCCAATGGCGCGCCAGCGATCCCCCGGGACCGGTGTGCCGGTCGAGGCTCAGCGCTCGTCGCGACCGACGCGACCGCGGGTGTCCCGCGCGACCGCCTGGAGCAGCCGGCGCGGGGCGTGCCGCATGCCGGCAACGACCACCTTGTACTTCCACGCCGGGACGCTGACCATCTTGCCTTTTCGCAGGTCACGCAGGGCCTCGTCGACCACATCCTCGGCCCGCAGCCACAGCCACTCTGGCATCTTGGACATGTTGATGCCGGCCCGCTGGTGAAACTCCGTGCGGGTGTAGCCGGGGCAGAGGGCCATCACCCGGACGCCGAACGGCCGCGCCGACTGGCCGACGGACTCGCTGAAGTTGGTGACCCACGCCTTGCTGGCTGAGTAGGTCGACCCGGGCATCGCCGTGCCGAATCCGGCGACCGAAGAGACATTTATCACTGCCCCATTTCGGCGTTCGGTCATCGGTCGCAGCGCCGCCAGGGTCAGCCGCATGACCGCGTGCACGTTGAGCCGCAACAGGCGCGCCTCGTCCTCTGCCGTGGAGCGCAGGAACGGCTTGTTCAGGCTGATCCCGGCGTTGTTGACCAGCAGGTGCACGGGGCTGCCGTCGGCGAGCCGCTTCTCCACGATCGCGCAGCCGTCGTCGGTGGACAGATCCGCCGGGATCGTCTCCACCTCGCGGCCGTACGTGGAACCCAACTCGGTGGCCATCTCGGTCAGCCGGGCCGCGTCGCGGGCGACCAGCACCAGACTCCAGCCGTCGGCGGCCAGCCGCCGGGTGAACGCCGCGCCGATGCCGGCCGTGGCCCCGGTGATCAGGGCTCGGCGCTCGGCAGCCGAGGGGTCGAGCGTCACGGGGCGGTCCTCACCTGGGCGGGTACGGGGGCGCGGGCGGTGCCGACGACGGCTGGTGCGGAGCAGGCGTGAACGCGGGCGGTGCGGATGGCATGGTCGGCGCGGTCGAGCGGTGGCGACTGAACCAGGCGTTTGCCGCCGGCAGGGCCAGCAGCAAAGCTACTACAAGGTAACCGAGCCCCTGCCCGACGGAAAGCCCTGCGTTGAGGGGAATCCACCACGATGGGTACGCGTCGCCGATCAGGCCCAGCAGCTCGGCGAGAGCCTGCTCGCCGGCGCCCAGTTGCAGTGGCGCGGCCCGTTCGCCGACGAGCACTGCCACGCTGCAACAGCCAGCGAGCAGGCCGAGCCCGCTGACCACCCAGGTGGCCACCCGGGCGCCGTTGCGACCGGCCAGCAGCCCGATGGCCAGGCCGGCGAGCACCGGCGCGGAGAGCGCAGCCACCACCGCCGACAGCACCGCGGACGCGCGGAGCAGGGTGACCACCTCGTCGATCTCCTGGGAGCTCGCTGAGGTATCGCGAGCGGCGGCGCGGAAGGCGTCGACCGTTCCGCCCAGCACCACCAGGTCGACCACGGTGTACGCGAGCGCGGCGACCGCCATCACCACCAGCACGGTTACGGCGAACAGGACGACGGCGGGCCGGCGGGCCGGTGCCGATTCCGGGTACGACACGACGAATCCCTCCGGTAGGCGTCGGGTTGCAACCTACTCGGAGGGATCGTCGGCGTCGTGGTTATCGAGCGGTCAACTCGTCGACGGCGGGGTTGACCCGGGCCGGTCCGCCGGCGGCGTGTCGTCCGGCCTGTTCGCGGCCGGTGGCGGCGGGTAGCTCGGCTCCCCACTCGACGGATAGCCCGGCTCACCGGCCGACTGCGGGTAGCCAGGCTGACCCGGAGCCTGCGGGTACCCCGGGTAGCTGGCGCCCGGGGTCGGCGGCTCCCAGGCCGCGGTGGGCTTGCGGAAGAACGCGTTGGCCTTCGGCAGCGCCAGCAGGATCAGCGCCGCGAGCAACGCGATCAGGCTGATCACACCGAGCAGGAGGCTGACCGGGGTGACCCAGGAGGGCAGAGCCTCCTCCAGCCGGCGCTGGACCTCTTCGCTGCTCGGCCCATTGCTACCCGTCTCCCCACCGGTGGTGAGGCTGCCGGCCGCGCCGCTGAGCAGGCCACCACCCGTGCAGCAGACCATGATGCCGCCGACGATCCAGGTGGTGATCCGGGCACCGTTGCGGCCCTGGTTGTTGAACAGGGCCAGGACGCCCAGCACGATCGCGAGCAGCAGCAGCAGGACGCTGCTGCCGAGGCCGACCGCGAAGAAGACGTCCGCCACCTGGTCTGCACCCTCAACGGTGCTGTCCGCGTACGCGTCGCGGAGCGCCTCACGCGTCTTGCCGATGGTGCTGAGCGTGATGATCAGACTGATCACCTGGCACGCCAGGAACAGGAAGAGCAGATAGCTGGAAATCGACACAATGGATGGCCGCTGACGGGCCGGCGTGCTCTGGGAATCGACCACGATTCTCCTTCCCTAAGATCGCGCCCACACCGTATCGACAACCTGCCAGTTCGGCATGCCGTGGTGAGTCCGGCGCGCCCACCCGGTCCGGCTCAGCGGCCCTGGGACGTGGGACGGATCGTCAGGTCAACGGGGTCGAGCCGGTTGCCGCGGGCGACTCTCCAGCCCTCTTCGCCGTACGCCTCGAAGGAGAGCCGCGCGGCGCCACCGGACTGGTAGTCGTGGTAGCGCATGGTCCCGGCCGACGGAAGCCCGGTCTCCCCGGTGGCGGTGTAGCGCGCCTGCCCGGTCTCGGCCCAGGTGTAGCGCCGCCCGCCGAGGTCGATGGTCGGGGCGCCCGGGGTGACGGTCGCGCCGGGCTCGGCTGTCCAGAACACCAGCTCCGTTTCGGGGCCGTCCTCGACGGAGAGCCGGTGGCGGGTGCCGGACTCGTCGTCGAGCAGGTGCTGCACCCAACTCCAGTCGCCCTCGACGAGGCGGATCGTGCCGCTCACCGCGTACTCCCGCTCGCGGATCCGCACGCGGTCGCCCGGGGCCAGGCGGAGCGGGTCGTCGCGCGCCGGCAGTGCGGTTGGCAGCGTGCCGTCGGGCCGTGCCGCCGCCCGCCGCCGGGCCCGCACGACGATCACGACCACGACCACCGCGAGTACGGCAATCGCCGCCACCAGGTACGTCACTGACCCGCCCACCCGACCATCCCCCCAGGTACGTCGGCGCAGACGGTAACAACCTTCGGCACCTGCGGGACCCGTACCGTGACCGACAGCTCAGCTACCGACGGCACCGGTGGCGTCGCCCGGCGTGCACGGCTGCACTGTGGACGGCCCGGTGTGCGTTGGTTCGCCCGGTGCCAGGACATTGATCACGCCGCGGCGAGCCGCTGGCTGGCGTAGTGCCCGAGAGTTTCGCGGTCCATCACGCAGCCGACGAATGTGGTGAATTCGCTCGGGTCGTCCCGCAGTGATGTCCAGGCCGCTCGGGCCGCCGCCGGGTCGATCCGCTCCAGCAGCGTGGCCGCGTACGCCCGACCAGCGGGTGTGCCGTCGGCCAGCACCCGTTCGAGCTGCCGGCGTACTTCCTCAGGGTGGTCGTCGAGTGCGGCCTCGACCCGGTGGTACGCCTCGGTCACCGGCAGGGTCGCGCCAGCGATCCCCACCCCACCAAAGGCAAGCGTGTCAGCGGCCACCAACTCGTCGACGGCAGCGCCCAGTTCCCGCTCCCATTTCTTCCCGATACCAAACATGCCCCCACCATTTCCCCGCCGACGCCACTTCGACCCCGTTGATCATGAAGTTATTGTCCCGACACGCCGGGCGGCCGAACAATAACTTCATGATCAACTTTGCGGGTGTGGGGTGAGGGACCGGGGGTCACCGCGTTCAGGCGGGGGTTACCGCCAGGGTGTTGGTTTCGGGGGCCAGATCTACCTTCACCGTTTCGCCGTCTCTGATCTGGCCGGAGAGGAGGGCCTTCGCGAGCTGGTCGCCGATGGCGGTCTGAACCAGGCGGCGTAGCGGGCGGGCGCCGTAGATCGGATCGTAGCCGTGCTCGGCCAGCCAACCCCGAGCGGCATCGGTGATCTCCAGGCCGAGCCTGCGGTCGGCCAGCCGTCGCCGCATCCGCTCCAGCTGGAGGTCGACGATCGAGCGCAGATCGTCTCCGTGCAGCGAGGCGAAGACCACGATGTCGTCCAGCCGGTTGAGGAACTCCGGCTTGAAGTGCGACCGGACCACTGCGAGGACACCCTCCCGGCGCTGCTCATCGGCCAGCGTCAGGTCACTGATGACCGACGAACCGAGGTTGGACGTGAGGATCAGGATCGCGTTCCGGAAGTCCACCGTGCGGCCCTGGCCGTCGGTGAGCCGGCCGTCGTCGAGCACCTGGAGCAGCACGTCGAAGACGTCTGGGTGGGCCTTCTCCACCTCGTCCAGCAGAACCACCGAGTACGGCCGACGGCGCACCGCCTCGGTGAGCTGCCCACCCTCGGTGTAGCCGACGTAGCCGGGCGGGGCACCCAACAGGCGAGCGACCGAGTGCTTCTCGCCGTACTCGCTCATGTCGATGCGGACCATCGCCCGCTCGTCGTCGAAGAGGAACTCGGCGAGGGCCTTGGCCAGCTCCGTCTTGCCGACGCCCGTGGGGCCGAGGAAGAGGAAGCTGCCGGTCGGGCGGTCCGGATCGGCGATGCCGGCTCGGGCACGGCGTACCGCGTCGGAGACCGCGCCGACCGCCTCGGCCTGGCCGACCACCCGGCCGCCCAGCGACTCCTCCATCCGCAGCAGCTTGACCGTTTCGCCCTCGAGGAGGCGACCGGCGGGGATGCCGGTCCAGGAGGCGACCACGGCGGCGATGTCGTCGGCGCCGACCTCCTCCTTGAGCATCGCGCCATCGGCCTGGAGCTGGGCCAGCTCCTCCGCGGCCCGCGTCAGCTCCACCTTGAGCGCGGGGATCCGGCCGTAGCGCAGCTCGGCTGCGCGCTCCAGCTCACCGTCGCGCTCGGCACGCTCCGCCTCGCCGCCGAGGCGCTCCAGCTCCTCCTTGGCCGTGGAGAGCTTGGTGATGTGGCTCTTCTCGGTCTGCCAGCGCTCGGAGAGCACGGTGAGCTGCTCGCGCTTGTCGGCCAGCTCCTTACGCAGCCGCTCCAGCCGCTCGGCGGAGGCCGCGTCCGGCTCCTTGGCCAGTGCCATCTCCTCGATCTCCAGCCGGCGGACCGCGCGCTCGATCTCGTCCACCTCGACCGGACGGGAGTCGATCTCCATCCGGAGCCGGGACGCGGACTCGTCGACCAGGTCGATCGCCTTGTCCGGGAGGAACCGCTCGGTGATGTAGCGGTCCGACAGTGTCGCGGCGGCGACCAGCGCGGCGTCGGTGATCCGTACGCCGTGGTGCACCTCGTAGCGCTCCTTGAGCCCCCGCAGGATGCCGATGGTGTCCTCGATCGTCGGCTCGCCGACCAGCACCGGTTGGAAGCGACGCTCCAGCGCCGGGTCCTTCTCGATGTGCTCGCGGTACTCGTCCAGCGTGGTGGCACCGACCATCCGCAGCTCACCGCGGGCCAGCATCGGCTTGAGCATGTTGCCGGCGTCCATCGAGCCTTCGCCCTTACCGGCGCCGACGACGGTGTGCAGCTCGTCGAGGAACGTGATGACCTGCCCGTTGGAGTTCTTGATCTCTTCCAGTACGGACTTCAGCCGCTCCTCGAACTGCCCGCGGTACTGCGCGCCGGCGACCATCGCGCCGAGATCCAGTGAGATCAACTTCTTGTCGCGCAGCGACTCGGGCACGTCGCCGGTGACGATCCGCTGGGCCAGGCCCTCGACGATCGCGGTCTTGCCGACGCCGGGCTCGCCGATCAGCACCGGGTTGTTCTTGGTACGCCGGGACAGCACCTGGATGACGCGGCGGATCTCCGAGTCGCGGCCGATGACCGGGTCGATCTTGCCGTCCCGGGCGCTGGCCGTGAGGTCGACGCCGTACTTGGTCAGGGCCTGGTAGGTCTGCTCCGGGTCGGCGGTGGTGACGCGGCGGTCACCGCCCCGGACGGTTGGGAAGGCCGCGACCAGGGCCTCCTCGGTGGCACCGGCGGCCTTCAGCGCACCGGACACCGCGCCGCCCACCCGGGCCAGGCCGGCGAGCAGGTGCTCGGTGGACGTGTACTCGTCGCCCAACGGCCGGGCGATCTGCTCGGCGGCACCGATGGCGTTGACGAACTCGCGGGCCAACGTCGGCTCGCCGATGCTGGAGCCGCGGGCGGCCGGGAGGGCGTCGACCGCGCGCTGGGCGGCCCCGCGCAGCTCGGCCGGGTCGGCCCCGACGGCGCGCAGCAGACCGGTGGCAGTCGAGCCGTCGGTGTCCAGCAGTGCCAGCAGCAGGTGCCAGGGCTCGACGGTGGCGTGACCACGCTGGTTGGCCAGCGCGACGGCGCCGGTGATGGTTTCACGGCTCTTGGTGGTGAGTCTTTCGGTGTTCATGGGCTCCCCCGGATCGGCGTTGTCCATTGGGTTGGACACAACCAGAGTTGAGCGTATTCCGCTCAACCTTAACGCTGTGACGCCCATCACTCTCGGCGGCGCCACCGCCAGTCGAACTCCCCCGCCGCCGGGGGCGGGCCGGGCAGCGGGTCCGCAGCCGGCGCCGTCGACAGGCCCGCCAGCAACACCGCGAGCTGACGGCTCCGCAACTGCCCGGTCCGCTCCGGATCGGGTACGCGCACCGCGGCGCACGCCTCCAGCACCAGCCCCAGGTCCTGCAGGACCACGTCCGGGCGCAGGCGTCCGCTGGCGTGCGCACGCTCGAACAGCACCGTGGCCAGCTCGTTGGAGCGCATCGCGGCCTGGCCCATCTCCTCGGTCGGGGTGAAGGTGCCGGCCAAATGGACGGTGAGCGAGTGCACGTCGGCGTCGACCACCCGGGCCAGGAAGCCGGCGAACGCGGTCCAGTCGTCCGGCTCGGCGAGGGCCAGTTCGGCCTCCTCGATGTAGCGGCGCAGCCCGTCGTGGCAGAGCTGGCGCAGCAGGTCCTCCTTGCCCGCGTACCTCCGGTAGAGGGCACTGATGCCGACGCCCGCGCGTTCGGCGACGGCGGCGATGGGCGCCTTCGGGTCGTCCAGGAAGACCGCGCGGGCGGCTTCGAGGATGACCTCGTTGTTGCGGGCGGCCTGGGCGCGGCGACCGGTCAGCGGAGCGTCGGTCTTTCCGGGGGGAGTCGGCATGACTCCAGATTAGCAGTGGAACGGATCGTTCCGGTCTGCTATCTTGATTGCAGAACGAAACATTCCGTTCCGAAGGAGCTCCGAGATGACCGGCACCCCGATCCGCCCGTTCCGCGTCGAGATCCCCCAGACCGCCCTCGACGACCTGGCCGACCGACTGGACCGGACGATCTGGCCCGCCGACCTGCCCGGCGCGGGCGACACGTACGGAATGAGCAACGACCGGGTGCGCGCCCTCGCCGACCGGTGGCGGGACGGGTTCGACTGGCGGGCCGTCGAGGCCCGACTGAACGCCCACCCGCAGTTCGTCACCGAGATCGACGGCGAGCAGATCCACTTCCTGCACGTCCGGTCGTCCCGCCCGGACGCCACCGCGCTGGTGCTCACCCACGGCTGGCCGGGCTCGGTGCTGGAATACCTGGCCGTGATCGCCCCGCTCACCGAGCCGACCGACCCGGACGCGCCGGCCTTCCACGTGGTCATCCCCTCGCTGCCCGGCTTCGGGTTCTCCGGCCCGACCCGCAGCGCCGGCTGGAACCGGCACCGCACCGCCCGCGCCTGGGCCGAGCTGATGAACCGACTGGGGTACGACAGCTACGGCGCGATCGGCAACGACGCCGGCTCGATGATCGCGCCGGAGTTGGGCCGGGTCGATCCGGAGCACGTGCTCGGCGTACACGTCACCCAGCTCTTCTCGTTCCCCTCGGGCGACCCGGCCGAGTTCGCGGAGCTCTCCGAGGCGGATCAGGCGGCGCTCGAGCACCTCCAGTGGTTCTACGAGAACAAGTTCTCCTTCAACCAGGTGCACAGCCAGCAGCCGCAGACCCTGGCGTTCGCGCTGGCCGACTCCCCGGTCGGGCTGCTCGCCTGGAACGCCCAACTCTTCGACGAGAGCCTGGACGTCGAGTTCGTCCTGGCCAATGTGGCGCTCTACTGGTTCACCGGCACGGCAGCCTCGGCGATCCGGTTCTACTGGGAGGACGCGCACGCCGGCCAGGCGCCGAGCGAGCCGACCAACGCGCCGACCGCGCTGGCCATGTTCCCCGGCGACTTCCAGTCCATCCGCCGCTTCGCCGACCGGGACCACGCGAACATCGTCCGGTGGACGGCGTACGAGACGGACGTCGAGGGCCGCGGTGACGTCGGCGGTCACTACGCCGCCCACCAGGCCACCGACGTCCTGGCTAACGACATCCGCGAGTTCTTCGCCAGTCTTCGCTGATGGACACGACATCGCCGATGTGGGGGTATCCGCCGGCTCGGATACCCCCACATCGGCGATATGGAGTGGATCACGCCTCGGGACCCGGCCTGACCAGCCCCGAAGGGGCCCGGTTCAGCCAAGATCCAGCTTTCATTCACGAAGCGGTAGCCTTAGCGGGTGCGAGTACGTGTCGAGCAGACCGCCTTACCCGGGATCGGGGTACGCCACGATCTGGTGACGGAGTCCGGACGCCGCCTGGGCGTGGTCTCCCACCGCAATGGCCGCCGTGATCTTGTCCTCTACGACCCCGACGATCCCGACGCCTGCCAGGCGGACATCCCGCTGACCGACGACGAGGCGGAGGCTCTCGCCGACATCCTCGGCGCGTCGCTGATGCTCGGTCAGCTCTCCGGGCTCCGCGAACAGGCCGCCGGTCTGCTCACCGAACAGATCGCCATCACGGCGGGATCGCCGTACGTCAACCGCAAACTTGGCGACACGAAGGCGCGTACTCGAACCAGCGCCTCCATCGTGGCGGTGCTGCGCGAAGGCGAAGTGATCGTCTCGCCACTCCCCTCCTTCCGCTTCGCGGCCGGCGATGTGGTGGTCGTCGTCGGGACCCGCAGGGGTCTCGACGGCGTGTCCGCCATCCTCGCCGACAGTGACCCGGACGGCTGAGGCGGATGCACGATTCCACCACTCTGCTCGTCGAAGTCGGCGCGCTGCTGCTGCTGCTTGGCGTCCTCGGCCGGCTCAGCCGTCGGGTAGGCCTCTCACCGATCCCTCTCTACCTGTTCGCCGGGCTGGCGTTCGGCCACGGCGGGTTGCTTCCGCTCGCCGCCAGCGAGGAGTTCTTCGCGGTCGGCGCCGAGATCGGCGTCATCCTGCTGCTGGTCATGCTCGGCCTGGAATACTCGGCCAACGAGTTGGTCGGCAACCTGCGCTCGGCGGCCCCGGCAGGGCTGATCGACGGCGTGCTCAACGCGCTGCCCGGCGCCGGGTTCGCCCTGCTGCTCGGCTGGGACTGGGTGGCCGCCCTGGTGCTCGGCGGCATCACCTGGGTCTCCTCCTCCGGGGTGATCGCCAAGGTCCTCGCCGACCTGGGACGACTCGGTAACCGGGAAACCCCGGTGATCCTCTCGGTCCTGGTGATCGAGGACCTGGCGATGGCGCTCTACCTCCCGCTGGTCACCGCCGTGCTGGCCGGCACCGGTCTCCTGGGTGGCGGCATCGCACTCGCCATCGCCGTGGGTACGGTGCTGCTCGTGCTGGTGCTCGCCATCCGGTACGGCCACCTGATCTCGTCCGCACTGTCGGCGAAGGATCCGGAGGCGCTGCTGCTCGGCGTACTCGGTCTGACTTTGCTGATCGCCGGCCTCGCGGCGAAGCTGCAGGTGTCGGCGGCGGTCGGCGCGTTCCTGGTCGGCATAGCGCTCTCCGGTCCGGTGGCGCACCACGCGACCGAGTTGCTGTCCCCGCTTCGGGACCTGTTCGCGGCGGTGTTCTTCGTCTTCTTCGGCCTGGTCACCGACCCACGGGACATCCCGCCGGTGCTGCTGCCGGCGCTCGCGTTGGCCGTGGTCACCATGGCGACGAAGACGCTCACCGGTTACCTCGCGGCCCGCCGGGTCGGCATCGCGGAACCCGGTCGATGGCGGGCCGGCCTGGCACTCGTACCCCGAGGTGAGTTCTCCATCGTCATCGCGGGGCTCGCGGTGGCCGCCGGGAGCGTCGAGCCTCGGTTGGCAGCGCTGGCCACGGCGTACGTCCTGATCACCGTGGTGACCGGGCCGATGCTGGCCCGGCTGCCCGACTTCCCGTGGTTCAAGCGGTGGCTGCGCAACCGCGCGGCGGCCCAGCGGCCGGTGCCGGTTCCGATCCAGGACTAAAGCGTCGCCGCCGCTGCCGCGGCTCACATCAGCACGGCAGCGGCGGCGGGCAGAACTGTCCCACCATTCTTTTTGCCAACCCCGACCAACGGTTGCTGAATTGCTCCCCACAGGGACTACCGCAGCACCCCACGGCGGGTTACCGTTTCGCCCCAGCAGCCAGGGTCCGCAGGCAGCCAGTGCCAACGCGGGCGAGAGCGGAAGGTTGGCCGGTGAGCGTGCAGGAGTCGACGTTCCACGGCTTCGCCAACCCCGTCGATCCAACTCCGGCGGAGTTGCGAGCTTGGGCATACCAGCCCGATTCGGTGCCGTTGGCTTCGATGCCACCCGACTGGGACCTGCTGGTCTCCGGCGACCGGCTGGTGCTGACACTCTTTGAGTTGGCGATGGATCCGACCTGCCCGGCCCGGCGTTTCGCGCTGCACTGCCTCTACATCTACGCGGCCGACGGCATCCGGACGAACTTCCGCGCCCACCCCAAGCGCCGCTTCCGGAAGATCGTCGAGCAGGCCGAGCGTGACGGCGACGAGCTGATGAAGATCTGGGCGCACAACGGCCGGGTGCTGCTGGCCCGACCGGACCTCTTCGTCTACCGGGACTGGTGCGAGGGCGGGCTGGTCCGCGAGAACCGCCGCCTCGGCTGAGGCGTCCCGGCCCTGGCGATCACCGCGTCCCGGCCAGCACTCACGAATGGCGAACGGGCCGGGACCCCCGCCCTGGCGATCACTGCGTCCCGGCCCGCACTCATGATGGCGAACGGGCCGGGACCCCCCGTGGGTCCCGGCCCGCACGTCGGCTACCGGTCAGTCCTGCTTTCGTTCCGTCTCGGCCCGGTCCTTGTGGTCGCCGTGTTCGGCGAACCGGCCCGCGATGATCTGGTCCCGGAAGGTTCCCTCGGTCACCTTCTCGAACTTCTCGCGGACGGTTTCGGCCAGGTCTTCCAACCGGTCCTCCGTCTGCTGGGCCACCGTCTTTGCCGGCTCCGTCATCGCTCCCCCTCGCCATGCCGGTAGTCCGGATTGAGCTAATTGGACCCGTATTGACAGGCTAACCGAACCGGCCCGGACCGCGCCGGGATTCCGGTGCGGTCCGGGCCGAGGGAACGGAACCGGGCGAGCGGCAGGTCAGCGATCGGGTGTACGGCGAGGCCGCCAGACCACCAGCGCGGTGGAGGTGCGGTTGGTCGGCACCAGATCCCGACCCGGGAAGCGGGCCAGCGACTCCAGCTCGGCAACCCGGTGGTACGCGGCATCCAGCTCCGCCTCCAGCCGGGCCACCCGCTGCTGCGCCTGCTCCAGCAGCCGCTCCAGCCCGATGATCCGCTTGACGCCGGCCAGGTTGATCCCGTCATCCTGGCTGAGCCGCTGCACCTCGCGCAGCAACACCACGTCGCGGACGCTGTACCGACGCCCGCCTCCAGCGGCCCGGCCGGGCTGCACCAGCCCCAGTCGGTCGTACTGGCGCAGGGTCTGTGGGTGCATCCCCGCCATCCGGGCCGCAACCGAGATCATCAGCACCTTGGCCTCGTAGGCAGGGTCGCCTGAACCGAAGAAGTCGCCCGACATCCCGCTCACCTCCGCGTCCATTCCACCGGACTAACCGACCCGACGCACCCGCGCATCGAGATGTTCCCGGGCCGCCGGCGGACTCTGCTCGGCGAACGCCTCCAGCGCCGTGCGCGCCTCGTCCGACAACCGGGCCGGCACCACCACGTCCAACGTGACCAGCAGGTCACCGGCCTGCCCGTCACGGCGGACCACACCCTTGCCTCGGGCCCGCAGCACCCGACCGCTCGGCGTGCCCGGCGGAACCCGCAGGGTCACCGCGCCGTCGAGCGTGGGCACCCGCAGGTCCGTGCCGAGCACGGCCTCCGCGAAGGTGACCGGCACGGTCAGCGTCAGGTCGTCACCGGTACGCCCAAACAGCTCGTCCGGCCGAACCTTGACGTGCACGAACAGGTCACCAGCCGGGCCGCCGCGCTCACCCGGCTCACCGCGCCCGGCCAGCCGGATGCGCTGGCCGTCGGCCACCCCGGCCGGGAAGCGCACGTTCATGGTGCGGGTCTTGGTGACACCGCCGCTGCCGTGGCACTCCGGGCACTTCTCCTCGACCACCGTGCCGACGCCCTGGCAGTTGCGGCACGGCTCGGAGAAGCTGAACGAACCCTGGTTGCGGGTGGTCACGCCAGCACCGTGGCAGACCGGGCAGGTTTGCGGCTGGGTGCCGGGCTTGGCCCCGTTGCCGTGGCAGGTCTCGCAGACTCCCGGCGCGCGCAGCGTCAGGGGCAGCGTCACCCCGCGCACCGCGTCACCGAAGTCCAGCGCCACTTCGGTCTCCACGTCCCGACCACGGGCCGGACCGCGCTGCGCGGCCTGCCCACCACCCTGACCACCGGTGAAGATGGAGCTGAACAGGTCCTGGAAGCCGGTGCCGCCGAAGCGACGGTCGCCGCCCCCGCCACCGAACATGTCGGAGACGTCGAACGGCGCGCCACCCGCCTGGCCCCCACCCCGGGCGTTACGCCGGAACGCGCCCGAGCCGAACAGTGAGCGCAGCTCGTCGTACTCGCGGCGGCGGCCGGTGTCCGACAGCACGTTGTATGCCTCGGACGCGGCCTTGAACCGCTCCTCGGCCTTCGGGTCGCCCGGGTTGTGGTCCGGGTGCGACTCCCGGGCCACCTTGCGGTATGCCTTCTTGATGTCATCCGCGGAGGCGGCCTTGTCCACGCCGAGCACGGCGTAGAAGTCCTTCTCGATCCAGTCCTTCGAACTCACCGGTCCACCCCCTTCCGACCGTCATGGCCCGGCCGTCCCGCCCCCCGTTGCGCGGGGGGCCGTGACGTTCTGGCCGTTGCCCAGCCCGGTGACGGTCGTGCGGGTGTCGGTCACCTCGCTGACGCGCCCACCGACGTCC